>JAGWYS010000010.1 GCA_018969225.1 Gemmatimonadota bacterium | reverse complement strand
AGCCGAGGACCGGGGCGCCCCCGGCGTCCCGGCACCTTCCCACCCCCCTCCGCCGGCGCCGTCAGCCGCGACGCCATCTGCGACCCCTCCCCCTCCAGCAGCGCCAGCACCTCCTTCGCCCGCGCGATCACCGGCGCCGGCAACCCCGCCAGCCGCCCCACCTCGATCCCGTAGCTCCGGTCCGCCCCCCCGGGCACCAGCGTGTGCAGGAACAGCACCCGGTCCCCCACCTCCCGCACCGCCACCGTGAAGTTCCGCACCCCCGGCAGCTCCTCCGCCAGCTGCGTCAGCTCGTGATAGTGCGTCGCGAACACCGTCTTGCACCCGATCTGGTCGTGCAGGTGCTCGCTCACGCTCCACGCAATCGACACCCCGTCGTACGTGCTCGTCCCGCGGCCGATCTCGTCCAGCAGCACCAGCGACCGCGCCGTCGCCGTGTGCAGGATCGCGCTCGTCTCCGCCATCTCCACCATGAACGTGCTCTGCCCGCGCACCAGGTGGTCGCTCGCCCCCACCCGCGTGAACAGCCGGTCCACGATCGGCAGCCGTGCCTCCCGCGCCGGCACGTGGCTCCCCACCTGCGCCAGCAGCTGGATCAGCCCCACCTGCCGCAGGATCGTGCTCTTCCCCGCCATGTTCGGCCCCGTCAGCACGATCATCGGCGACGACGCCTCCAGCACCAGGTCATTGGGGATGAACTGGTCGCGCGGCATCATCCGCTCCACCACCGGATGCCGCCCCCCGCGAATCTCCAGCCCCACCCCGTCGTGCAGCGCCGGGCGCACGTACCGCTCCCGCTCCGCCACCTCCGCCAGGCTCGCCAGCACGTCCAGCGTCGCCACGGCCCGCGCCACCCGCTGCCACCGCGCGATCGCCGCCCCCACCCCGCGCCGCACCTCCTCGAACAGCTCCCGCTCCCGCGCCTCGATCCGCTCCGCCGCCCCCAGCACGGCCTCCTCGTGCGCCTTGAGCGCCGGCGTCACGTACCGTTCCGCCCCCGTCAGCGTCTGCCGCCGCTGGTAGTCCGCCGGCACCAGGTGCCGGTTGGCGTTCGAGATCTCGATGAAGTACCCGAACACCCGGTTGTACCCCACCTTGAGCGACCCAATCCCGGTGCGCGCCCGCTCCTCCGCCTGGATCGTCGCGATCGCGTCGCGCCCCCCGTCGCGCGTCGCCCGCAGCCGGTCCAGCTCCGCATCCACCCCGTCGGCAATCGTGGGCTCCTCCCCCACCTGCAGCGGCGGCCGCTCCACCAGCGTGCGCCGCACCACTGCGGCCACGTCACTCCCGTCGTCCCACCCGGCCAGCAGCTCCCCCAGCACCCCGGAAGGGGCATCCCCCGATGGGGCATCCCCCAATGGGGCATCGCCGGCCACCGCGCCCAGCGCGCGAGCCACCTCCGGCAGCCGCGCCAGCGAGTCCCCAAGCCCGCGCAGGTCGCGCGGGGTCGCCCGCCCCGCCGCCGCCTTGCTCGCCAGCCGCTCCACGTCGCGCACGCCGTCCAGCGCCACGCGCACCGCCGACCGCCCCACCGGGTCCGCCACCAGCGCCGAGACCGCGTCCAGCCGCGCCTCGATCGCCGCGCGCTCCAGCAGCGGTGCCAGCAGCCACTGCCGCAGCAGCCGCTGCCCCATCGGCGTCGCCGTCCGGTCCATCACCTGCAGCAGCGTCCCCTGCGTGTCGCCGCCACGCATCGACTCCACCAGCTCCAGGTTGCGCCGCGTCATCTCGTCCAGCGGCATCACCCCCCCGGGGCGCTCCACCACCGGCGGCGCCAGGTGCGGGACTCCCGCCGGCTGCAGCTCGCGCAGGTACCGCAGCAGCGCCCCCGCCGCCCCCACCATCGCCTGGTCGCCGCGCGCGCCATCACGCAGGTCGATGCCGAAGCCGTCCAGCCCGCGCACCCCGAACTGGCGCGCCAACTCCTCGGCGGCCATCGCGGCGTCAAACACCCACCGCTCGCGCTCCGTCACCAGCGCGCCCTCGGCGGCCACCGTGGCCACCTGCGCCACGGCGGCGTCCCCGCCGGCCACCAGCAGCAGCTCCCGCGGCGCCAACCGCGCCAGCAGCGCCGCCAGGTCGGACAACCCCGCCACCGCCAACCGCAGCTCCCCCGTGGACAGGTCCGCCGCCGCCACCCCCACCTGCCCCGCGTCCCCCTCGCGCATCACCTCGGCGGCCGTGGCCACCGCGCACACGTAATTGGCGCGCGCCCCCTCCAGCAGGTCGTCCGCGAACACCGCCCCCGGAGTGATCGTCTCGATCACTTCGCGCTTGACGATCCCCTTGGCCAGCTTGGGGTCCTCCACCTGTTCGCACACCGCCACCCGGTACCCCTGTCCCACCAGTCGGCGCAGGTACTCCCCCGCCGCCTTCACCGGGATCCCCGCCAACGGCACATCGGCCGCCCCGCCATTGTTGCGCGACGTGAGCGTCAACCCCAGCACCCGGGACGCCACCTCGGCGTCCTCCAGGAACATCTCGTAGAAATCCCCCATCCGGAAAAACAGGATCGCCCCCGGATGGCGCGCCTTGATCTCCCGGTACTGCTGCATCAACGGCGTTTCCAGGGCGCTCATCACCCCACCCCCGCCGCACCACGCCGCCCGGACGCCGACACGCGTCCCGTTGGGGCGCGTCCCTCTGGGGCGCGTCCCTCTGGGGCGCACAACGCCAGCACCAGCGTCTCCACGACCTGCACGTCCGACGACACGCGCGTCTCCTTCAGCGCCTGGTCCGCCTCCAGCAGCCGCGCCAGCGCCGTCGCGCACGACGCCGCGCTCCACCGCTCCGCCGCGCGGGTCCAGGCGGACACCGCCTCCCCCCACGGGCGCCCCGTCATGCCACCCCCGGTTTGCTTGAGGTAGTCGAACAGGGCCTTGGGGAGCGCATGCGTGGGGAGCCCGCCGTCACGGCGCGCCCGCGCGTACGCCAGCCCCATGGCTTGCGTGGCCAGCGCCATCACCACCGGCACCGCGTCCAGCTTGGGCGTCTCCAGCACCGGCCCCACTAGCGCCACCGCGCGCGCACCATCGCGCGCGGCCACCGCATCCAGGAGGTCGGCCAGCGTCTCACCGGGGCGCACCCCCACCACCGCCGCCACCACGGTGGCATCCACCGCCGTCCCACCCGCGCCTTGGACATAGCTGGCGCACTTGTCCAGCTCCCCTGCCAGCTGCTGCAGGTCGCTCCCCACGGCCTGCTGCAGCAGCGCCGCCGCGTCATCGGTCACCGTCACCCCCAGCACCGTCCCGCCATGGTAGGCGATCCACCGGCGCACGCGCTCCGGGGGGAGCGGGGCAAAATCCAGCGGCACGGCCCCGCGCAGCAGCGCCTCCAGCGGCTTCTCCCCGCCGGGGCTCACCAGCAGCAACAGGAGGTCGGAGGCAGGGCGCTCCAGGTAGCGCTGCATCACGGCTAGCGCCCCCTTGTCCAGCGCCCCCACATCGCGCACCACCAGCGCGCGACGCTCCGCCAGCATCGGCGGCGTGTCCAGGAGGCTCGCCAGGAGCTCCGCCTCCAGCCCATCACCGCGCCGCACCTCGCAGTTGAAGTCGCGGGTGGACGGGTCGATGGCGGCGTCCAGCAGGTCGCGGATCGCCGCGTCCTTCAGGTAGTCGTCGTCGCCGTGGAGGTAATACGCCGCAGCGAAGGTGCGGGCCTGGATGGCGCCCTGCACCACGCGACGCGGATCGGCTTCCTGGGGCGGGAGAGGGGGAGCGGCGCGGCGCGGCGGCATCCCCCAAAGATACTCACCAGGCGGTGCGCGCCCCTGCCGGGAGGAAGGACACCGGCACGTCGTCCGCCACCGCCACGGGGCGGCGCATCGCGGCGCGGCCGGGGGGCTGCGACACGGCGGGCAACAGGCGCCCCGCCTCCATCGGCGCGTACCAGAGCACGGCCTCCGGTGCCGGCCACGCCGCGAGCGGGGGGGACACCGGGAATCGCGCGGGCACCCGTGAGGAAAGCCGCGCGGCGACACCCCCGAGGCGGCGCGCGGCCACCCGCCCCGCCATCGAATCGGCCACCCGCTCCCCCACGGGGGCCGCGGCGCTCACGGTGGACGGCGTCAGCGCGGTGGTCAGCCGGCCAGCCCCTGGCGCCCCGGCCTGCCACCACCACCCCCCCGCCACCACCCCCATCAGCGCCGCCAGCTGCGACGCCGGGCGCCACCACCCGCGCCGAGGGGCGCCGCTCCACGGCACCCGATTCAGCGCCGCATCCACCAGCAGGGGATCGGGGAGCCGCGCACAGGTGGCCAGCCGCGCCGCCATCCGATCCTCGAACCCCAAACGCGGGGCAACGTCGGGGAGGCTCCGCACCACCATCAGCGACCGGCGCACCAGGGCGTCATGGGCGGCGCACGCTCCGCATTGGAGCACGTGCAGTTGGGCGGCGCGCATCACGTCCCCGGGCAGCGTGTCATCCAGGTAATCCAGATGGTCGCGGCGAAATTGGCGGCAATCCACGGGAGGCTCAGCGACAGGCCATGAAGGGGGGCGGGCAAATGGACCCCCTGCCATACCCGTGCCCCGGCGGCAGGTTCCACGACCTCGGAACCCACCCCCGGGACACCGCGGCATCAGCACCACCGGCGGCGCCTGGCCGCCGCCCGCGCGGGAACGGCCTACTGCACCAGCGGGGCGATGATCTCGGCAAACGCCCCGCGCGCCCGGTTGAGCCGGCTCTTCACCGTCCCCAGGTGCACCCCGGTGATCTCGGCGATCTCCTCGTACGACTTCCCCTCCAGCTCCCGCAGCACGAACACCTCCCGGTGGTGCACCGGCAAGCGCTGCACCGCCGCCTCCACCTGCTCCCGCAGGTGCCGCTTCCGAAACAGGTCGTCGGGGCGGTTCCCCTCGTCCTCGAACTGCAGCGGGCGCTCCTCGTCCTCGAACTTCGCCCGGATGGCCTGGAACAGCACCAGCGGACTCCGCGACCGGTTGCGCAGCTCGTTCTTCGCCAGGTTGGAGGCGATGGTGTAGATCCACGTGGAGAACTTCTTGGAGCGGTCGAACCGCCCCAGGTGCCGGTACACGCGAATGAACACCTCCTGCACCAGGTCCTCCGCCCGGTCCCGGTCGCCGATGGTGCGGGCCACGAAGCTCAACAGCCGCCCCTGGTACCGCTCCATCAGCGCCTCGAACGCCAGGCTGTCCCCGGACAGGCACTCGGACACCAGCGCGGTGTCGTCCAGCGCGCGCAAGGCCTCACGCCCGGTGGGGGCGTCGGCCCGAAGCAGGCGGCGCGACCGCACAGCGTCAGCCATGGGATGCACTCCTCGAATCCGCAGGGAATCTCGACGGGGATTGCCGGACATTCCGGCGGTCCGTGTCGAGGGTTGCCCTGACAGGGAGCAGGGACCGTGCCGCGGGGAACCCCGCGGAACCAATTGGAACACGGTTCCATAACCCATTGTGCCAAAGCCACTTGTGTCGGTCGTCCGCATCAGGGTCCGGGTAGAGGGCCCACCCCCGTTTCCCAGAATGTCCTCAATTCAGGACAGGGCGGCAGGAGGCTGTGTCATTTCGGGGACACCCCCTGCCCGGGTGGCATCGCCACCTCAAGCATTGCAAGACACCGGCCACGGCCGTGCCGGGGGCCCACCCGATTCACGCGGCGGAAAGGCCGCTCCGCGCCGTGTCCGCCACGAAGCGCGCCACGTACAGCAACGCGAGCGCGGTTTTCGCGTCCTGGATCACCCCGCGCTCCACCATGGCCAGCGCCGCCGACAGCGGCGTGGGGACCAGCTCCAGGAACTCGTCCGCCTCCCGCGCCGCCGCCCCGGGGGCCAACCCCTCCGCCACGAACAGGTGGATCCGCTCGTCGGTGAACCCGGGCGTGGTGTACATCGTGAACAACGGCGTCATGCGCTCGGCGCGATAGCCCGTCTCCTCCTGGAGCTCGCGGTGCGCGCACGCCACCGGCTCCTCGCCGACATCCAGCCGCCCGGCCGGGATTTCGTACAGGTACCCTTCCGCCGCATACCGGTACTGCCGGATGAGCACCACCTCCGGCTCCGCGCCCCCCGTCGCCAGCAGCGGCACCACCGCGCTCGCCCCCGAGTGCCGGATCATCTCCAGCGCCCCCTCGCTCCCGTCGGGGAAGCGCACCGTGTCCACGTCCAGCGACACCACGCGCCCGGTGTACACCCGTTCGCCGGACACCTTCCCCGGTGGGGCGCTCATCGCCCGCGCGTCCGCGCGGGTTCCGCCAGCCACGCCCGCACCTGCGCCTGCATGCGGCGCGGCACGCGCAGGATCGTCCCCCGGCAGCGCGGCGTCCCGCACCGGCACCGGTAGTAGCGCACCTCCTCCGCCCCGTAGTCGTCCTGCCACTCGAAGCGGTAATCGTACGTCAGCTCCTGCCCCGGACGGATGGGCTTGGTGGCCTTGATCCAGATCCGCCCGTCCTCGATCTCGGTCTCGCAGTTGGGGTCGCACGAATGGTTCAGGAAGCGCGCATCGTTGCCACCGTAGCGCGCGTCCAGCACGGTGTCCTCGTCCAGGATGAACAGGAACGTGTGGTGGCGCCCGTTGGCGTCGTCGTACCGACGGTCGGCCTCCTCGTGTGAGATCCGCTCCCCCAGGTACTCGTCCACCTTCTGCCCGGTGCGGATGGCGCGCGTGGCGAACGCCCCCCGCCCCTGGATCGCCGAGCGCCGCACCTCGTACGGGCGCGGTTGCGGCAGCGGTCGGTGGTGCGCGGGAGCATTGGCCGCGCGGCGCGCCGGCGTGGGCGTCATGCGCCGTCCTCCGCCTCGGACGGGTCGTACACCCGCACCGGCCCGATCCCCATCCCCTCCACCCGCTCGCGGATGGCGTTGGCATCGCCCACGATGACCACCTGCAGCCGCCCGGGATTCAGGTGCGCGCGCGCCACCCGGTGCACGTCGGCCGCCGTCACGGCCCGCATCCGGTCGCGATAGGTGAAGAAGTAGTCGCTGGGGAGGCGGAAGATCTCCACGTTGGCCAGCCCCCCCGCCACCTCCGCGGTGGTCTCGAACCGCACCGGGAACACCCCCACCAGGTAGCTCACCGCCAGCGACAGCTCGTCGTCGGTGACCCCCTCCTCGCGGATCCGCGCGAACTCCGCCAGGATCTCGCGCAGCGCGTCGCCGGTCACCGCCGTCTCCACCGCCGTGGAGATCTCGAAGGGGCTGGCGGCGCGGCGCCAGTCGAATGCCGAGTGCGCGCCGTACGTGAAGGCGTGCCGCTCGCGCAGGTTGAGGTTGAGGCGCGACGAGAACAGCCCCCCCAGGATGGCGTTCATCACCACCATCGGGAAGTAGTCCGGGTGCAGCCGCGGCAGGGCCACGTGCCCCACCCGCAGCTCCGACTGCGGCGCATCCGCCTTGTGCACCAGGTGCACCCGCGGCTCGCCGTGCCGCTGGCGGTCGGCGGGCTCCGTGACGGGCGGCGCGCTCCCCCCCCAGTCCCCCAGGTGCGTCGTCGCCAGCCGCACCGCGTGCTCCATGTCCAGGTCCCCCACCATCATCAGCGCCGTGGCGTCGGGGCGGTAGTAGGCCGCGTGGAACCGCGCCACCGCCTCGCGCGTGAGCCGCGGCACGCTGGCCTCGTCCCCCCCGGCCATCCGCGCAAAGCGCGACGCGGGCTCGTACAGCAGCCGCGAGAAGAACACGTCCGCCAGGCCGCGCGGCTCCGCGCGCAGCTGCGCCAGGTCGGCCAGCCGCTCGGCGCGCAGCCGCCCCAGCTCCTGCTCGGGAAACGCCGGTGCCCGCAGGACCTCCGCGAGCACGGCGAAGGCGTCGTCCACCCGCGACGCGAGCGCGGTCACCTGCACGATTGCCGAGTCCCAGTCGGCGCCCGTGTCCAGCGTGGTGCCCAGCCCCTCGAGCCGCAGCGCCAGCGCCAGCGCGTCCATCGTGGCCGTCCCCTCGGCCAGCGCCCGCGTGGTCAGCTGCGCCAGCCCCTCCTCGCCCACCGGGTCGCGGGTGGCCCCCGCCTCCACCACCGCCAGCGTGGTCACCACTGGATGGCGGTGCAGCGGGGCCACCACCAGCCGCACGCCGTTCCCCAGGATCCGCGTCTGGAACTCCGGGAAGTGGTAGTCGCGCGGCACGCCCGCCGCGGGGCGCGGGAGCGCCGTCGGCATGGCCGAGGGAGACGAGGTCGCGGGCGCGCTCATGCGGCCACCGCTACCGACTCCGCCTGCGGCACGTACAGCAGCACCCCGCGGTTGTCGGCGCCCAGCCGCTCACGGCACAGCGCGCCCACGTCGGCCGCGGTCACCCGCTGGTAGCGCGCCACCTGCTCGTTCACCAGCGCGGGATCGCCGAAGTAGGTCGCGAAGCGCGACAGCTGGTCGGCGCGCTCCGCCGCCGACTGCAGGCTGGTCACGAAGCTCGTCTCGATCAGGGCGCGCGCGCGCCCCACCTCCGCCTCCGTCACCCCGTCCCGGTGGAGCAGCTCCAGCTCCGCCATCACCGCCGCCTCCAGCGCCTCGGGGGACACGTCGGGGTGCGCGGTCACGTCCACCACCAGCAGGTCGCTCCCCTTGGCCAGGTCGTAGGTGAACGCGCTGGCCTGCGACGCCACCCGCTGCCGCCGCACCAGCGACTGTTCCAGGCGGCACCCCGTGCGCAGCCCCAGCACCGCCGCCGCGAGGCTGGCCGCGTAGTAGCCGTCGGTCCCGAACGCCGGCGTGCGGCACCCCACGAACACGCGCGGCAGCGCCACCGCGTCCTCCACCACCTCGCGACGGGCGCCCCCCAGCGTGGGCGGGAGCGTCATGTCGGGGAGCGCGGGGCGCGGCCCGCCGCGGGGGATGGGGCCAAAGTGCGCCTCCACCAGCCGCCGCGCCTCGCCGGGCTCGAAGTCGCCCGCGATGGTGAGCACCGCATTGTCCGGTGCGTACCAGGTGGCGAAGAAGCCGGCCACGTCCTCCAGCGACGCCGCCGACAGGTGCTCCATCGAGCCGATGAGCGAGTGGTGGAAGGGGTGCGTCTCGGGGAAGCACAGCGCGGGGAGGCGCTCCCACCAGGTCCCGTACGGCTGGTTGTCCACGCTCCACCGCCGCTCGTTCTTGACCACGTCGCGTTGCGTGTCGAGCTTCTGCTGGGTCATGGCGGGGAGCAGCCGCGCCATGCGGTCGGCCTCCAGCCACAGCGCCAGCGCCAGCTGGTTGGAGGGGACGGTCTCGTAGTAGTTGGTGCGGTCCAGCCAGGTGGAGCCGTTGAGCGTCCCGCCGGCGCGCTGCACCAGCTCGAAGTGCTCGTTGGCCTCCACATTGGCGGAGCCCTGGAAGAGCATGTGCTCGAACAGGTGCGCGAAGCCGGTGCGGTCCGCGCGTTCGTTGGCCGACCCCACGTGGTACCAGAGGTTCACCGCCACGATGGGGGCGGTGTGGTCCTCCGACAGCACCACGTGCAGGCCGTTCGGGAGATGGTAGTGCTCGACAGGGATGGGCATCCGGGTAATGTGGGGGGGTGGTCGGCGAACCCGGAACCCCGCCCCCGCATCCGGTGTTCCTTCCCATTCCGCAGGACCTCATCGGCGCCGTCGCGCCACCACACACGCCCATGTCACCAGCCTTCGCCCGTCCTCATCGCACCCGTGTCGTGGCCGCGCTCGCCGCGGGGCTCCTGGCCGCCTGCGGCGACTCGCCGGTGGCCACCACCATCGAGCCCACCGCGAGCGCCACCACGGCCGCCACCGTGGCGTCGGCCGTCGGCACCGTCCCGGTCGTGCGCATCCTCGATGCCAAGGGGAAGGGAATGAAGGGCGTGATGGTGCGGTGGCGCGCCAGCAGCGGCGGGCGCGTGGTCAACGACTCGGTGCGCACCCTCCCCAGCGGCGAGGCCAGCTCGGGCGGGTGGACGCTGGGCACCAAGTCCGGCACCCAGACGCTCACGGCCATCGCCGACGGGATCGCCACCCCCTTCACCTTCACGGCCACCGCCGAGCCGGGGCCGCTCAACACGCTGGTGCGGGTGAGCCCCGAGGGGCAGACCGCCGTCGTGAACACGCTGGTCCCCTCGCCGCCGTCGGTGCGTGCGGAGGACCTGTACGGCAACCCGGTGCCCGGGGTGCAGGTGGTGTTCTCCCTGCTCGAGGGAAGCGGCACCCTCACCGGGGCCACGCAGGTCACCAACGCGCTGGGGATCGCCACGGTGACCTCGTGGCGGCTCGGCACCGGCGCCGGGGGACAGCTGGCTCGCGCCGTGGCCGGGTCGCTCCCCTTCATCCCCTTCCCGGTCACCGCCCTCCCCGGCCCCCCGACCAACCTCGTCAGGGCCGTTGGCGACGGCCAACAGGGGCTCAGCGGATTCCCGGTGGACATCATCCCGGGCGCGCGCGCCGTGGACGAGTTCGGCAACCCCGTGGGGAACGTCCCCGTCACCTTCACCCCGGGCCCCAACAGCGGGACGGTGACGGTGGGCACCTCCACCACGGACCCGGCCAACGGCACCGCCTTCGTGGGGAGCTGGACCCTCGGGAGCGCCCAGACCCAGACGCTGGTGGCCACCAGCTCCATGATCCCCGGGCGGTCGGCCACCTTCACCGCCACCGCAGTGCAGACGCAATACAACCTCGAGGTCCGCTTCATCGGCGACGGCGCCTCGCCGCAGGTGCGTGACGCGTTCGCCGCAGCGGCGGCCAAGTGGCGCCGGATCATCGTGGGGGACGTGCACACCATCCCCGTCAACATCCCGGCCGGGGGATGCGGGCTGAGCTGGCTCCCAGCCATCAACGAGACCATCAACGACGTCGTCATCTACGCCCGCATCGTCTCCATCGACGGCCCCGGACGGATCCTCGGGCAGGCCGCCCCCTGCTTCGTCGGCATCGCCTCGCGCCTCACCCTCATAGGCATCATGGAGTTCGATCTGGACGACATGCCCACCCTCACCTCCCGCGGGTTGCTCACCGACGTGGTCCTGCACGAGATGGGGCACGTGCTGGGGGTGGGAACCCTCTGGAACGACCGCTCGCGCACGCTGCTGACGGGCGCCGGCACCCCGGACCCCCACTTCACCGGCCCGGTGGCGCGCGCGCAGTTCGCGGCACTCAACACCGTCACCTACAGCGGCATGCCCGTGCCGGTGGAGAACACCGGGGGCCCGGGCACGCGCGACGCGCACTGGCGCGAGACCATCTTCGGGCGCGAGCTCATGCAGGGGTTTGCCAAGGCGGGGGGGATGCCGCTCAGCCGCATCACCGCGGGATCACTGCAGGACATGGGGTACGTGGTCAACCTGGCCGGCGCGGACGCCTTTTCGCTCACGGCGCCGCTGCGCTTCGGCGTCGACGACGCGTTCCGACTCCCGCTGCACGGCGACGTGCGTGACCTGCCACTGGTGGAAGTGGACGCGCGCGGCCGGCAGCGCGTGCTGCGTGAGGGCGGGGGCATCCGGTAGGCGCGGGGGCGGGGAGCCCCCGCCCCGCGGGTCGGCCAGGGCGGGGCTCAATCGCGCCCGCCGGGGCGCACCAGCTGCCACACGTCAGCCGGCAGCGCCCCGGTTTCCCGCACCAGGTACTCCAGCTGCACCCGCGTGCGCGCGGAGATGGGGCTGGTGCGCGTGGGGGTGGGGAGGGGACGCATCCCCAGCAATCGCGCCACCAGCTCCAGCCGCAGCATGTGGAAGGGGTCGCTCACCAGCAGCACCCGCGGTTGCGCCCCCACCGCCTCGTGCAGCACGCGCGCCGCGCCGCGCATCGACGCCAGCGTGGTGCGCCCTTCCACTTCCAGCAGGATCGCCGAGGTCGGCACCCCATGGCGGCGCAGGTACCGGGCCCCGGCTTCGGCCTCGCTCAGCGCGTCGCCGGCACGCCGCCCGCCCGTGACCAGCAGGCGCGGCGCCCGACCGGCCCGCCAGAGCGCCACCCCTTGGTCGAGGCGCGCCCGCAGCACCGGCGACGGGCGTCCGGCGTAGTGCGCGGCCCCCAGCACCACGATCACATCGCCGTGGCCGCTGGCATCCCGCGTGCCCCACGCCGCCACCAGCAGCAGCACCAGCAGCCACCCCAGCGCGGCGGCGCCCGCGAGGCGCCCACCCCAACGCCGCATCACGAGGTCGCGCGCGCCAGCCGCACGTCGGGCGGCGTCATGCCGCGGTCACAGCCGGACCGTCTGCCCCGGATGGGGGATGGTCACCGCGAAGCCGTCGGCCCGCAGCTGCGCCGCAAACGCCGCCTGCGCCGACGGCTCGCCGTGCACGAGGTGCACGGGTGGCGCCCCGCGCCCCGACGATGCCCCCCCCAGCCGCACCGCCGAGAGCCACCGGTGCAGTTCGGTGCGGTCGGCATGCGCGCTGTAGCCGTTGAGCACCGCCACCTCCGCGCGCAGCGGCACCTCCTCTCCCAGCACCCGGATCACCGGGCGACGCTCGAGGATGCGCCGCCCCAGCGTGTGCTCCGCCTGGAACCCCACGATCAGGATCGTGTTGCGCGGATTGTCCGCGCCGTTGCGCAGGTGGTGCAGGATCCGCCCCGACTCGGCCATCCCCGAGGCCGCGATCACCACCAGCGGGCCGCGCAGCGTGTTCAGCTTCTTCGATTCCGCCACGTCGCGCGTGAACTTCACCAGGGGAAAGTCGAAGATCCCCCCGCCGTCGCGCACCAGGCGCTCCCCCAGGTCGAACAGCTCGGGGTGCATCGTGAACACCCCCGTGGCCGCCGTCGCCAGCGGCGAGTCGATGAACACGGGGATGTTGGGGATCTTCCGGTCGTGATACAGCGCGTGCAAGTCGTACACCAGCTCCTGCGTCCGCCCCACTGCAAACGCGGGGATGAGCACCCGCCCGCCGCGCTCGGCCGTGCGGCGGATCACCGCCCCCAGCGCCTCGCGCGCCCCCTCCACCGACACGTGGTCTCGGTCGCCGTAGGTGCTCTCGCACACCACCAGGTCGGCGCCCCCCGACGGCGGCTGCGGGTCGCGGATGATCGGCAGCCCGCTCCGCCCGATGTCCCCCGAGAACACCACACGGCGCGGCGCGCCCCCCTCGGTGACCTCCAGCACCACCGAGGCGCTTCCCAGGATGTGCCCCGCCTCGGTGAACTGCGCCCGCACGCCGTCGGTCACCGCAAACCACCGCCCCAGCGGGATTCCCGCCATCTGCGACAGGGTGCGGGTGGCATCCTCCACGCGGTACAGCGGTGGCGCCACCGCCCGCCCGTGACGGGCGAGCCACTCGGCGTCCTTCTCCTGGATGTGCGCGGAGTCGGCCAGCATGATGGCGCACAGGTCCCGCGTGGCGGGCGTGGCCCAGATGGGGCCGGTGTACCCCTGCGCCACCAAGTAGGGGAGGCGTCCCGCGTGGTCGATGTGCGCGTGCGACAGCACCACCGCGTCCAGCGCATCCACCGGCACCGGCAGCCGCTCGTTCTTCCCGCGGCTTTCCGACCGGCGCCCCTGGAACAGCCCGCAGTCCAGCAGGATGGTCCGTCCGTTGGCCCGGACGATGTGGCAGGAGCCGGTCACCTCGCCGGCAGCGCCGGAAAATTCGATCTCCATGGGGCGGCGCGTGCGCAAAGGGACAGGAAACGGGGCGGGGACTCCCCGATCTTACCGCCCGACGGAACGCCCCGCCACCGAGGCGCCGTTGGCGGGGATCGCCTGCAGCTGCGCGCACAACCGCATCAGCCGCCGGTCGGCCAGGCCGTAGTGCACGAACAACCCCGCCTTGCGCCGCGTCACGAACCCCTGGCCGTGCAGCTGCTGCAGGTGCTTGGAGACGTTGGCCTGTCCCTGCCCGCTGCGGTCCACCAGCTCCGACACCGTCTGCTCGCCATCCTGCAGGAGCGACAGCAGCTGCAGGCGCGTGGGGTCCGCCAGCGCACGAAAGCGCGCGGCCAGGTTGGGGTAATCGTCAACAGCGGGGATGCGGCGACCCATGCGGGGCTCCCGGGGACACGCCAGAGCATTCAGGTAAGGATCCGGCACCGTCATCGACGCACGGACCAACTTGCTCCCCCCAAGATATGGCCGAATGGAGCAATCGGGTATCCGCACCGTGGAGCCCATGCGTCACCGCGTGGCGTCCGCCAGCATCGCGGCGTCTGGCGCGGCCACGGCCTCCACACCGGCCTCGCCCCCCGAGGCCACGCCCCGCAGCGCGCCCCGCCGTTCGGGGTGCGCATCCTGCCGCAGCGCCCGGCGCGCCAGCAGCTTCTGCAGCGACTGGCGGTGCAACCCCAGCGCGCGCGCCGTGCGTGCGATGTTCCCGCCATGGCGTTCCAGCGCCGCCGCCAGGAAGGCCCGGTCAAACTCCCGCAACGCCTGCTCCCGCGCCTCCACGAAGGGCATCTCCGCCTGGGCGAGCACCGCCAGCATTCCATCGGCCAGTCCCGCGGTCCCCGGCAACGGCACCTGACGCTCCGCCACCGCCCCGATGGTGGCCATCGTGCCCCCCGCCATGACACCCGCCAGGCGCCCCCCCCAGGGTGCCCCGTCCGTGAGGCCCCGCCCACCGCGCACCGTCGCCGGCAGGTCTCCCACGGTCACCTGCGCGCCGTCAGCCATCACCAACGCGCCTTCAATCACGTTGCGCAGCTCGCGCACGTTTCCGGGCCACTCGTGCCGCAGCAGCGCGGCCATCGCCTCCGGCTCCAGCGCCTGGGCCGGCCGACCGTAGCGCTCGGCGAAATGCCGCAGGAAGTGCGACGCCAGCAGCGGCAGGTCCTCCCGCCGCTCCCGCAGCGGCGGCAGCGCCACCGTGATCACCTTCAGCCGGTACAGGAGGTCCTCGCGGAAACGCCCGTCCGCCACCATCTGCTCCAGCGGACGGTGCGTCGCGGCAATCACCCGCACGTCCACCTGCGTGGAGCGCGTTCCCCCCACGCGCATCACCTCGCCGTTCTCCAGCGCGCGCAGCACCTTGGCCTGCGCCAGGGGCCCCAGGTCGCCGATCTCGTCCAGGAACAGCGTCCCGCCGTTGGCCGCCTCGAAGAGACCGCCGCGGTCCTTGATGGCGCCGGTGAACGCGCCCTTGGTGTGCCCGAACAGCTCGCTCTCCACCAGCTCCGACGGCAGCGCCGAGCAGTTGAGCGCCACGAAGGGCTTCCCGCGGCGGCGGCTCTCCTCGTGCAGCGCGCGCGCCACCAGCTCCTTCCCGGTGCCGCTCTCCCCGGTCACCAGCACCGTCACGTCCGTGCGAGATGCGCGACGGATCATCCGGTACACCCCCTGCATGGCCGGGGTGGCGCCGTACATGCCGTGAAACGCGCCGTCCGGGGAGGGCGCCGCCGCCGGCGCCGCAGGGACCTCGTCCGTCTCCGCCCCGTCCGCGGCCGTCGCCAGCACGGGCGTGGCGGTGGCCTCCTCCGACGTCGCCATCGACTCGGCTCCCTCGCCGTACAGCTCCGCGCGCACCCCGGGGGAGGTGGCGCGCGTGGACTCCACCAGCGCGCGCGCGCCCTCCAGCCGGGCATCAGCCAGCAGCCACTGCACCTGCGCCTGCGCGAGCATCGCCGAGATCCCCTCGGTCCGGCTGGCCAGCAGCACGTCGTGCCCCTCGGCACCGAGCCGAGCCTTGAGCGACTCCACCGTCGCGGCATCCTCCCCCAACACCAGCACCCGCATCGCCGGCGTCTCGGCACCGCGACGGAACGGGCGCCCCGCCATCCCCGGGCGGCGATCCGTCATCAACGGAAACCGGCTCGCGCCCCCTCCGGGCATCGCATACGGCGGCAACAGCGAGGAACCCGTGAGCGAGGGCGCCAGCAGCGGGGCGGCGGGAGAAGCGAAGGAGGCACGTTGCATGACCAAGCCCGGATGAAGGGGAAGCACGTTGGGACGAGGCAACAAAAAAGGCGCGCCGCCGCTCCGCAGAGCGACGAGACGCGCCTTCGACTTCCAGGAGCGATCTCCTGGCCGACAAGGGTGGGCCGCGCGGGGCGACCCTGAGTTGTGGACAACCTACGAGCTGCAACATTGTGACGTGCACAGCGCCGCGCAAGGGGGGGGAATGCCGGGGGGCTACCCGTGCTTCAGGAGCAGCTCCAGACGTGCCCGCAGGTCTCCCAGCGCCTTCGACTTGAAGCTCCCCTTCGTCTCTTCGAGCACCGCGATGGTTTCCTCCACCGCCTGGCGCAGCTGCGCGCCACGCGGGCAGTTGATCAACTGGCACGCATGCGCCCCCGTGGGGGGGGTCTGGGTGGTGAGCGCCCGCCCCAATTGCTCGAGGTCGGTGAGCGACCCCATGACATTGCGCAGCGTGAGCGTGAGGAAGGTGTCCGCCCCCGTCCCGCGGTCGGAGGCCGCCTTGGCCTCCGTCTCCTGTCGCGCCACCCGCAGCCGCGCCTCGGTGCGCTGCATCGCCTGATAGGAGCGAAAGCGCGCCACCGCCTGCGACACCCGGTGCAGCAGCTCGGGGAAGTGCACCGGCTTCACCAGGTACGCCGTCACCGGCAGGTCGATGGCCGCCACCGCCGACCGCACGGACGGGAAGCCCGTGATCACGATGATCGGGAGCCCGCCGCTCAGGTGCGCCACCTGCTGCACGAGGTCGAGGTCGGCATTGCCGGGCATCTCGAGGTCGGTGATCAGCAGGTCGTAGGCGGCCTCGGTGATCGCTTGCACCGCCCCCGCGGCGTCGGGCACCGTGTCCACCGCGTACCCCTCCTTCCGCAGCAGCGCGGCGGTCGCCTCGAGGAAGGTGGGCTCGTCATCCGCCATCAGGATCCGTCCGCGCATTGTCATGGCGTCCCCCCGGCCAGGGGTGTCATGGGAAAGGTCACGTCATATCGCGTCCCGCCGCCGGGCACGGCGTGCGCGGTCAGGCGTCCGCGCACCGCCGTCACCGATTCCCGCACCAGCGCCAGCCCGATCCCCCCGCCACCGGGGCGCTTGCCGCGCTCCACCGGCCCGGCCACCGGCTCGAACAGCTGCGCCCGCTGCGCGTCGGTGAGCGTGGCCCCGTCATGCTGCACGCGAATCACGCACCCGTCCCCCTCCCGCGCCACGCGCACCGACAGCGTCCCGGTGGCCGGCAGCTCGTCGGCCGCCTGCTGCAGCAGGTTGTAGAGCGTCTGGCGCAGCAGCGCGTCGGGGATGGGGATCATGGTGGGCGCCTCCGACACGTCCACCGCCAGCGCCAGCGGACGACCGCCATGCAACTGGCGCAGGAAGTGCACCGCGTCGTGGACCGCCAGGATCACCGAGGCCTCCGAGCGCGGCCCCGGGTCGGGGCGGTACGTCTCCACCAGCTGCCGCGTGAGCGCCGCGATCCGCGCGATCTCCCGGTCGATCGCCTCCACGAAGCGCGCGTACAG
This sequence comes from Gemmatimonadota bacterium, assembly GCA_018969225.1. Taxonomy (GTDB): domain Bacteria; phylum Gemmatimonadota; class Gemmatimonadetes; order Gemmatimonadales; family Gemmatimonadaceae; genus Gemmatimonas. Next base: position 18,108 of record JAGWYS010000010.1, on the reverse strand, counting down.
ATGGTCGGCGGGGATGGCGTCGCGCACCAGCAGGAACGCGTTCTGGATCCCCGCCAGGGGGTTGTTGACCTGGTGCGCCACGCTCGCCGCCAGGCGCCCCATGGACGCCATCGCCGCGATCTCCCGCCGGACGTGCTCCACCTCGCGGTGCGTGGTGCGGTCGCGCCCCTCCAGCAGCACGGCGTGCACCGCGCCACGCGGGTCGCGCACAGGGGTGGCAGTGAACTCGAACCACCGCGGGGGCTCGTCCAGGCGCGACACGGGCACCTCCACCTGTCCCCTCGTGCCGTCCGCCGCCTCCGCCACCAGGGGCCGGACGGCGGACTCGGCGTCGCCCAGCAGCGCCGCGAAGGGGCTGTCCCAGATCCGCCGCCCCACCAGCGCGACGGGCGGACGTCCCACCGCGCGCGCCGCCGCCGCATTCACCGCGCGGAGCCGCCCGTCCACTTCCAGCAACAGCTGCAGCTGCGCCGCTTGGTCAAATGCCTGCTGAATGAGCGCCGTGGCCATGGCATGGGGATTCTCGCTTGCCCGGGCACCAGCCGCCAGATGCAGCCGGCCGGCTGCGCCCGCCGCCGGGCGCGATGCGTCAGGTCTCGCCCAGCCGCAACCAGCGCCGCACCGCCGGCGGCGTCACGCGCGGCAGCCCGCGCACCACCGCCTCCGGCGTGTCGTACACCATCAGCCACTCCGACAGCGCCCCGCGCAGGAATCCCTCCGCTTCGGCGTGCCGCAACATGGCCAGCAGCGGGGCCCAGTAGTCGTCCACATCCAGCAGCGCCACCGGCTTGCGGTGCACCCCCAGCTGCCCCCACGTCCACGCCTCGAAGAACTCCTCCAGCGTGCCGATTCCCCCCGGCAGCGTCACGAAGGCGTCGGCCAGGTCGGCCATCATCGCCTTGCGCTCGTGCATCGAGTCCACCACGTGGAGCGCGGTGAGGCGGTGGTGCGCCACTTCCCGCTGCACGAGGCCATGGGGGATCACGCCAATCACCTCGCCCCCCGCCGCCAGCGCCGCATCCGCCAGCGCCCCCATCATCCCCACGCGCCCCCCGCCGTACACCACCGCCCACCCGGCCTCCGCGAACGCGCGCCCCAGCGCCGCGGCCGCGCGCTCGTACGCCGGGCGCGCCCCGGAATTGGAGGCGCAATACACGGCCACTCGGCGGATCGGCGGGCGTGTCCCGCCGGCGTCGGGGGGCGAAGGGTCAGGGGGTGCAACCATCCCCCAAGCTACCCCGCACGGCGGCCGGCGGCGACCCGCCGCTGGCGACACGCCGCGCGCGCGCTAGCTTGGCGGCATGCCTGTCACGCGCGACGACTTCCCCACGCTGCAGCTCATCGACCACCCGCTGGTCCGCCACAAGCTCACGCTCCTGCGCGACCGGGCCACCTCCACCAAGCACTTCAAGGAGCTGGTGGACGAGATCGCGATGCTCATGGCCTACGAAGCCACCCGCGACCTCCCCCTCGAGGCCGTCCCGGTGGACACCCCGCTGGAGCCGGCCACCGGGCACCTGGTGCGCGGGAAGAAGCTCACGCTCGTCCCCATCCTCCGGGCCGGGCTGGGGATGGTCGAGGGGATCCTCCGCCTCATCCCCTCGGCGCGCGTGGGGCACATTGGCCTCTACCGCGATCACAACACCCTGGAGCCCGTGGACTACTACTTCAAGGTCCCGGGGGACGCCGCCGAGCGCGACTTCCTGCTCCTCGACCCGATGCTCGCCACGGGAGGGAGCGCGTGCGCGGCGGTGCGCTCGCTGCAGCGCGCGGGGGCGCAGCGCATCCGCTTCCTGTGCCTGGTGGCCGCCCCCGAGGGGGTGCGCCGCTTCGCCGCAGAGCACCCCGACGTGCCGGTGCTCGCCGCCGCGTTGGACCGCGAACTCAACGCCAACGGCTACATCCTCCCGGGGCTTGGCGACGCCGGCGACCGCCTCTTCGGCACGCGGTGACCGCGCGCATGGGGTGGGGTCCGTGCATCACGTGCCGCCGCGCGATCGCCTTGTTGCCCGCCAGCCTCGTCGGTAACTTGCGCACGGCATGATCATCAACCTGGTTCCGGACTTCCTCGCCGTCCTGCAGGCGCACGACCGCGAGGCGGCCTATCGCGACTACTTCCAGCGGCACCGCCCCCTGCTGGCGGCGTACTGGGACAACTACGTGGTGGAACCCGAGGGCCCCGTCTTCGACGAGGTGGTGCGCACCACGGTCCAGGCGCGTCGCGAGGACCTCAACGCCCTGTTGGCCACCACCGACGTGATGGGATTGGCGGCCCGCGCCGAAGCCGAGGTGCGCGCGCTCCTGGCGCCCGACGCCGACTACGACGTGGTGCTGATGGTGGGCGTGGGCGCCGCCAATGCCGGCGAGCTGGTGGTCAACGGGCGCGGCGTCGCCTTCGCGTGCCTCGAGCACTTCACCGGCGTCGTCAACCCCGATGTGCAGTCGCTGGGGCTCGACGCCGAGCTGCTCCCGCTGTGGATCGCCCACGAGCTGGCGCACGTCGTGCGCTACACCTCCCCCGCCAGCCGCAGCGCCATGCGCGCCCTCGTCCAGCAGGCGGGGGGCTACTACTCCTATTGGGAAACCGGCCGCCACGCCACGCTGCGGGAGCTGCTGGTCAACGAGGGGCTGGCCGTGCAGCTGTCGCGCGCCGTCAGCCCCGGGCACGCCGCGTGGGAGTACTTCGGCTATGGGCGGCGCCAGTATGCCCGCACCCGCGAGCTGGAGCCGGTGCTGCGCCGCGCCGTGGCCCCCGACATGGACCGGTCGGCGCTGGGGCTCCGCCTCCGCTACCTCTCCGGCGGCATCAGCGACGAGGCCCGCACCGTGGACCGCCAGCTCCTCCCCGAGCGCAGCGGCTACTATCTGGGCGCGCGTCTGGTGGAGCCCGCCGTGTCCGCCCAGGGGCTCGCCTGGGCCGTCCGCGCCAGCGCCGAGGAGATCGCCCGCGTGGACCAGCCGCTGGTGGCGGAGCACCTCAAGATCATCGCCTGATCGGCACCCGCCGCAGCGCAGGACCCGGGAGCCAATCCTCAGGGCCGGTCCCCGGCACGCGGGCCCCGATTCGCCCGCTCCAGCACGCCGCCATAGTGCGCGACCACGCGCGGGTCCATCACCCGCCGCCACAGCGGCGGCACCAGCGCCAGCAGGATCATCGCCGCGTACCCGGAGGGGAGCACCGGCGCCTCCGTGTCGTCGCGCAGCGACTGGTAGTGCCGCGACGGGTGCGCATGATGGTCGCTGTGCCGCTGCAGGTGGAACAGCACCACGTTCGTGGCCACGCGGTTGGAGTTCCAGCTGTGCCGCGGCGCCACCCGCTCGCGCCGCGGCCCCTCCGGGGTGTCCACCAGCTGCCGCAGCAGCCCGTAGTGCTGCAGGTAGTTCACCGCCTCCAGCAGGGCGATCCCCACCGCGGCCTGCACCACCAGGTAGGGGAGCACCACCGCCCCCAGCCACCAGAGCAGCGCCCCCCACACCGTCAGCGACAGCAGCAGCGCGATGACGATTTCGTTCCCCATGCGGAACGGATGGACCCCGCGCCGCGCGTACCGCTCGCCCTCCAGCGCCCACGCGCTGGTCAGCGACCCCAGCACGGTCCGCGGGAGGAACGCCCACAATGATTCCCCCAGCCGCGCGCTGGCGGGGTCCTCCGGGGTGGCCACGCGCACGTGGTGCCCGCGGTTGTGCTCCACCTGGAAGTGGCCGTAGAAGGTCTGCGCCAGCGCCACCCGCGAGAGCCACCGCTCCAGCCGTTCGCGGCGGTGCCCCAGCTCGTGCGCGGCGTTGATCCCCAGCCCGCCGATGAACCCCAGCGTCACCGCCAGCCCGGTCCGCTCCGCCACCGACATCGTGTCGGCGGCGAGGTAGGCGAACCCCGCCACGAAGCCGGCGTACTGCAGCGGCACGAACAGGATCGCCAGCCACCGGTAGTACGGGTCCGCCTCCAGCGCGCGGATCACCGCCTCCGGGGGGTTGGCCCCGTCGTCCCCGCCCAGCCAGTCCACCAGGGGGAGGACCCCCAAGATGAAGATCGGGCCCAGCCACAGCCAGGCACCGTTCCCCGTGCGGGCGTGCGCGGCCATCGCCACGAAGGGCAGCAGCGGCATCGCCGTCCCCAGCACCCACAGATGGCGCTTGGGATCGTGCCACCGCGGCGTGGCCTCGTCGGAGGGCGCCGCCGGAAGGGGAACGGCGCCGACGGTCATCGGCTGGCCTGTGCCAGCGCCTCCACCGCCTCCGCCAGCTGCGCCACCTTCGCCGGGTCCCCCTGCCGCGCCCCCTCCTGCCGCAGCCGCGCGGCCAGCGCGCGCAGCGCCTCGGCGCGCTTCGCCCCCTTGGCCCGCTCGGCCCGGTCCACGGCCCCGGTCACGTCGCGCAGCCACGCCGCGTCCACCGCCGCATTGCGGGCCAGCTGGTCCGTGTAGCTGCGCACCACCGGGAACGCCGCCGGCCACACCAGCTGCGGCTGCTCCTGCGGGTTGAACCGCTCGAAGCGCACCAGCGTGGCGGCCGCGATCTCGTTGGCCGACAGGTGCGCGCTGGGCTGCAGCTCCAGGATGTCCAGCCCGCGCGAGATCTCCGATCCGTAGATGTGCCCGTTGTACCAGTACGCCGACCAGTGCCCCGCGCTCACCAGCCGCGTGGTGTCCATCGGGCCGCGGTCGAAATACGCGATCTCCACCGGGCGCAGGGGGTCGGTCCAGTCGAACACGTTGATCCCCCCCTGGTACCACGACTGCACCATCACCGTGCGCCCGGGGACGGGGATGAGCGACCCGTTGTGCGCCACGCAGTTCTCGGTGCGGGTCTGCGCCGCCGGCATCTTGAAGTACGACTGGAACTCCAGCGCGTCGCCGCGCCGCGCGTAGATGGCGTCGGCGCCCCACTCGTACTTGTCGGTGGCGCGGCACCGCGGCGACGACCCGCCCCCCCACTCGTCGGAAAAGAGCACCTGGCTGCCGTCGTTGCTGAAGGTCACCGAGTGCCACGCCGACATGTTGGTGTCGGCCACCGCGGTGATCCGGCGCGGGTTCTTCACGTCGGAGATGTCCAGGAGGATCCCGTAGCCGCTGCACGCCCCGCCGGCCAGCCCCACCGCCGGGTAGGTGGTGATGTCGTGGCACTGCGTGGGGCCGCGCCCCGCCACCGACGGGCGGGGCGGAGCGCCCTCGCGGCGCGGGCGCTGGTCTTCCGGCGCGTCGCCGTGCCGCTTGGCCTCCGCGAGCCCCTCGAAGATCCGCGGCGAGCTCACGATCGCCGCGTCCTGCGGGCGCGCCAGCGGCACGCGGATCACCTCGATGCGGAAGAGCGCGCTGTTGGGGTCCGCGTCGGGGGACGCCGCCGAGCAGCCGGGGAGCTCGTCGGGGGAACGCACCCCCGCCGACCCGGAGACGTACACGTAGACGTGGTCGGAGTCCTTGGGATCGGTGGCCAGCGTGTTGGTGTGCGACCCGCGGCACGTCTGCACCGTCTTGATCGCCTTCGGCTTCGCCACGTCGCTGATGTCGATGATGCGGATCCCGCGCGCGCGGTCGGGGCTCACCTCGGGCTCCACCCCCTGCATCCCGCAGTCCACGCGCCCGCTCAGCGCCTCCGCCGACACGAACAGCAGCGTGCCGTACACCGTCACGTCACTCTGCGACCCCGGGCACACGAACTCGGCGCGCAAGGTCGGCTTGCGCACGTCGGCCACATCCCACACCTGCCATCCGCTGTAGTTCCCCTGGAACACCAGCGTCCCCTGGAACGCGAGGTCGGAGTTGGTGAGCCGCGGGTCGGCGGGGTTGGTGGGGGTGGCGAACGCCGGTGACGGCTTGGTGGTGGAGACGAGACGCAGGTTCCACGCCGCCTGCTCGGCGTCGTACCACCCGCCCTTGAGCCCCACCCGCCGGTCGGGGACGGGCGCGTCCGGCGGCGTCCCCTGCGCGCCGAGCGGTGCGACGGCGGGGAGCGCACCCAGCGCAGCCCCCAGGACGGCGCCCCGCAGGGTGGCGCCCTTTGCGGCCCCGGTGTGCGCACGACGGCGGCGTGGAGAGGCGAGGGGGGGCATGGAGGCTCCGTGACGGGAGGGGGGAGGGATGGGGGCGGACGAGGCAGGTGGGCAGTCAGGGGCGCGGGATGGCCCGCAGCAGCAGCTCCATGCGCCCGATTTCCGTGGTCTGGTCGGCCACCACGTCCGACACGAACTTGAACACCTGGTCGTCGTTGGCCGCGCGGCGCGCGGCCATCAGCTCGTCCACCATGGCGATGGCGCCGCGGTGGTGCTGGATCATGTACGTGAGGAAGTACCAGTCGAAGGCCTGTCCGCGGGCGCGCGCCAGCGTGTCCATCTGGGCGGGGGAGAGCATCCCCGGCATGGGGCCCGCCCCCGCGGCGCCGTGCAGGTGATGCTCGGCGTGCGGCGCCGCATGGTCGCTCGCGCCGCGCGGCGGCACCGCCTGCTTCCGCCGCGCCAGCCAGTCGGCCATGAAGTCCATCTCGTCCGTCTGCGCCACCGCGATGCGCCCAGCCAGCACCCGCACGGGCGAGCTGGCCCCGTTGGGCTCGGCGAACGCCGCCATCGCCACCGCTTGTGCGTGGTGGCCGATCATCCCCTGCATGAACGCCACGTCGGCGGCGGTGTAGGGAGCGATGCCCCCGTCACGCGCCACCAGCTGCGCCGGCGTGAGCGGGCGCGGGGGGGCGGCGGGGCGGCAGGCGCCAAGGGCCAAGGCGGCGGCCGCGGCCGCCAGCCCCATGGTGGCACGCCCCGCGACCATCACCGTCCGCCCCCGCTCAGAGCCCCAGCACGTTCACGCACCCCTTCGGCGGACTCGCGGTGCGCTGGTTGCACTCGTCCACCGGGATCGGCGCCAGCGGGAACACCCGGTGCGTGGGCAGCTGCTTGACGAGGTCCCCCAGCCGGTTGTAGCGGCGCGCATCCACCCAGCGGTGGCCGTACTCGAAGAACAGCGAGTAGCGCCGGTCGTACAGGATCTCCGTCACCAGGTCGCCGGCGAAGTCCGCCGGCAGCGGCGCCAGCCCGCCGGCGTTGGTGCGCACGAAGTTGAGGTCGGCAATGGCCGCCGCGCGGTTCCCCAGCGCCAGCTGCGCCTCCGCCCGCAGCAGGATCAGCTCCTCGTTCCGGATGATCGGGATGGGCGTGACGTTGGTGGGGTACACCGTGGGGCGCACGTTGGAGCTGATCCCCTGCGTGGCCAGCGTCACCGTCCCCACCACCGCCTTGCTGGTGGCCCGCAGGTCGCGGCTGCCGTCGGGGCGCAACCGCGCCTCGGTGAGGAACTCGGGCACCGCCACGATCGCGCGCGGCGCCGGGTCGAACAGCCCGTTCACCGCGTCCCCGGACGCCGTGCTGAACACGTGGTACACCCCCGTCTGCAGCGACGCCGCCGACCCGGACGCGGTGCTCAGGAACGACTCGTTCAGCGCGGTGAGCGCATCCTGCCACCGCCCCCGGTACGCCTGGAGGCGCGCCAGCAGCGCGCGGTTCACCCGCAGGAACGTCGCCGGCGTGTTGAACCCCGTGAACCCGCTGGTCAGCGTGAAGGGGAACGCCGTCCCCGCCGCCGCCAGGTCGGTGCGCGCCTCGTCGAACAGCGCCGCCGTCTTCGCGTACCCCTCCTCGCGCGTCACGAACGGCGCCAGCACGGTGGGGTCCTTGGGGATGTCGAACACCAACCCGAAGGTGTCGCGCACCCGCAGCTGGTTGAGGTAGTCCAGCGCCATCAGCGTCTTCACGAACCCCTTCACCCCGCTCCGCTGCGCCGCCGTGTAGTCGGGGACCTTGTCCACCACCTCCAGCACCGTCGCCGCCGTGCGCAGGTTGCGGTAGGTGTTCGTCCACCCCACGTCGGTGCCGAAGCCGCCGGGCTCCAGCGGGCCGATGAGCAGCGCCAGCACGTTGCGCGGCTCGGCGCCGTCCAGGTTCATGATCTCGCGACCGAAGATCCCGAGCGTGCTCGCCCAGGTCCCCGCGCTGCCGCGCGCGCCCCCCAGCAACCCGATCACCGTGGTGTTCACGGTGGCCGCGTTGGGGGCCGCCTCCAGCTGCGAGGTGCTGGGGCTGTTGAAGTTGCCGATGTCAGCCGCCTGGCAGGCGGCGGCCGCGGCGGCCGCCGCGAAGGCGGCCGTCAGGCGAAGTCCGCGAAAACGGGAGGCGGCCATGGTCAGAAGTCCACGCTGAAGTTGAGCCAGTAGCTGCGGCTGGCCGGATAGGCCGCCAGCTCGCGGTTGCGCTGCACGGCGTCCGGGGCCCCGCCCCCGCCGAAGTTCTGCGCCTCCGGGTCGCCGCCGCGGAACGCCGTCCACCAGTACAGGTTCCGCCCGCTGAGCGCCAGCCGCGCCCCGCCGGCGCCCGACCACACCCGCGTCACCCACGCCGCCGGCAGCTCCCAGGTCAGCGTCACCTCGCGCAGCTTCGTGTACGACGCGTCCTGATAGTAGATGCGCGTCACCTGCAGGTAGCTCGTGCGCCGCACCTCCCCCACCTTCCGCCCCAGCGCGTCCACGTCGTCATAGTCGCGCGAGTTCTGCCCCAGGTCGTAGTGCCGCCACGTCCCGTTGGCCAGCATCCCCCCCGACTGGCGGTCCACCAGCGCGTACAGCGACAGGCTCCGGTAGCGCACCTCGTTGCTCCACCCCCCGGTCCAGTTGGGGTTGCCGTCCCCCATCACCACCGGCACCACCACCCGACCGCCGGCCTGCGGGAGCGTGTCGTTCCCGATCAGCTGCGTCGCCGACTTCCCCGCCTCGATCCGCACCGCCCCCACCTGCGGCGACCCCAGCAGGAAGGTCGGCACCGGCAGCGTCGTCACCTTCGACCGGTTCATCCCCCAGTTCACCCGCGACGTCCACCCCCACGTCGGCGTCTGCACCGGGAACGCGTTCAGCGCCACCTCCGTCCCCGTCACTTGCATCTCCGCGCCGTTCGACGTCTCGCTGCTGAACCCCGTCGTCGGCGCCAGCGTCCGCGTGATCAGCAGGTCCGAGATGTTCCGCCGGAAGTTCGTCACCGACACCGTCGCCCGGTTCCGCAGCACGTTCACGTCCACGCCGGCCTCCAGCTCCCGCTGCCGCTCGGGGCGCAGGTCCGAGGACGCCCGCACCGACCCCACCCGGAAGCCGCCCAGCCCCCCCACGGTGGTCTGCTCGAGGTTGGTGAACTTCTGCCCGTACAGCGGCTGGTTCCCCGTCTCCCCGTACGCCACGCGCACCTTCACCTCGTCCACCACCCCCGGCCGCAGGTCGGGGAACCGGTACGACGACGCCGCCTTCGGGAACAGGAAGAACCGCTGCGGGTCGCCGTTGTTGGAGCTCCGGTCCGCGCGCGCCCCCACCGTGAGCAGCAGCCGCTCGCGCCACAGCGCCTCCGTCTGCGCGAACACGCCGAAGTCCTGCACCTCCAGCCGCGACTCGTCCACGTCGCGCACCGTCCCCGACGTCACCACCTCCAGCCCCCCCAGCAGGTTCTGCGCCGAGGCGCGCGTCTGGTTCAGCCAGCGGGCCTCGTACTGCGTCCCCACCTGCGACGTCACCTTCAGCGACGGCGTCACCCCCCAGCCGTGCACCAGGTTGAGGTTCAGGTTCCGCTGCAGGTTGGTGGTCTTCGAGTTCCCCGTCGTCCCCGGCAGCCCGTCCACCGGCTCGAACTGCAGCGTGGGCGGCGAATAGATCAGGTTCGACTGGTTCAGCAGGTCCACCCCGCCGAAGGCGATGAACTGCAGCGTGTGCCGCTCCCCCTGCACCAGGTCCGCCGTCAGGCGCCCCGTGGTGATGTTGCGCCACACCGACTCCTCGTTGTCGAACTGGTCGATCGTCTGCAGCGGATTCGACGGGTAGAACGGGTTCACCGGCCAGCTCCCGTCGGCGTTCCGCCGCAGGTCCAGGAAGCCGGGGATCTTGGTGAGCGTGTACGCGATGGAGTTCCCCGCGTTGTCGTTCCCGAACAGCCCGCGGTCGTTCGCGTTGTTCACCAGCTCGTTCCCCAGCTGCAGGTTCACCCGCGCCCCCAGCCGCTGGTCGAGGTTCACCCGCACCCCGGTCTTGCGCGCGTAGGTGTTGCGGACGATCCCCTCCTCGTTCCGCTGGCTCACCGACGCGAAGTAGCGCGTGTCCTGGCTCCCGCCGCTCACGCTCAGCGACAGGTCGGAGTTCACCGGGCGGTTGCTGTACGCCTCGGTCTCGTAGTCGATGTAGCGGTTCGGGTCGAAGTAGGGGGTGATCCCCGTGCCGAACACCCGCACCGCGTCGTCCAGCGTCTGGAAGCGCCGCGACCCGTTGCGGTACGCCAGCGTGGAGGTCCCGGTCCCCATGCGCAACGCGTACTTGGGCTTCCCCGCCTGCCCGCGCTTCGTCGTGATGATGATGACGCCCCCCGACGCCTTCGACCCGTAGATCGCCGCCGCCGCGGACCCCTTGAGGATGTCCACGTTCTCGATGTCGTTGGGGTTGAGGTCGGCGATGCGGTTCACCGGCGCCTCCTGGTTCCCCGCCGAGATCGCCGTCCCCGCCGCCCGCGTCACCTTGTTGGTCCCCGACCCGATCGCCACGTCGGAGACGATGACGCCGTCGATCACGTACAGCGGCTGCGCGCTCCCCAGGATCGAGCTGATCCCGCGGATGCGGATGCGGTTGCCGCCCCCGGGCGCCCCGGTGGACTGCGAGATCTGCGCCCCCGCGATCTTCCCCTGGAAGGCGTTCTCCAGCGACTGCGCCGACACACGGTTCACGTCGGTCCCGCTCACGCTGGCCACGTCGTTCGCCAGGTTGCGCCGCGAGATCCCGGTGGCCTGCCCGGTCACGACCACCTGGTCCAGGTTGAGCACATCCTTCTTCAGCACCACCTCCAGCGAGCTCCGCCCCGCCGCCACGGTGATGCGCGTGAGCGGGTAGCCGATCCGCCGCACCACCACCACCACCTCGGCGGCGGGCACCCCCACCAGCGTGAAGCCGCCGTCGTCGCGCGACAGCGCGCCGATGGCCGTCCCCTGCACCTGCAGCTGCGCCGCGGTGACCGGGGCTCGGCTCCCCTCCTCCAGCACCTTGCCGGTGATGGTCCGCACCTGCTGTGCGGCCAGGGACGTCGAGGTGAGCGCGAGGACGGCCAGCAGCCGCCCGGCGCGCGCAAGCGCTCCGTTCATCAGGGGGACCCTCACATGGGGGACGTCGCGACGGCTCGCCGAAGGGGCGCGTCTGGCGCTAACGTACCGCCACCCCATATGCCCCGCAAGCAATGCGCGGCGCGGGCGCGTCCCCCCCTCCCACCCGGAGCCCCCATGCAGCGCAGGGATTTCCTCGTCACCTCCGCCCTCGGCACCGTGGGACTCGGCGCCGGCCAGCTTTCCAGCGTCGCCCCCGCGCACGCGCCCGAGGCGCCCGAGGCGACCGAGCCCGCCCCCGCCGCCCCCGCGCAGGCCACGCGCAAGATCCTCATCGCCGGCGGCGGCTTCGGCACGGCGTTCATCCGCTACATGGCCGCGCTCACCGGCAAGGCGCGCCCCCGCATCTGCTACCTCCCCACCGCCTCCGCCGACTCCCCGCAGGGCGCGCTCACCTTCTACCAGAACTGCGCGCCGCTGAACGTGGAGCCGCACGTGCAGAACAGCTTCATCGCCAGCACGCGGCAGGACCAGGACTGGGACGAGGTGCTCCTTTCCATGGATGCGATCCTCTGCTCCGGAGGGAACACCCTCAACCAGCAGGCCATCTGGAAGGCCCAGGGGATCGACGCCGTGCTCCGCACCGCCTGGGAGCGCGGCATCGTCCTCGGCGGCGCCAGCGCCGGCTCCCTCTGCTGGTTCGAGGAGGGGACCACCGACTCGCGCCCCAAGGCGCTCTCCATCGTGAAGTGCCTGGGCTTCCTCCCCGGCAGCCACTCGCCGCACTACGACGCCGAGCCGGGACGCCGCCCCCTGTACCAGCGCCTCATCGCGTCGGGGGAGATGAAGCCCGGCTACGCCTGCGACAACGACGCCGGCATCTACTTCGAGGGGACCGCCGTGAAGCGCGTGGTGGCCACGCGCGCCGCCGCCAAGGTGTACTACGTCAGCGTCGAGGGGGGACGGGCGGTGGAGAAGGTGCTGGAGCCCGAGCGGATCAGCTGAGCCGGAGTCCGGCTTCTGCTGGCGGGCGGACCGCCCGATGCTTCACGCTGCACGGATGGTCGGTCCGCTCGGCAACAGCAGGCATCGTTAGGCCCGCGCCGCGTGGATGGTGCGTCAGAACGGCCCCGTGGCGGAATGGCATGGTGACAGGCAGCACGGTCGGTGAATGATCTGCACACAAGAGCTTCTTTGCACCTCCATTCAGGGGCCGCGACCATGATCACGGTGAGGCCAGAAGGACAATCCGGTCTCGCCCGGCGACAAGCATCAGCCGCTGCGGGTGGTGTTTGATGCGTCTGACGAGACACCGCCGGCGATCGTGATCATGCACCGCCTGTGTGGCGTGCTGATGATGGGGCATGCAACGAGTGGCGATGGTCATGTGTTTGCTGCAGCAGTGCTCGGCCAAGATCGCCTCGCCGGGCCTGAACACGCTGTGAAGCAAGCCCTCTTGGTCTTGCGGCGCGGGGCCGGAAACGCTCAGATTCTCATCTGAGATTGGGACGTTCATGAAGATGTCGGTTGGCTTTGTCCGCGAAGAGTGCGCCATCCTTGAGCGACGAAATACCCGGACTTTGCACGAACATCCACCGTATCTCGCGGGGACTGGTATGAGCTTCAATCACATGCGCAGGCGCGCCATCGTGGCCCTCGCGTTGGGTGCAGCGGCTGGGTGCGGTCCGGTCGAGCAGGTGCCTTCCGACCAGTCCGCGCCAACATTGGCAGCGCGAGCGGCCGACGGACCCGCCGGTCCAGCGGCCGCCCCTCGTGATACGATCAATGGCGCCAATGAAGAAGTCACGTCCGAACGCGCGCGTGAGGCGGCGCTGCTCAAGGAGCTCTCAGCGGCGGCCAAGCGCGAAGGCAGCGTCTTGACGCTCTTCTCCAAAGGCCAAGCGATCGCTCGCTTCACCGATGCGGATGCACCCTGGGTCTTGGCAGGCACACTCAAGATGCCCGGGCCAAACGGCGAGCGTCTTTTCTTCAAGGTCAGGCTGATTGACATTGATGAAGAAGGTCGAAGCGATTGGATCGACCTGTGGTTCGATCCCGCGGGCCAGTTCATCTCCTCGGATGTAGTTCTTGGCCAAAACCCTGGCCGGTCCATGATCGCTGCGGGCTACTATGAGGGTGGGGATCTGTCAGTTGGTCCTAGCCTCTCTTTGATGGACTGGGCGGGCGATCCGAAATTCGTCTACACATTCAAGTCGCCCTGCTATCCCATCAAGTGGATCAGCGACAACGAACTCGAGGCTGCTTGCCCCTATCAATATGTGGGCAATACGCCAGGGGATGACGAAATCATTCCGGCGCGTGTAGTGCGCACCGGGCCCCGCGAATGGCGCCTGCAACAGGCGGGTCTGCCTACCCGCAACATGCCGAACCCGCCGCAAACAGCGCCGTTCGACGAGACGGTGGCCGCCACGGAGATTTCGTCCGATCCCAAGTACGAAGCATTCTTGTCGGAGGCTGGCTATGTTCGGCTGGGGCGATGATCAGCGCGAAAGTGGGGATCAGCATTGCCGTGAACTGCCCAGGTTTTCGTGGCGCGCTCCCGTTTTACGTCACGCGGGAGAAACCGCGCATGATCACTTGCCTCAGAACGGCCCCGTGGCGGAATGGCATGGTGACAGGCAGCACGGTCGGTGATGGACGATCACCAATCGCGATCGCAGATGCTTTTCCCTGCGCTCTGGTGCTCAGAGCCTGAGGAACGCGACGCCCACCGCCACCATGAACATCATCGCGAAGGCCACGGCCTCTGCAACGGACAGATCGAGCCGGTACGGGCTGACGCGATGACGCAGGCGTCCAAGCACCAGTGGCGCGGAGAGGTGGAGGGGCACGTCGCCGGCAAGGTGCCAGAGGCCGTGATGGCCCGCGTTGCCCAGGAGCGTGTCGGCGAGCATCACGCCGCCGTGGAGAAGTCCCTGCAGCGCGGTGAAGTCGACGAGCGCAAGGCTCGCCTCCGGGTGCTTCGCGCCGCGGTACAGCGCCAACCCCCACGAGAAAAAGATCGCGACGAACATACGCTCGTAGGCCGGATGGTCCGGCGGCCAGCGCCCCACCTCGGGCCAACAGACGAACGTGGAGGTCGCGAGCGCGAGCGCGACGCCGTAGACGCGCATGGCGAGCCCGAGCGATCGGGAGGGGTCGTGACGCTGCATCCGAGTCGCGCCTTCTCAATCGGATCGTGGAGGGCCTTCAACCACCCATCGAACTCGGCGGTCCGGAGAACAACGGTCATCCACGAGTATGTCCAAAAGCGCACCTACACCCGCCTCACGCGCAATGCCACCAGTATTCCGGATGCCGGTATTGCGATCAGGAAGCATGGAGCACACACGCCCGACGGCAGCACCGAGCCACGCAACTCCCGCAACCATGAAGACAATCTCGGCCTACGCGGTGACGCAGATGACACCCAGGGTGCGGATAAACCTTGGAGCACACAGCGTACGGAAACCGCGGGAGCACGATCCGTCGTAGCTGACCATGCACCATGTGATTGAGGATGGCGAATTCGGCGGCACTCGGCAATGCCGGACTGCGTGGCCATAACGTGTTGCCGCATCTGCACCCCCCCGAAACCACGTGATTCGGCGGCGGAGATGGCTGCCGAACGCGCGGAACCGCGCGGACGGAATGCCCACGGGGGGCGCGCCACCGGCACGCCCCCCGTGTCGCGTCGGCGCCCGAACGCCGGCGTCGCGGCACCGCCGCCCTACATCATCACCTGCCGCGCCAGGAACTGCCGCACGCGCTCCATCGCCGCGCGCAGCTCCACCGCCAGCTCCTGCGACAGCCCGCGCTGCGGCCCCGTAGGGGGGAAGTTCCCGCTGTCCACGTTGCGCAGCAGGTTGCCGATCCGCTCCGTCACCCGCGGCCCCTCGCTCCAGTACGGGTAGTTGACCGGCTTCGTCAGCGTGGTCGTCAGCGAGTCCAGCTGCGCCAGCTCCGCGCCCAGCGTGGCCGCCACCGCCGCGCCCTCGTTGTTGGGGAGCGCCAGCGCCCCGCGCCGCCGCGCCTCCAGCTCCCCGCGCCGCGTGTCCAGCGCCCGCAGCGTGTCGTTGGCCAGCGACTGCAGCGTCCGCAGCTCCATCGCCAGGTCGAACTGCGCCTTCAGCCCCTCCGGCGTGGTCCGCGTGGTCGGGTCCACCCGCACCTGCACCGGCTGCTCCACCACGGTGCTCCCCACCGTCAGCCGCACCGTGTAGCGCCCCGGGAGCGCGCGCGGGCCGCCCGCGCCGCCCATCCCCTCCTCGCCGTCATCCGCCGCCGCGTCCTCGCCGGCAATCGACGCGCGCCGCGGGCGCGGCCCCTCGTGCGCCAGGTCCCACGCCGTCGTGTTGATCCCCGCCTTCACGGGGATCTTCGCCAGCGTGCGGATCACCGTCCCCGCCGGGTCCACGATCTCCACCTTCGCCGGCGTCCCCGCCGCGGGGGCCGACGCCAGGTGGTAGCGGATGATCGCCCCGTACGGCGGGTTGGGGGCGCGGAACAGCGCATCCCCCAGTGACCCCTTCGCCTGCTTCGTCGCGAAGCGCGTGGCCGTGCGCATCCCGAACAGGTGCACCGGCTTCGCCGCCGCCGCCGCCAGCTCCTGGATCGCCGACGCGTCGTCCAGGATCCAGGCGCCGCGCCCGTGCGTGGCCACGATCAGGTCGTTCTCGCGCCCGTGCACCAGCACCTCGTGCACCGGTACCGCCGGCAGGTTCCCCCCCAGCCGGAACCACGACCCTCCCCCGCTCACGCTCACGTACAGCCCCGTCTCCGTCCCCGCGTACAGCACGTCGGGGTTGCGCGGGTCCTCGCGCAGCACCTGCAGGTACGCCCCCTCCGGCAGGTTCCCCGCAATGCTGGTCCACGTGGCCCCGCAGTCGGTGGTGCGGTAGGCGTACGGGCGCAGGTCATCCATGAACTTCCGCTCGAAGGTGGCGTAGGCGGTGCACGCCGCCCGCCGGCTGGGCTCCACATGGCTCACCACCGCCGCCGCCCCCACCCCCGCCACGTTGCCGTCCACCCGCGTCCACGTCTTCCCGCCGTCGCGCGTCAGCTGGAGGTTGCCATCGTCCGCCCCCACCCAGATGAGCCCCGCCTGCACCGGCGACTCCGCCACGCTGTAGATGGTGTTGTAGTACTCGGCGGTGGTGGCCTCCTGCATGGCCGGCCCGCCGGCCCACCCGTGCTTCGTGCTGTCGTTCTTGGTGAGGTCCGGCGAGATGGCGGTCCACGTCCCGCCGAAGTCGGTGGACTTGAAGAGCACCTGCCCGCCGAAGTACAGCACCGTCCCGTCGTGCGGCGACGCCACCACCGGCGCGTTCCAGTTGAAGCGGTAGCGCAGCGCGTTCACCGGCCCGCCGTCGTTGCGCCGCGGCTGCGGCGAGATGTCCTCCTGCTCCCGCGTCTGCATCCGCGTGCGGAAGATCATCCCCCCCTGCGCGTCGGTCACGAAGTAGTCCGGGTCGTCGGGGTGCGTGGTCTGGTAGTAGCCGTCGCCGTACGACACCATGCTCCAGTCGTCCACCAGGATCCCGATCGGGTCGCGCGTGCGGCTGGGGCCCACCCAGTTGCCGTTGTCCTGCAGCCCGCCCCCCAGGAAGTAGAAGGGCTCCCGGTTGTCGGCGTGCAGCTGGTAGAACTGGGACAGCACGAACTGGTTGGGGAAGCGCCAGGTGGCCGCGTGGTCGTGCGACACCGCGATCCCGCCGTCGTTCACCTGCCAGATCCGCCGCGGGTCGCGCGGGTCGATCCACAGCCCGTGGTGGTCGCCGTGGATGCGCTGCGAGATGGCGCGGAAGGTGCGCCCGCCGTCGATGGACACCGACAGGTTGCACGCAATCGCGTACACCCGCTCCGCGTCCGCCGGATCCACCCGGAGGTCGGAGTAGTAGTAGCCGCGGCAGATGGTCTTGGCGTCGTCGCTCACGCGCCGCCACGTCTCGCCGTGGTCGTCGCTGCGCCACACGTACCCGTCCTTGCGGCTCTCCAGCAGCGCGTACACGACGTTGGGGGACGACGGCGCCACCTTCACGCCGATGCGCCCGATCAGCGAGGGCAGCCCGCCCCCCAGCTTCTTCCAGGTAGCGCCGCCGTCCACCGACTTGAAGATCCCCCCCTGCTCGGAGCCGGAGGTGAAGGTCCACTGCTTCCGGTCGAACAGCCACATCGCCGCGTAGACGATGTTGGGATTGACGGGGTCGATGTCCAGGTCGGCGCAGCCGTGCCGCTCGTCCATGTACAGCACCTTCGTCCACGTGGCCCCGCCGTCGCGCGACCGGAACACCCCGCGCTCGGCGTTGGGGCCGGCCATGTGCCCCACCGCGCACACGTACACCGTCTGCCGGTCGGTGGGGTGCACCATCACGCGCGCGATGTGCCGCGTGTCGGTGAGTCCCACGTTACGCCAAGTGGCGCCGCCGTCGGTGGACTTGAGCACCCCGCGCCCGAAGGACACGGAGTTGCGCACGTTCCCCTCGCCGGTTCCCACGTAGATCACGCTCGGGTTCCCCGGCTCCAGCGCGAGGTCCCCCACCGCCAGCGTGGCCTGCCCGTCAAACAGCGGCTGCCAGGTGGTGCCGGCGTTGGTGGTCTTCCACACGCCCCCCGCGGCGGTCCCCACGTAGACGGTATTGACGTCCCCGGCCACCCCCTCGATGTCGGTGGAGCGCCCCATCATGTTGGCCGGCCCGATGTTCCGGAACGTCAGCCGCGCCAGCGCCATGGTGTCCACCGCCGGGCGGGCGGGGGCGGCTGGGCCCCCGCGCTGCGCCTGCGACGCCGCGGCGGGGGAAAGCAGGGCGGCCAGCGCCGCCACGGTGGAAGCAGCAGGTCGGAAGCGCAACACGAGACGTTGGGGCTGGGGTCGACGGCCTGGAACACCCGTCAGGGCGCTCCACGATGGAGACTCCGCCCACAGTGAACCCCGTGCACGCCCCCCGCAACCCACCCGTCCATCCGCAACGCCAACCCTCACCCGCACCCCCACCCCCACCTCCAACTCCCA
>JAGWYS010000206.1 GCA_018969225.1 Gemmatimonadota bacterium | reverse complement strand
ACGGCGGCGGGGGCGATCGTGTCGCTGCTCCCCGCCGCCACCGAGATCGTGGCGGCGCTGGGGGCGTCCGCGCGGCTGGTGGGGGTGACGCACGAATGCGACCACCCGCCGGCGATGCGTTCGCGGGCCCGGGTCACGCGCAGCGCGGTGGCCGCCGGCGGGCACGACACCCCGCGCGCGCCGGACGCCGTGGACGCCGAGGTGCGGGCGTTGTCGGCGGCCGGGGCGGCGCTGTTCGTGCTGGACGAAGCGCGCATTCGGGCGCTGCACCCCCGCCTGCTGCTCACGCAGGCCCTGTGCGACGTGTGCGCGGTGTCGGAGCACGACGTGCGGGCGCTGGCGGCGCGCCTGGACCCGGTGCCGGCGGTGGTCACCCTGGGCGGCACCACCGTGGCGGGGATCCTGGACGACATCCGCCGGGTGGCGGCCGCGGTGGGGGCGGAGGCCGACGGCGCGGAGTTGGTGGCGGGGCTGGAGGCCCGCGTGCGGCGGGTGCACGAGACGCTCAAGGCGGCGCAGGCCCCCCGCCCGCGCGTGGCGCTGGTGGAGTGGACGGCGCCGGTGTTCCTGGCCGGACATTGGGGGCCGGAGCAGGTGAAGCGTGCCGGGGGGATCGACGTGCTGGGGACTGCGGGGGCGCACTCGATGCCGGTGTCGCTGGAGGCGCTGGCGACCGCCGCCCCCGACATCGTGCTGGTGGCCCCCTGCGGCTACGGGCTGGAGGAAGCGGCGGCGGAGGCGCAGCGGCTGCTGGACGCCCCGGGCTGGGGGTGGCTGGCCGGGCGCGCGGTGTGGGCGCTGGACGCCAACGGGCTGGTGAGCCGGCCGGGACCGCGCGTGGTGGACGGCATCGAGGCGATGGCCCGGATCTTCAACCCGGCGTGCTTCACCCCGCTCGACCCGGCGCATGCGCGCCGGGTGGCGTGACCGGGGCGCTCACCCGCGCCACATCTTCCACGCCATGAACAGGAGCAGGAGGGCGAACCCCTTGCGCATGAGGGTGCCGTCCACGCTGGTGGCAATCCGGGACCCCAGCCACGCCCCCGCGAACATGCCGCCGGCGATGAGGAGGGCGTTGCGCCACTCCAGGTGCCCGGCACGATAGTAGGTGAGCGCCCCGATCGCCGCGCCCAGGGGGAGCATCATGGCGCCCAGCGACGTTCCGGCCGCCTGCTGCGGGTTGAAGCGGGCGAAGAAGATGAGCGCGGGGACAATGATGATGCCGCCGCCGATGCCGAAGATTCCCGAAAGAAATCCGGCACCCGCGCCGATGGCGAGAAGCAGGAGGGTGGCAGTCATTCCGTAGTCTAGCATGTATATTCCGGTGATGCTGACGAACTCTGCCATTGCCTTCCTCAAGCGATTGCTGGACACCCCCGGCCCCTCCGGCTTCGAGGGCGCCCCCGCCCGCGTCTGGCGGGAGGAAGCGGCCGGGTTTGCCACCGTCCGCAAGGATGTGGTGGGGAACTCGCTGGCCACCGTGGAGGGCACCGGCGGCGACGCGGCCCCCACGATCCTCCTGGCCGGCCACATCGACGAGATCGGCGTCATCGTCACGCATGTGGACGACCGCGGGTACGTGTACGTGGAGGGGATCGGCGGGTGGGACCCGCAGGTGCTGGTCGCGCAGCGCCTCCGCTTCCTGGGGCGGCATGGGGACGTGATGGGGGTGGTGGGGCGCAAGCCGATCCACGCCCTCAAGCCGGAGGAGCGCGACAAGGCCGTCAAGCTGGCCGACCTGTGGGTGGACATCGGCGCCACCAGCCGGAGCGAGGCGCTGGAGCGGATCGGCATCGGCGACCCCGGGGTGATCGACGCGCCGGTGGTGGAGCTCCCGAACCACCGCATCGTCTCGCGCAGCATCGACAACCGGATCGGGGCGTTCGTGGTGCTGGAGGCGCTGCGGCGGTACGCCGAGACGCCCGGGGCGGCAAAGGTGGTGGCCGTGGCCACGGCGCAGGAGGAGATCGGCTACAGCGGCGGGGGCGCGCGGGTGGCGGCCCGGTCGGTGCACGCGGCCATGGCCATCGCGGTGGACGTGACCGTGGCCACCGACCATCCCGGCATCGAGAAGAAGGAGCACGGGGAGGCGACCGTGGGGGGCGGCCCGGTGCTGACGCGCGGGTCGGTGATCCACCCGGTCCCCTTCCGCCTGCTGGCGGACGCGGCGGCCACGCTGGGGATCCCCTACGGCGTGGCGGCGGCCGGGCGCATGACCAGCACCGACGCGGACGCCATGCACCTGGCGCGCGGCGGCGTGGCCACGGCGCTGGTGTCGATCCCCAACCGCTACATGCACTCCCCCAACGAGCTGGTGTCGCTGGAGGATGTGGACCGGGCGGCGGCGATGATCGCGGCCGCGTGCCGGGCCGTGACCGCGGCAACCGACTTCACCGACCGCTGAGCGGCGGCTCGGCGACTCCCCCCGTCAGCGCAGCTCCACCGAGGGGGCCAGCCGCCGGGCGGCGGCGGCCACCTCGGGGTCGGCGTCCTCCAGCAGCGAGTCCACCGCGTTGCGCGCGTAGTGGCCGCGGGCGCGCACCAGCGCTTCCAGTGCGGCCACGCGCATCCAGGAGTCCTGCACGGCGGGGCGCTCCGACGAGGTGATCGCCCCCTCGGGGGCCGGGAGGGCGATGCGCACCAGCCGCTGGACCGCGGCCGAGCTCCCCAGGAGCCCCAGCGAGGCCAGCATCTCCAGCAGCACATCCTCGTCGCGTTCCCGCTCCAGCGCCGCGGTGAGCCGGTGCGTCTCAGGGCGACCGCCCCCGGGGCCGCTTCCCGGCACCCCGAACGCCGCGGCGGCAATCCGGCGCACCTCGGCGCTGCCGTCCAGGATGGCGGCGTGCAACACGCGCAGCCCCTTTGGCGTGCCCAGCGCGAGCAGGGCGCGAGCCACGGCGATGCGCACGCGCTCCTCAGGGTGCCCCAGCACGGCCATGAGCGCCGCCTCGGCCCCCGTCACCCGCATGTTCCCCAGCAGCGTGGCGGCGTTGCGCACCACGATCCAGCGCTGGTCCCGCAGCTGCTCCACCAGCAGCGACCCTCCGACATCGGCGCCCTGGATGGCGTCGAAGTACGCCCGGCGCACGAAGGCGACCTCGTCGCCGGGGAGCCGCTCGAACAGCAGGCGCGCCACCGGTTCGCCGCCGCGCGACAGGACCTCGTACAGGGCCAGCGGCGACCGGGACGACGGCAGTCGCCGGATCAGGAGCGGGAGCACGGCGGTGGCGACCAATTCGCGCAGCACCCACTCGGCCGACAGCCGCCCCGCCCCGGTGCCCAACGCATGGCTCCACGCCAGCGCCGCCAGCGCGATGGCCTCCACCGCCTCCGCATCGTCGCGCTGGGTGGCCGCGTGCAGGGCGGCCACCACCGCCGGGGTGGCCTGCACCGCGTCCGCCGTGGTGCGCGCCGCGGTCATCGCCTCCAGCGCCTGCTCGGTGTCGGGAGTCAGCCGCGGCGCCGGGGGTGCGGCGTCGCCGTACACCGTGGACACGCGCGTGCTCCAACTGCTCACCAGCAAGTCGATGGGCGGCGCCCCCGGTTCAGGGCGCCGTCCGGTGGCCAACAGGCGGGCCACGGCGAGCACCTCGCCGGCGGTGACCCACTGGCGGAGCTGGATGGTGCCGATCTCCAGCTGAAGCATCCGCTGCCGCAGCCGCCCCAGCACCGGGTCGCCGGTCACCTGCGCCGGATCCATGGGCGCGCCGTCCAGCAGCAGCACCCCGTCGCGCAGTTGCAGGTGGAAGCCGGCGTCCCGGTGCCGCGCCGTGCACCGCCGCAGCGCCAGCTTGGCCGCCTCTTCGCTCTCCGCCACTTCCCCCGGGCGCCCCGGGGGCTTGCCCGTGCGGGCCCGCCCCGCCGCCGCCGCGTAGCGCGACACCTGGTCCACCACCGACACCAACGAACGCACCAGGGCCATCGCGCCGCCGCGCAGGTCGCCCACGCTCGGCGCGCGATGGGCACTGTCATTGGCGGAGGCGGCCCCCCCATCGGCAAGGCTCTTCGGCGGAAGCGATTGCGCCATGCGCGAATTCTAACCTCGAACGCCTTGCGCGCGCGCCCCGCCGTCCCTAACAGATTCCGGCCATGCCCCCCATCCCCCCGCCCGCCGCCGAGGGCACCACGCACGACACGCCCGTGCCCCTGTACTGGCGTGCCGACGGCCCGGCCAACGCCCCCCCGCTGCTCCTCCTCCACGGCGGCCCCGGCGCGCACCACGACTACCTCTACCCGCAGGCGCTGGCGCTGGCCGACCGGTGGCGCCTGGTGACCTACGACCAGCGCGGTGGCGGGCGCTCGCGCACCGACGATCCCACCCCGGTCACCTGGCCGCTGCTGGTGGACGACCTCGCCGCCGTGTCCCGGGAGCTGTGCGCCTCCCCGCCCGTGCTGGTGGGGTACTCGTGGGGCGCGCTGCTGGCGATGCTCTATGCCATCGAGGGCACGCGCCGTTCCCTCCCGCCGGTGCGCGCGCTGGTGCTGCTCTCCCCCGCCCCGGTGGCGCAGCGCTGGCGCCCGCCGTTCGAGCAGGCGCTGGCCGCCCGGGGGCGGGCCCCCGCCGTGCTGGCCATGCGCGAGGCGCTGGCCGCTTCAGGGGTGCGCGAGTCGGACCCCGCCGCCTACCGGCAGCGTGCGTTCGAGCTCAGCGTGGCGGGGTACTTTGCCGACCCGCAGCGCGCCCGGGATCTCACGCCGTTCCGGGTCACGGCCAAGGTGCAGCAGGCGGTGTGGGACAGCCTGGGGGACTACGACCTCCGTCCGGCGCTGGCGTCGCTGTCGCTGCCGACGCTGGTGGTGCATGGGCGGGAGGATCCCATCCCGCTCGCCTCGGCGGAGGCCGCAGCGGCGGCACTCCGGGCGCGCCTCGTGGTGCTGGAGGGGTGCGGGCACGTGCCGTACGTGGAAGCGCCCGCGCCGCTCTGGGCGGCCGTGCGCGCCTTCCTCGACGCCCCCGGGGGTGAGGTGTCCGCCACTTCGGGTTAGCTTCCGACATGGACTGCCGCGCCGCCGGCCACGCCCTCGCCCATGTGGCCACGCTCCTGGAGCTGCATGGCGCTCCCCGGGAGGTGGTGGTGGGCGTGCAGGGGGCCAGCCGGCGGGTGGCGGCGCGCGGTGACACGCCGCTGGACGCGGCGACCGCTGCAGGCGATGCCTCGGGGGACGCGGTCCCCGTCGAGGCGCGGACCGTGCTGGCCGAACTGGCGGCGCACGGCCACTCCCCTTGGCTGGAGGGGCTGCAGGAGGGGACGCCGGAGGGGTTGCTGGAGATGCTCCAGCTCCCCGGGCTGGGGCCGGCGCGCATCCGGGCGTTGCATGACGGCCTGCACGTGGAGTCGCTGCAGGCGCTGGAGGCGGCGGTGGAGGACGGCCGCGTGGCGACGCTGGCGGGGTTTGGCCCGCGCAGCGCGGAGCGGATCCGAAGCGCGCTCGCCGAGCGCCGTCGGGCCGGCACCCCCATGCTGTGGCCGCACGCGGCAGCCGTGGCGGACCGCCTGGTGGCGGCCATCCGGGGCCACCCCGGGGTGCGGCAGGCGGAGGTGGCCGGAGCAGTGCGCCGGCGCGCGGCCACCGTGGCCGAGGTGGTGGTCGTGGCCGCGGTGGAGGGGTCTCCAGGGGTGGCAGCCGACGCCATCGCGCACCGGTTGGGGGCCGGCGCACCGGGCGCCGGGGGAGGCGCCACGCGGACGCTGCGCCTCCCCGACGGCGTGCGGCTGACCCTGGTGTGCGTGCGCCCGTCGCACTGGGGCGCGGCGCTCTGGGAGGGCACCGGGAGCGAGGCGCACGTGGCCGCGGTGCTGGCGCGCGCGGCGGCGCGCGGGATGACGTTGGAGGGCGACGCCTGGGTGGGCGCCGAGGGGGCCCGCCTGCCGGTGGCCGACGAGGCCGCGCTCTACGGCGCCGTGGGGCTCCCCAGCATTCCTCCCGAGTTGCGGGAGGGGACCGGTGAGGTGGACGCGGGGGACGCGCTGGCGGGGCTGGTGTCCCCCGCCGACCTGGCGGGGGCGCTGCACTGCCATTCGCACGACTCCGACGGCCATGCGACGCTGGTCGAGCTGGCCGACGCCGCGCGCGCCCGCGGGCTCCGGTACCTGGGGGTGTCGGACCACTCGCAGTCCAACACGTATGCCGGGGGGCTCACGCGCGAGGCGATCGTGCGGCAGCACGAGGAAATCGACCGGCTCAACGCGGGGTGGGAAGCGGCGGGGGTGGACTTCCGCCTGCTCAAGGGCATCGAGGCCGACATCCTCCCCTGCGGGCGGCTGGACTACGATGCCGCATTCCTGGACCGGTTCGATTTCGTGATCGGATCGGTGCACGCGCGCTACGGCATGGGCGCGCGCCAGATGACCGAGCGGGTGTTGCGGGCGCTGGACGACCCGCACCTCACCGTGCTGGGGCACCCCACCGGCGGGCTGCTGCTGACGCGGGAGCCGTACGCGCTGGACCTGGAGGCGGTGGCGGCCAAGGCGGCGGCCGTGGGGGTGGCGCTGGAACTCAACGCGGACCCGCACCGGCTGGACCTGGACTGGCGCGGGTGCCGCCTGGCGCGCGCCGCCGGGGCGCAGGTGAGCATCGGCCCCGACGCGCACTCCGCCGACGGCTTCGACCACCTGGCGCTGGGGGTGGCCACGGCACGGAAGGGGTGGCTGGCCCCCTCGGACGTGCTCAACACGCGCGACGCCGACGGGGTGCTGGCGTTCGCGCG
>JAGWYS010000205.1 GCA_018969225.1 Gemmatimonadota bacterium | reverse complement strand
TGCGGGCGCGCGCCGACCTCATGGACGCCATGCAGGGCGACGGCAACCTGCCCGCCGCGAAGACGGCGATGGACCGCATGGCCGCGCTGCGCACCGCGCAGGCGCTGGACGGGATGAAGCGGGTGCAGGAGGCGCGCGCGGTGCTCACGCCGGCGCAGCGGGCCATGGCGGACCAGGCGCGCCGCGGGATGGCGGCGCAGCGGATGCGCGGGGCGCGTGGCGGGGGTGGGCGTGGTGCGATGCGCGGCGGCATGCGCCCTGGCATGCGCGGGGGGATGGGCCGCGGGATGGGCGGCAGGACGGGCGGCGGCATGCGCCCCGGGATGGGCGGGGGCATGGGCCGCGGCATGGGCGGCGGGATGGGTGGCGGCATGGGCCGCGGCTTCGGCCCCGGCGCGCCCCCGCAGCCCGGCGAGTTCCCGATGCTGGACCGGATCCGTCAGCAGCGTGGTGGGGAGGAGCCGCCCGCGCTCCCCGCGCCGGTCACGCCGCCGACGCCGCCCACGCCCTGACCGCCGCCGCGATGCGCGGCGCGTAGACCGACCCCAAGGAGGCGTACACGGCACTCTCCACCCGGAGCGCCGCGGCCGCCTCCTTCGGCGTCAGCGTCCCCGCGTCGAGGGTGGCGTGCGTGAGGCGCTCGACGAAGGGGAGCGCCGGATGGGGCAGCCCGTACGCGGCGGCGCCGTCCAGCAGCGCCACCACCTCGTCCAGCGACAGCGTCCCCGCCGGGGCGCGCGGCAGCGCGAGGTCCGTCCCCACGCTGTCCACCAGTTCGTACCGGTAGGGCCGCCCCGCCCGCGCGCGCCGCGCCCGCAGGCTGAACAGCTCGGGGACCAGCGCGTCCACCACCAGCCGCGCGATTTCCACCTCGCCGTGCCGGAAGTCGGGGATGGGCACCTCGCCGTCGGCGCGGGTGAAGACGGCAGGCTGCCAGTGCGGGGCCCAATACGACAGCGGGCGCGCAGGGGCGGTGGTCGGGGTCATCGCAATCCTCCCGGTGCGCCGACGCACGAACGCCGGCGACTGTGGAGTCGCCGGCGCATCCAGCGACTTAGACGGTGACGCCGGGCGCGGGCCCGAGGCCCCTCCCGGTGGTGCGGCCCGCCAAGTCGGGAAAACGCCGCACCCTGCCAGTATCGGTCGGTCCGGCGCGGAAGGCAAGTCGCCCGCCGTCTCCCGCGCCGCGATCAGCGCCCGTCCGGGCGCGCCTACCGCTCGTCGGCGGTGGGGCCGTACATGCCGGGCAGCGGCACGTCCAGGAGCCGGTAGTAGATCGACAGCTGCGCGCGATGGTGGATCATGTGGTTCATCACCATGCCGCGCAGCATGGCCAGCCGCGGCATCGCCATGACCACGCGCTCCCCCATCGTCGCGGTCCAGTTCTCCTGCAGCTGCGCGTCGGTGGCCGCCTCCAGCGCCTCGCGGTAGGCGGCCACGCGCCCGTCCCACTTGGCCAGGAAGCCGTCCACCGTCTCGGGGTGCGGATCGCGCGGCGGCAGCGCCGCGAAGTCCAGCGTGGCCGTGGTCAGCGTGATGGTGCCGTACATCGGCATGTCGCACAGGTGGTCGGCCAGCTGCCCTAGCGTGAACGACTTGGCGTGCGGCCGCCAGGCCAGCTGCTCGGCGGGGACCCGCTCCAGCATGCGGCGCGAGTTGGCCAGCTCGTGCGACAGGTCACCCAGGGCGAGCTGCAAGGTCGGGATCATCGGGTGGCTCCGGAAATGGGGTGGGCGCGCGGCGACCGCCACGCGCGGCTCTCCCCAACTTCCACCCGCCCGTCACGTGCCGATAGCCCCCCACGAGGCGCGCCACGCGCGCACCGCCTCCGGCGTGTCCAGGTCGCCGTCGCCGTCGGCCAGGGGCACCACGGCCACGTCGGCCCCGCGGAGCAGCGCGCGCGCGCCCCCCTCGCCGGTGAGCGCCTGCAACGCCGGCCAGTCGCCCCGCGGGAGCACGGCCGGCATGCCGCGCGCGCCGTCGGCGTACCCCGAGGCCACGCGCCAGGTCCCCCCGCCACTGGCCTCCACCAGCCAGCGCAGGTGCGCCACCGTGGCGCCGGGCATGTCGCACGGGGCCACCAGCGCGGCCCCCACCGCGGTCCATGCCGGCGTCCCCTCCAGCGCCGCCTCCAGCGCGCGCACCCCCGCCGCGATGGAGCTCCCCATCCCCGCCGTCCACCCCGCGTGCGTGACGGGGCGCACCGCCTCCCCCGCCAGCGCCGCCGCCACCCGCTCCGCCTCGGCCCCCAGCACCACCACGATGGGCGTGCACCCGGCGGCGGCCAGGTCGCGCGCCACCCGCACCACGCGCGGCACGCCGTCGCCCCCCGCCAGCAACGCCTTGGATTCGCCCAGGCGCGTGGAGCCCCCGGCGGCCAGCAGCACCGCCCCCACGGTCCCGCCGCTCACGCGCCCGAGTCCCCCGTCACGCCCGTCCCTCGGCGCCACGGTGGATGGGGGCCGGGCGGTCGCGCAGGAAGGCCCCCGGGCGCCCGTGCATCACCGCCTCGATCTCGGCGATGGCCGCCAGCGCGATGGACGCCGGGTCCTCGCCCCCCAAGTCCAGCCCGATGGGGGCGAAGCACCGGGCGCGCATGGCGTCGGTCACCGGGGTCCCGCGTGCCGCCAGCGCCTGGGCGACGGCGTCCAGCAGCTGCGCGGCCCGGCGGCGCGATCCCAGCACCCCCACGTATCCCACCCCGGTGGGGAGCACCGCCTCCAGCCATGCCCGGTCCATCGCGAACTGGTGCGTGAGGAGCGCCACGGCGGTGCGCCCATCCTGCGGAAGCGCCGCCACCGCCCGGGGCAGCGCCTGAGGCTCGCCGCCGGCGGCGTCAGGGTGCACCACCCGCGTGGCCACGCTGGTGGGGAGCGCCAACGCCTCCAGCAGCGCCGGGCGATGGTCGGCCACCGTCACCGCCCACCCCATGGTGTCGGCCATCCGCGCGAAGGCCTCCACCCCGCGCCCGGCCCCCACCAGCCACAGCGCCACCGGGGGCACCAGCGCCTCCACGAACAGCGACGCCCCCGTCGCGCTGGGGATGAGCCGGGTGCCGCCATGCGGCGGAAGGGCGCCGCGGGCGGCGGCCACCTGCGCCGCCACGACCGGGTCCGGGGGGGCGTCCTGCCCGGCCAACGGGGTCCAGCGTGGGGCGTGCACCGGTCCGTCCACGAGCCACGCCGTGTTCCCCGTGTTCTCGTCCAGGACCGAAATCAGGGCTCCACCCTGCCTTTCATGGGCCACTTTCGACGCACCATGAAGCCATTGCGGATTCTCAAGGGGCTCCAGCAGCAGGTGCGCCACCCCGTCGCACGCGCTGCCGAACCCCCAGATGACGTCGAGATCGGCGCGCAGGTCGTAAGTGAGACGCACGCCCTCACCGGTGGCGCAGACGGCGGCGGCGCGGGCGGCCACGTCCCCTTCCAGGCACCCCCCGGAGATGGCGCCGGCCAGGACGCGCCCGTCGGCGTCCACCAGCAGGCGGGCGCCGGGTTGGCGGTAGGAGGACCCCTCAACGGCCACCAGGGTGGCCAGCGCCAGCGGGAGGTCGGGGCGCGCCGTCCGCGCCGCCGAGGCGGCGCGGGCCAGGGCACCAAGCCCGGTCACCGGGGCGCGGTGCGCAGCGTGCGGGCGGCCCGGTGCACCGCCAGCCGGAGGCGCGGGTAGGAGCCGCACCGGCAGACGTTGGTGAGGGCGGCGTCCAGCTGCGCGTCGGTGGGGTCGGGGGTGGCGCGCAGGAGCGCGGCCACGGCCATGACCATCCCCGGCTGGCAGTAGCCGCATTGGGCCACGTCTTCGGCCACCCAGGCGTCGGCGCAGGCGCGCGCCACCGGATCGCCCCCCGTGTCGGCGGTGGCCCCCTCGATGGTGGTCACCGCGCGCCCCGCCGCGCTCCCCACCGTGACGGCGCAGCTGCGCACCGCCTGGCCGTCCAGGTGCACGGTGCAGGCACCGCACTGCGCCACGCCGCACCCGAACTTGGTCCCCGTCAGCCCCAAGGTGTCGCGGAGCGCCCAGAGCAGCGGGGTGTCGGGATCGACGGCCAGCGCCTGCGTCTGCCCGTTGATGGTGAGGGTGGTGGTCATGCGACGAAAACTACTCCGCCACCACCAACCCCACACTCGGTCAACATGACCGAACAACTGTCTTCTCTCTCCCAACTCCAACTCCCAACTCCAACTCCCAACTCCAACTCCAACTCCAACTCCCAACTCCAACTCCCAACTCCAACTCCCAACTCCAACTCCCAACCAACGCAAGCAAGCACCCACTTGCGCAAGCAACCCCTTGCATGCTGATTTCTGAAATGGCCGAGTCGCTCCACGACCGCATCCTGCGCGCTTGCGCCACCGTCTACGCCCAGTGCGGATGGCGGGGGGCCACCACCAAGCGCATCGCCGACGAGGCCGGCGTCAACGAGGTCACCCTTTTCCGCCATTTCGGCTCCAAGGACGCCCTCCTCCAGCAGGTCCTCCAGGAGCGCCAGCGCGAGGGCGCCAACATCGCCCTCCCCTCGCCCCCCAGCGACCCCGAGCGTGAGCTCGCCGAATGGCTGGCGCGCCACCACGCCCGCACCACCGAGCACCGCGACTTCGTGCGGCAGGTGGTGAGCGACGCCCACGAGCGCCCCGACGTGGCCTGCCGCGCCGCGCAGGGCCCCTCCGCCGCGTCGGCGCAGCTCCGCGAGTACGTCATCCAGCTCAACCGCCACGGCTGGCTCGCCGACGCCGACGCCGTCACCCCCGCCGAGCTCACCGCCGCGTCCACCATGCTCATTGGCGCCATGTTCGCCGATGCCATGAACCGCGACCTCATGCCCGCGCTCTTCCCCCAGCCCGTGGACGTGAGCCTCCGCGCCTACGTCCGGATCTTCCTGCGCGCCCTTGGCGTTCGTCCGGCAGCTCTGGTGGCCGCCGGCGCGCCGCCCTCCTCCGTCCCCGTCGCATGACCGTCCCGCGTCCTCCCCGGGTCTTCCGCCGCGCCGCTGCCCTCCTGGCGCTGGCGGCGCCCGTCGTCGTCCCCATCACCCTCCCCATCACCCTCCCCGCGCAGCCCGTGCGCACCGGCACCGCGCGCCCGCTCGAGCTCTCGCTGGGCGAGGCGCTGGCGCGCGGCGTCGGCGGCAGCGAGGCGGTGGCGCTCGCCCGCGCCGGCGTGCAGCGCGCCGAGGGGCAGCAGCGCCAGGCGCGCGCGGCGCAACTCCCCCAGCTCTCCTCGTCGCTCGCGTGGCAGAAGCAGCTGCAGAACCAGTTCGCGGAGGCGGCGCGCCGCGCCACGTCCGGAAACGGCACGGGTGGCGGCCGTCCGGCCGGCGCGGACAGCAGCGGCGGCGGCGACGCCACGTCGGCGTTCACGCGCATCTTCGCCTCGCAGTACAACCTCAACGTCGGGCTCGTGGCGTCGCAGCCGCTGTTCACCGGCGGGCGCGCGCGCGCCGGCGTGGCGGCGGCGCGCGCCGGGCGCACGGTCGCCGAGGTGGCGGTGACGGCCGCCGAGGCGCAGGCGCGCCTGGACGTGACCGCGGCGTACTACGACGCGCTGCTCGCCGACCGCCTGGTCACCATCGCCGAGTCCACGGTGGTGCAGGCCGAGCGCACGCTGCGGCAGGTGCAGCTCACCCGGTCGGTGGGCTCGGCGTCGGAGTTCGAGCTGCTGCGCGCGCGGGTCACGCGCGACAACCAGCGCCCCCCGCTGCTGCAGGCGCGGACGGCGCGCGAGCTGGCCTACGTGCGGCTGCGGCAGCTGCTGAACCTCCCGGCGGCGCAGGCGCTGGCGCTCACCGACAGCATCGCCGAGGAACCGCCCGCAGCGGCCGCCCCGGCGGCGGCCGTGCCCACCACCGTGGCCGTGGCGGCGGCGGAGGCGCTCGCCCCCGATCCGCGCGTGGCCGCGATGGTGGCCGCGCGGCTGGGGGAGGCGGACACGGTGCTGGCGCGGCGCGCCCCGGTGCGGCAGGCGCAGCTGGGGGTGGAGGTGGCGCAGGCGCAGCTGCGCGCGGCCCGCGGGTTGCGCTACCCGCAGCTGGCGGCCACCAGCACCTACCAGCGGTTCGCCTACCCCGCCCAGATCCTGCCGCGCAGCCTGGGGGACTTCCTCCCCAACTGGACGGTGGGGGTGGGGGTGTCGTGGCCGGTGTTCAGCGGCGGGCGCGTGCGCGGCGAGATCCAGGCGGCGGAAGCCGGCGTGGTCGAGGCGCGGCAGCGGCTCCAGCAGGCGGAGGAGGGGGCCGACCTCGACACGCGACAGGCGGTGCTGCAGCTGGTGGAGGCCGAGGCCGCGTGGCTGGCCTCCGTGGGGACCGCCGAGCAGGCGCAGCGCGCCTACGCCATCGCCGACGTCCGTTTCACCGAGGGGATCTCCACCCAGCTGGAGCTCTCCGAGATCCGCGTGCAGTGGCAGCAGGCGCTGGCCAACCGCGCCCGCGCCGCGCGCGACCTGCAGGTGGCGCGCACGCGCCTCGCCCTTCTCCCCGCGCTCCCCCTGGGCGCGGGATCCACCCTGTTGACCGGTTCCTTCCGATGATCCCCACGATGCGGCGCGTGGTGCCCCGCGCCCTCCTGCTGGTTGCCGTCCCCCTCGCCGCCTGCGGCCGGCCGGACGGCCCCGCGGTCACCCCCGCCTCGGGCGCGCAGGTGATCGGCCCCGACAACATCGCCGTGGTCGCGGAGGACTCGCTGCGCGCGGGGCCGGCGATCTCGGGCACGCTGGTGGC
>JAGWYS010000204.1 GCA_018969225.1 Gemmatimonadota bacterium | reverse complement strand
GGAGGCGCCGGGATACGAGCCCGCGCAGGCGCTGCTGCTGGCGCTGCGGCGTCCGCCCAGCGGAGGCCGGCCGTGAGGCGCGCCATGACCGGCGGGCGGGCGCTCCCGCGGGCGCTGGTGCTCCTGTGGCTGGCGGTCGCGCCGGCCGCGGCGCAGCGGCGCGGGCGCACGCCGCCCCCCCCGCCCCCGCCTGAGGCGGTGCCGTACGACGGGCGCTTCACGTGGGCGCGCCTCCGGTACGGCGCCGCCGACTTCAGCGGCTTCCGCCGCGACCAGCCGTGGAGCCACGATTACCCGCGCGGCGAACGGAACTTCACGCAGATCCTGCGCGAGCTCACGGCGGTGCGCGTGCGCACGCAGGAGAGCCAGGTGCTGGCGCTGGACGACCCGCGGCTGTCGCACTACCCCGTGGCCTACATGGCGGAGGCCGGGTACTGGCGCCCCTCCGAGGCCGAGGTGGCGGGGCTGCGGAAGTACGTCGCCAAGGGCGGCTTCCTGGTGTTCGACGACTTCGCGGGCGACGCGTGGACCAACTTCGAGGCGCAGATGCGGCGGGCCTTCCCGTCGGTGCGTCCCATCCTGCTCACCGCGGCGCACCCGGTGTTCGACAGCTTCTTCCGCATCCCCTCGCTGGCGATGACCCACCCGTACTACGGGCTGCCGTCGGCGTTCTACGGCTTCTTCGCCGACAACGACCCGACGGGCCGGCTGTTCGCGATCGCCAACTACAACAACGACCTGTCGGAGTTCTGGGAGTTCGCCGACCAGGGCTTCTTCGCGGTGGACGAGACCAACACGTCGTACAAGTTCGGCATCAACTACATCGTCTACGCGCTGTCGCGCTGACCCCCGCCCCTTCCCCGCACCCCCGAGGCCCCCGCGTGCGCACCGCCCCCTCCTCCGCCGAGCTCGACGCCCTCGACGACGGCGCCCTGGCCGACCGGCTGCACGACGCCGGCACCCGACTGACCGCCGCCATCCGCACGGAGGTGGTGGGGCAGGACGCCGTGGTGGAACAGGCGCTGGTGGCGCTCTTCGCCGGCGGGCACTGCCTGCTGGTGGGGGTGCCGGGGCTGGCCAAGACGCTGCTCATCGCCACGCTGGCGCGCGCGCTGGAGCTGAAGCATGCGCGCATCCAGTTCACCCCCGACCTGATGCCCAGCGACGTCACCGGCACCGACGTCATCCAGGACGATCCGGAGACCGGGCGTCGGCGGCTGGCGTTCCTGCCGGGGCCGGTGTTCGCCAACATCCTCTTGGCGGACGAGATCAACCGCACGCCCCCCAAGACGCAGGCGGCGCTGCTGGAAGCGATGCAGGAGCGGAAGGTCACCGTGCAGGGGCGCACCTACCCGCTCGACCCGCCCTTCTTCGTGTTCGCCACGCAGAACCCCATCGAGCTGGAGGGGACGTACCCGCTCCCCGAGGCGCAGCTGGACCGGTTCATGCTGGAGCTGCAGCTGGACTACCTGGGGGAGGAGGACGAGGTGGCGGTGGTGCGGCAGACCACCGGGGCGCCGCGCGCGGCGGTGGCGCCGGTGATCGGGCAGGCGGAGATCCTGGCGTTCCAGGGGGTGGTGCGGCGCGCGCCCATCGCCGAGGCGGTGGCGCGCCACGCGGTGGCGCTGGTGCGCGCCACGCGCCCGGGCCCCGGGGCGCCGGCGTTCGTGGGGCAGTACGTGGCCTACGGCGCGTCGGTGCGCGCCGCGCAGGCGCTGGTGCTGGGCGCCAAGGCGCGGGCGCTGCTGCAGGGGCGTCCCAGCGCGTCGTTTGACGACGTGCGCGCGCTGGCGCCCGCAGTGCTGCGGCACCGCGTGCTGCGCAACTTCGCCGCGCAGTCGGAGCGCGTGACCACCGACGACCTGGTGGCGCGGTTGCTGGCCGCGGTGCCAGTGCCCCGCTCCGCGCTCTGAGCCGCCTGTGGCCGACGCCCCCGCCGCCTTCGTGGACCCCGCGCTCCTGGCGCGCCTCGCCGACCTGTCGCTGCTGGCGCGCACGGTGGTGGACGGGGTGCTGCACGGCGCGCACCGGTCGCGGCGCACGGGTGCGTCGCTGGACTTCGCCGAGCATCGCGCCTACCAGCCGGGGGATGACCTGCGCCGCGTGGACTGGCGGCTGGTGGGACGCACCGACCGCTACTTCGTGAAGGAGTTCGAGGCGGACACCACCACGCGGCTGCTGGTGGCGCTCGACTGCTCGGGGTCCATGGACTTCGGGAGCCATGCGGTGGACAAGTTCGCGTACGCGCGGATGCTGGCCGCGTGCCTGGCGTGGCTGGCGCACGCGCAGGGGGACCGGGTGGGGGTGGCCACCTTCACCGACACGCTGGGCGAGGTGGTCCCCCCGGCGGCGCGGCAGCGGCAGGCAGTGCTGGAGGCGCTGGGGCGCGCGCGCGCCGGCGGGCGCGGGGGTGTGGCGGGTGCGCTGGCCGCGCTGGGGCCGCCGCTGCTGCGCCGCCCGGGGATGGTGGCGGTGGTCACCGACGCCTACGAGGCGCCCGAGGTGCTGGGGCGCAGCGTGGACGCGCTGCGGGTGGCGGGGCACGACGTCATGGTGTTCCACGTGGTGGACCCCGCCGAGCGGGAGCTGCCGGGGGAGGAGGCGGTCACGTACGAGGACGCGGAGGAGGGGACGCTGCTGTCGCTGGATCCCGCCGAGTGGCGCGAGCGCTACCGGTCGGTGGTGACGGCGCACCATGACGCCGTCCGGCGGCGCCTCGCGGCCGCGGGCGCCGACCACCTGGCGCTGGACACGCGCGAGCCGCTGGACCGCGCGCTGCACGCGTGGCTGCGCGCGCGCCCCCGCCGCCTCGCCCCGCGCTGAGCGTCGCCATGGGCTTCCTGGTCCCCGCCTTCCTGGGCGCGCTGGTGGCGCTGGCGCTGCCGCTGTGGCTGCACCTGCGCCGGCGCAATCGGCGCACGCCGGTGCGCTTCCCGTCGCTGCAGTTCCTGCGGGCGCTCCCCATCCAGGTCACTCGGCGCCGCCGCGTGGCCGACCTGCCGCTGCTGCTGCTGCGCGCGCTGGCGGTGGCGGCGGTGGTGCTGGCGTTTGCCCGCCCGGTCATGCGTCCGGGCGCGGGCGTCACCGCGGGGGCGTCGGCGCGCGACGTGGTGCTGCTGGTGGACCGGTCGCTGAGCATGGGCACCCCCGGCACGTGGGCGCGCACGCGCGATTCGGCCCGAGCGGTGGTGGCCAGCCTGGCAGCGGGCGACCGCATTGCCGTGGTGGCGTTCGACGACGCCGTCGAGGTGGTGGCCCCGCTGGCGCCCGACCGCGATGCCGCGCGGCGCGCACTCGATGCCCTCGCCCCGCGCCAGCGCGGTACCGCCATGGCCGGTGCGGTGCGCGCCGCGCGCGCGTTGCTGGAGCCCGCGCCCGGGGGTGCGGTGGGCGCTCGGCGCGAGGTGGTGCTGGTGTCCGACCTGCAGGGGACGGGCGCGCGCGGCGTGGAAGGGGTGTCGCTCCCCGCGGCGGTGACGTGGCGCGCCATCGCCACCGGCCCCGCCGCGGTGCGCAACCGCTGGGTGGGCGGCGTGCGCACCCGGCGCGCCCGCCCCGATGGTCGCTCGCTGCTGGCCGTGCAGGCGCGCGTGCGCGCCATGGCCACGCCGGGGCGCGAGGTGGCGCGCGAACGGCTGACGGCCACGCTGCTGGTCAACGGCCGCGCCGCCGCCTCGGCCCCCGTGACGCTGGCGGCGGGCGCCGACGCGGCGGTGGCGTTCCCCGCCGTGGCGGTCCCCGAGGAGCCGGTGCTGGTGCAGGTGGCGCTCCCCCCCGACGACCTCCCCGGCGACGACACGGTGCGCGTGGTGGTGCCGCGCGACCTCGCGGTGCCCGTCACGCTGCTGTCGGCGGCGCCCGACGAGGAGACGGCCTTCCTGCGGCAGGCGCTGGCGCAGGTGGACGGCCCGCGCCTGCGCGTGGAGCGCCAGACGCGGCTGGGTGCCCCGCCGCAGGACGCTGCGGGGCCGCCGCCGGTGGTGCTGGCGTGGGACCTCTTCCCCGACGCCGACGCGATGGCGGCATGGCGGGCGCAGGGGGCCGGCTTCGTGCTGCTCGCGGGTGCCCGCGTGGGCGCACGCCGCGGCGCGGGAAGCCCGTGGCCGGTGGCCATGCAAGGGATGGCCGACCGGACCGCCGATCGGGGTGGGCACCTGGCGGGGTGGCGCGCGGAGCATCCGCTCTTCGCCCCCTTCCGCGAGGTGCCGCAGGCGCTGGGCGAGCCGCGCGCGTGGCGCTATCCGCGCCTGGACGCCGCGCCCGGCGCCGAGGTGCTGGCCCGCTTCGATGACGGGCTGCCCGCCATCGTGCGCGAACCGGCGCCGACCGAGGCGCCGGAAGCCGAGACGCCGGGGCGGGGGCGCGCCGCGACGAACGCGCGGTACGTGGTGGCGATCCCCCTGGACGCGACGCGCGGGGAATGGCCGCTGCACCCGGCGTTCGTGCCGCTGGTGCAGCAGCTGGCGCACGAGGCGTCGGGCGCGGCGGGGGGTGGCGATGCGCACGTGACGGGGGCCCGGTGGCGGGTCCCCGACGGAGTGCCCGACCCCGTGGTGCGCGCCCCCGGTGGCGCGCTGCTGCGCCCGGGGACGGTGAGGGACGGCGTGACTGGCGGGGGGATCTCCTTGGCCGACGCGGGGGTCTACCAGCTGTTTGCGGGACGCGCCGCCGGCATCCCCGTGCAACAGCTGGCCGTGAACGTCCCCGAGGGAGAATCGCGGCTGGAGGCGCTTCCCCCGGTGGCGGTGCAGCCGGGCCTGGACGCGGGGGGCGAGCGGACCGCGTCGAGGGACTCGGCCGTGCGCACCCCCGCGGCGCAAGACGCGTCGCCCGAGGCGTGGGAACGGCGGCAGACCGGGTGGCGGTGGCTGCTGCTGCTGGCCGTGCTGCTGCTGCTGGGAGAGACGGTGATGGCCACCCGCGGACGCCGCGCGGTGGTGCAGGACGTGATGCTGCCGCGTGCACCGGAGCGCCGAGCGGCGCCGCCGG
Source organism: Gemmatimonadota bacterium (assembly GCA_018969225.1). Classification (GTDB taxonomy): domain Bacteria; phylum Gemmatimonadota; class Gemmatimonadetes; order Gemmatimonadales; family Gemmatimonadaceae; genus Gemmatimonas. Next base: position 1,762 of record JAGWYS010000204.1, on the reverse strand, counting down.
CCGCGTGAGACAAGAGCCTTCGGACGAGCCTTCGGGAGAGCCGCCCATGGACCGCACCCCCGCACCGCGCACCCCCGCCGCGCACGCTCCTGCCAACGGGGCGCCCGCCGCCCCGGACATCGAGCTGCTGGCGCGGCTGGGGACGCTGCGACGGCAGTGGCACCGCCGTCGGCTGCTGGAAGGGGCGGCATGGCTGGCCGCCAGCGCGGTGGTGGCGTGGCTGGCGGCCAGCGCCATGGCGGCGACGGTGGCGGCGGCACTCCCCGACGCCACGCTGGCGCAGGTGGCCCGCTGGGCGCGCAGCACCGGCTACCTGGCGTTGCTGGCGGCGGCGGGGGGATGGGTGTGGCGCGCGCGACGGGAGGGCACGTGGCCATGGGGTGGGGGACCGCTGGGGAGCGACCACCGCCGGTTCGCGCTGTACGTGGAGGAGCACGCGCCGGAACTGCGGCAGCAGCTGCTCACGGCGGTGGACGAGGCGCTGCGCCCGGCGCAGGCGCGCCCCTCCCCCGCGCTGGCGCACCGGCTCATGGTGCGCGCGTCGGCCGCGCTGCAGACGCTGGCGGTGGCGCGCACGCTGGAGGCGGCGCCGCGGCGGCGGGCCTGGCGCCAGCTGGGCGCGGTGGTGGGCGCGGCGGCGCTGCTGTTGGTGCTGGGGCCGCAACGGCTGCGCGATGTGGCCCGCTGGCTGGTGGTGCCGTCGGCGGCGGCGGAGGCGGCGGTGCCGGTGCGGCGGTGGATGGTGACCCCGGGCAACATCACCGTGCCGCGCGGCGGCGGCTTTGCCGTGCGCGCCGCCGCCGAGGGGTTCGTGGCGGACGAGGCGGTGCTGCTGGTGCGGCGCGACACCCTGGGCGTGTGGGAGCGCCTCCCCATGGCTCCCGAGGGAGACAGCACCCGCTTCGCGGCCCGCGTGTTCGACGTGGTGGCGCCGCTGGTGTACGCCGTGGAGGCCGGCGGCGTGCGCTCCCCCGAGTGGCGGGTGGCGGTGAGCGACCTCCCCGCCGTGACCGACGTGGCGCACACCCTGCACTTCCCCGCCGCCAGCGGACTCCCGCCGGAGGCGGTGCCATCGGGTGACGTGGCCGCGATCACGGGGACGGCGGTGACGCTGCGCGTGCGCGTGTCGCGCCCCGTCTCGGGGGGCGTGGTGCGCTTTGACGACGGCGCGCGCGTCCCCCTCACCCCGGTCACCGACACGCTTGCCACCGCGCGCTTCACGGTCGCGCGCAGCGGCTTCTACCGGGTGGACCTGGTGGCGGGCGACGGGACGCTGGTGGCCGGCGGGGTGGAGTACGTGGTGGACGCCATCCCCGACCGGGCCCCGCGCGTGGCCATCGAGGAACCCGGGCGCGACACTAAGGCCACCAGCACCGAGGAGGTGCCGGTGGCGGTGCGGGCCACCGACGACGTGGCCGTCACCGCGCTGGAATTGCGCGTGCGGGTGAACGGCGGCACGGAGCAGCGCGTGCGGCTGGGCGCCCCCGGGAAGGATCCTGCCGAGCGGCGCGGCGTCCACACGTTCCTGCTGGAGGAGTTCGGGCTGGTGCCGGGGGACCTGGTGGCGTACCACGCCGTGGCCACCGACCATCGGGGGCAGACGGGGAGCAGCGACGTGTACTTCCTGGAGGTGCGCCCCTACAGCAAGGACTACCGGCAGGCGGAGGCCGGCGGTGGAGGCGGGGGAGGCGGCGGGGGGGGCGGCGGCGATTCTCCTGAGGGGTTCGTCGCGCGACAGCGCGAGGTGGTGGCGGGGACCTTC
>JAGWYS010000203.1 GCA_018969225.1 Gemmatimonadota bacterium | reverse complement strand
TTGACGAGACGATCGACGGGTGCGGCGCCTCGTGCGACGCGTGCACGGGGGTGACCGTCGAGGCGCAGGTGGCGGCGGCGCTGGAGCGCGAGCGTTCCGCGGCGCCATGGACGCGCGGGCGCGACGCCGCGCGCGGCGGGGCCGGACACGCCGGAGGCGGGCACGCCGGCGCCGCCCGAGGCGCCTCGCGGTCGTCGCTGGATGCGCACGACCTTGATGCCGACGACCGCGCGCTGTTCGACGCCCTCCGGGCCCGGCGTCGCGAACTGGCCGACGAGGCCGGCGTGCCGGCCTACATCGTGTTCGGCGACCGCGTCCTGCTGGAGATGGTGGCGCGCCGGCCACGGAGCCGCTACGAGCTGCTGCAGGTGCCCGGCGTGGGGGAGGCCAAGCTGGACAAGTACGGCGACGACTTCCTGGAGGTGATCGAGACGTACGAGTAGCGCACCGGGGGCGCCGGGGTGCGCGCCCTTACGGCACGCGAAATCCCTCGCGCTCGGCCGCCACCTGCAGCCGCTCGTCGAACCCCAGGAAGGTGCCGCGCGCGCCGGGGCCGGCCCATTCCAGCGCCGCCGCCAGCTGCAGCGCGTCTGCCGCGCGGAGTGGGTGCAGCCGCAGCGCGCGGCGGGCCTGTTCGCGGATGGTCGGCGCGGGCTGGACTTCGAACCAGCTGGCCGCCAGTTCGTCGAGCATCGACTGCGCCGTCCGCTCGTCGCTCGACGACAGCCGGTCCTCACGTCGCATCCGGGCGATGGCCGACGCGCACTCCACCTCGGAGCCCCACCACACCACCTGGTCGCCGTCTTCCCGCAACCAGCGGCGCACCAGGTCGGAGCGCGGCTGCTCCAGGAGCAGCGGCACCAGCGCCGACGAGTCCCAGAACCTCATCGCTCGTCGTCGCGCTCGGCGAGCAGGGCCGCCAACGACGCGCCCTCCGCATCCAGGGGCCGCGGCCGCGAGAGGAAGGTGCGGCTGAGCCCGGCCCGCGGGGGACGGAGCCGTCCACTGCGCACCTGGGCGGCGGTCCGCTCGTCAACCAGCGCCTGCGCGTCAATGCCGCTGAGCCGCGCGATGGGTCGGCCGCGATCGGTGACGACCACCTCCTCGCCCTCGCGCACGAGGTCGAGGAACGCGCTGAGACGCGCCTTGAGGTCGGACACGGAGGTGCTGATCATATGACCAAAATGGTCTATTGCTCCGGACTATGCAAGTCTTGTGGTGGCGGGGTGTATGCGCGCGCCGATCCCCCCGTGCACGGAACCAAACCCAACTACCTTATGCGAGTCCCCGTGCCAGGAGCCTGAATGTCCGTCCCCTCGCGTTGCGTGGTCCTCGCCGGCGCCCTGCTGGCGCTGGCGCCGCTGGCCACCGCCCTCGACGCCCAGCGCCGCCCCGGCGTGGGGATGGGGTTCTACACCTACACGGGGCTGCTCTCGGCCGAACTGGAAGGGGGGAGCGTGGTCTCGTCCACGGCGTATGTCGAGGCCCCCGCGTTCGCCGTCTCGGGGCTTGGCACGGCACCGCTCTGGCGTGGCCGGAAGCGCGCGTGGATCGCGGGGGTGCGCGTCACGCCGCTCAACGTGGGCAACCGCGGCTGCTTCGTGGTCTCCCGCGTGCCGGGGTGCCAGGATGTGCGGCATGAGGAGCGGCTGGCGCTGCTCACCGGCGCGGCGCTGGATATCCGCTCCACCCTCCTGCGCGTGATGGCCGGTCCGGCCGTGGTGAACGCGGGAGGGCGCGGGGCGCGCCTGGGCACCACGCTGCGCCTCGACTACACGGCCCCCCGCCAGGGGACCTCGTTCCCCACGCTCTTCCTCACGCGCACCTTCCTGGGGAGCGAGCGCGGCACCACGGCGGGGCTCACCACGCTCGGCGCCGGGTTCCGCTGGGTGCGCAAGCGCTGACGGGCGGCGGGGTCAGCGCGGAGGCGCCCCCGTCCCCGGCAGCGCCCCCGTCCGCTCCAGCGCGCACCGGGTGACTGCCAGGCGCTTGGCCGCGAAGTCCGCGGGCGGCGCCGCGCTCTCCAGCACCGTGGCGAAGAACGTCACGCGCGCCCCGCGCTCCACCCACCCCACCCACCACCCGATGCTCCCCGGGTCGGGGACCGTGGTGAGCCCCGTCTTGGCGCGCAGCACGTAGGCGGGCGTCTCCTCGATCGCCATCATCTCCTTCACCACCTGCGTGGTGCGCGGCGACACGGGGAGCGCGTTGCGGAACAGCCGCTTCAGGAACCCCACCTGCTGCCGCGGCGAGATGCGCAGCCCGCCATCGATCCAGAAGTGGTCGTCTCCCCCCGACAGGTCGCGGTTGCCGTACCCCACGTCGTCCAGGAACTGCCGCATGAACCCCGGCGGCAGCCGCCGCACCCCCACCTGGAAGTGCGCCAGCGACGACAGCCGGAACGCCTCCTGCAGCGTCAGGTCCCGGTTGGTCTCGGCGCGGTCGCGCGTGACGCTGTCCCACGGGATCACGCTGTGCTTCGTGGCCAGCACCCCCGCCTCCAGCAGCGCCATGCTGCTGAACACCTTGAACGTGGACGCCGGCAGCAGCGCCCGGTCCGCGCGCTCGGCGTGTCCGCCCACCCACGTGTTTCGCTGCAGGTCGTGCAGCAGGATGGTGCCGGTGACGCCGGCGTCGTCCAGGCAGGCGCGCGCCATAGGGGATTCGGTCACCGGCGGCTGCTGCGCCCCCTGGGCGGCCAGCAGGGCGGGGAGGGCCAGCAGCAGGACGGAGGAGGCGGCGGCACGGCGACGACGCAGCATGGACCGGAGAGGTTGGGGGACAGGCGCAGTGCCAGCCAAGGTACGGCCACGGCACGCGTTCCGGGCGCCCCACCGAGCCTGACCCTTTCGGCTCCCACGATCGCGGCGCACAATAGGCCATCCCTTCCCGCGAGGATGCCCCACATGCCCTCCCGTCACAGCCGCCGTTCGTTCCTGGCCGCTTCCGCCTCAAGCGCCGCGATGGCGGCCATTGCCGGCGCCCCCGAGCTGGCCGCGCAGGTGGCCAGGGCGCGCCCGACGCCCCAGGACGCCGCGCAGGACCCCGACCTGGTGGTGGTGAACGCGCGCGTGCACACCATGGACCCGCGCCAGCCGCGCGCCGAGGCGTTTGCCGTGACCGGTGCGCGCTTCACCGCGGTGGGCAGCTCGGCCGACATCCGCGGGCTGGCCGGGAAGCGCACCCGGGTGGTGGATGCCAAGGGGATGGCGGTGGTGCCGGGGTTCATCGACACGCACAACCATGCCGGCGGCGAGGTGCTGCTGTACGAAGTGCTGGTGGGGAACCCCTTCGAGGTGGAGACGGTGAGCATCGCCAGCATCATCGAGAAGCTGCGCACGCGCGCCCGCCAGCTCCCCCCGGGCACCTGGGTGGAGGGGTACTTTCACGACGACACCAAGCTCACCGACCGGCGGTCGCTCACCATCCGCGACCTTGACGCGGTGTCCACCGAGCACCCGGTGGTGGTGCGGCACCGCGGCGGGCACACGTCGTTCTACAACAGCACGGCGTTCGCGCTGGCGGGGATCACCCGCGACACCCCCAACCCCATGGGGGGGACGTACGACCGGGACGCCAGCGGCACCCTCACCGGCCGGGTGACCGACCGCGCCATGGACCGGTTCCGGTCGGTGGGGACCCGACCGACGTACTCGGCCGCCGAGGCGGAGCAGCGCGCGCGGAACGGGGTGGCGCACATCTCGCGCGAGTTCGCGCGCTACGGGCTCACCAGCGTGCACCACCAGGGGGGGAACCTGCAGGCCATGCAGGAGGTGCGCGCCCGCGGCGAGCTGCGCCACCGCATCAGCTTCGAGACCGGCGGCGCGGTGCTGGAGGCGATGATCGCCGCGGGGATCCGCACCGGCTTCGGCGACGAGTGGATCCGCTTTGGCGCCACCTCGGAGTACACGGTGGACGGGTCGTTCTCCGAGCGGACCATGGCCCTCAGCACCCCGTACCCCGGCTCCAATCCGCCGTACCGCGGCAACGTGACGCAGACGCAGGAGGGGCTGGACGCCTGGGTGGAGCGGGTGCACCGCGCGGGGATCCAGGTGAACTGCCACGCCAACGGCGACGTGGCCATCGGCATGTTCCTCACCGCGGCCGAGCGGGCGCTGGCGGCGGCGCCGCGCGCCGACGCGCGCCCCAAGATCACCCACTGCACGCTGGTGAACCCCGACCTGGTGCGGCGCATCAAGGCCATCGGCGCGGTGCCGTCGCTGTTCACCAGCTACGCGTACTACAACCCCGACAAGTTCGTGCTGTACGGCGAGGCGCTGATGCGGAACTGCATGGCGTTCCGGTCGCTGCTGGACGCCGGGGTGCCGGCGGCGGCGGGGTCGGACTTCAGCCCGGGCCCCTTCGCGCCGCTGATGGGGATCCAGGGGATGGTCACGCGCACCGGGTGGGACGGCACCACGTGGGGGGCCAACCAGCGGGTGAGCGTGACCGAGGCGATCGCCATCAATACCATCAACGGCGCGTGGGCCTCGGGGGAGGAGGCGATCAAGGGGTCGATCACCGCCGGGAAGCTGGCTGACTACGTGCGGCTGGCGGAGGACCCGCACCTGGTGGCGCCGGGGAAGATCAAGGACATCGCCATCGTGGAGACGGTAGTGGGGGGGGCGGTGACGTACGCGGCGTAGTGGCGCACCGTCCTGGTGTTAGCCCGGTGTTAGCCCGGTGCTATACCGGTGAGCTCTCAATGCCAAACGGGGCGGTCCGCCGTGATGCCGGCGAACCGCCCCGTCCATGCGATCTGTGCTTTCTTGCGCGACCTTCCGCAGCTCCCGGGGAGGGACTCGAACCCCCGACAGGGTGATTAACAGTCACCTGCTCTACCACCTGAGCTACCCGGGAATACCGTTGCCGCATGGAGGCCGGTTACCCACCCGGACTCGCCGCAGCCCCCAAGTATCGCCAGCCCGGCGGCCCCTCGTCAAGCGCCCCGGCCGCCGCCAAGCGCCTCGCCCAGCGCTAGACCGGCGCCCCCTGCCACCCCGGCAGCACCGTCCGCAGCCACCGCCCGGTATGGCTGCCCTCCACGGCGCACACCGCCTCGGGGCGCCCCGCCGCCACCACCCGCCCGCCGCCGTCCCCGCCGTCCGGCCCCAGGTCCACCACCCAGTCGGCCAGCTTGATCACGTCCAGGTGGTGCTCGATGAGCAGCAGCGTGTGCCCCTGGTCCAGCAGCCGCTCGAACACCTGCGCCAGCTTCCGGATGTCCTCCAGGTGCAGCCCGGTGGTGGGCTCGTCCAGCACGTACAGCTTCTTCGCGCCCCCCTTGGCCGACAGCGCCAGCTCCCGCGCGATCTTGAGCCGCTGCGCCTCCCCACCGGACAGCGTGGTGGCCGGCTGCCCCAGCCGCAGGTACCCCAGCCCCACTTGCTGCACGTGCCACAGCGCCTGCGCCAGCTTGTCCTCCCGCGGGAACGCCCGGATCGCCTGGTCCACCGTGAGCTCCAGCACGTCGGCGATGCTCCGCCCCTGCACCTGCACCTCCAGCACGTCGGGGCGGAACCGCTTCCCCCCGCACGCCTCGCAGGGCACGAACACGTCGGCCATGAACACCATCTCCACCTCCAGCGCCCCGGCCCCCTCGCACTGCTCGCACCGCCCACCGGCCACGTTGAAGGAGAAGTGCCCCGGCCCGTACCCCCGCGTCCGCGCCAGCGGCGCCTCGGCGAACAGCTTCCGCAGCGCGTCGTACGCCTTCACGTACGTCACCGGGTTGGAACGCGGCGACCGCCCGATGGGGCTCTGGTCCACCAGCACCACGTCGTCCAGCCACTCCGCGCCGCGCAGCTCCCGGAACGCCCCCACCACCTCCCCCAGGTGCTCCTTGGCGCTGTGCTCGCCGTGCAGCCGCGCCTCCACCGCGCGGTACAGGATGTCGTGCACCAGCGTGCTCTTCCCCGATCCCGACACGCCGGTCACCACCGTCATGGCCCCCAGCGGCACCCGCAGGTCCACGCCGCGCACGTTGTGCGCCTCCGCCCCCGTCAGCTCCAGCCACCGCGGCCCCAGCGGGCGGCGCGCGGCCGGCACCGGGATGGTGCGCGCCCCGGTGAGGTACTGCCCGGTGAGCGGGCTCCGCTCGGCCTCCGCCATGGGGCCCGCGAACACCAGCTCCCCCCCCTGCGCCCCGGCGGCCGGCCCGAGCTCCACCATGTAATCAGCGATCCGCATCGCCTCCAGGTCGTGCTCCACCATCACCACCGTATTCCCCAGGTCGCGCAGCCGCCGCAGCAGCGCCAGCAGCCGGTCCAGGTCGCGCGGGTGCAGCCCGATGCTGGGCTCGTCCAGCACGTACGTGGCGTCCACCAGCGCCGCGCCCAGCGCGTTGGCCAGCGTGATCCGCTGCGCCTCGCCCCCCGAGAGCGTGCGCGTGGCGCGGTCCAGGGTGAGGTACCCCAGCCCCACGTCGGCCAGGAAGCGCGTGCGCGAGCGCGCCTCGCGCAGCACCGCCTCCGCCATCTGCGCCTCGCTCCCCGCCAGCGCCAGCCCTTCCAGCCAATCGCACAGCCGCCACACCGGCCACCGGGCCGCGTCGGCGATGGGGTGCCCGTCCACGCGCACCTGCAGCGCCTCCGGCTGCAGCCGCGTGCCATGGCACGCGGGGCACTCCCCCGCGCTCTGGTACTGCCGCAGGAACACGCGGATGTACTGCTTGTACCGCTTCTCCTCCAGCGCCTCCAGGAAGGGGAAGATCCCCACGTAGCCGCGCCCCGTGCCGTGCAGCAGCTGCGTGCGCGCCGCCGCCGGCAG
>JAGWYS010000202.1 GCA_018969225.1 Gemmatimonadota bacterium | reverse complement strand
CAGCTGCGCGAGGTGGCCCGCGAGACCCGCCGGGTGGTGCGGACCCGCGTGGGGGTGGATACCGCCGTGCGGCGCCAACGGGCCGAGGCGGCGGTCCCCACCGCCTTCGCCGACACGGGCGCCGCCGCACTGCTGCGCCTCGCCCGCGCCGCGCGCCTCCGCCAGGACAGCGCGCTGCAGTCGTACCGCGCCACCGCCACGCAACGCATCGACATGGGGGTGGGCGCGCGGCGCCTGGGGCTGGAGAAGCGGCTGTTCCGGGGCGACAACGTGGCGGAGATCGCGTGGCGCCGTGACGTGGGCGTGCGCGTCACCCCCGTGGGCTCGCGCGTCGCGTCGCCGATGGGGGGGGACGCCGACGGTGACATTGCCGACGCCGTGTCCATCCCGTACTTCCCCGGGCGCGAGACGCTCTGGTTCCCCAACAGCCAGTTCGGCGTGGTGCGCGCGGAGATCGACGAGCGGGAGCTGATCCACCCGCTGGCCGCCGGCGCCGAGGCGTGGTACCGGTACGCCCTCGGGGACTCCGCCGTCATCACCCTCCCCGACCGCACCGTCATCCCGCTGCGCGAACTGCGCATCACCGCGCGCCGCCCCGACCGGCGGCTGTTCGTGGGGAGCTTCTGGTTCGACCGGCGCGGCGGGGAGCTGGTGCGCGCCGCGTACCGCCTGGCCGCCCCCATCGAGATCTGGGATGTGGCCGACGAGGAGATCGCGCGCGACCGCGCCGACGCGGTGGTGGCGGCGCCGGTGCGCGACTCCATCGCCCGCGCGCGGCTGGCGCGCCCGCTGTTCGTGAAGGACTCGGTGGCGCGCGCCGAGCGCGCCGCCCGCGCCGCCCGGTCGGGGGATGATGACGCGCCGCCGGCGTGGGTGAAGGCCACCTTCCGCCCGGCCAAGGCGGAGCTGGAGGGGATCACCGTGGAGTACGGGCTGCACGAGGGGCGCTTCTGGCTCCCCCGGGCCAACAGCGCCAGCTACCTGGTGCAGTTCGGCTTCATGCGCCTCCCCCTGCGCCTGGATGAGGCGTTCCGGTACCAGGACGTCAACGCGGCCTTCCCGCTGCGCGCCATCCCCGCCACGCGGCTCGCCCGCGCGCAGGGGGACACGGTGAACGCCGGGGACAGCACGACGGTGATGGACGCCCCCGCGACCGTCTCGGTGTCGGTGGGCTCCGGGGCGGTGCAGGGGGGCGTGACCGCCGACAGCGCCGCGGCCCGCGCCGCGGCGGACACCGCGACGCTGTCCCCCCGCGAGCGGCAGCGGGCGCGGCTGTGCGCCCGCGACAGCGTGTACACGCGGGTGGACAGCCGCTTCGAGGGGCGGCTGCGGGTGGCCTTCGACATGCCGTGCAACGAGGAGCGGCTGCGCACCTCGGCCGCGCTCCCGCCGCTGGACGCGAAGGACCGCGAGGCGTTCGACTCCCCGGCGCGCGACGCGCTGCTGGGGGTGCTGGGGCTGGCGCTGCAGCCCGGAGGGGCGCCGGGGCGTCCCCAACTGCGGTGGGGCTCGGAGTTCGTGCGCTACAACCGGGTGGAGGGGCTCTCGGTGGGGGCGCAGCTGCGGCAGGGACTGGGCGGCGGGTACACGCTGGCCGCCACGGGGCGCATCGGCCACGCCGACCGCCACGCCAACGGCGAACTGGCGCTGGAACGCAGTGCCGCGGGGCGCACCGTGACCGCCGGGGTGTACCACCGGCTGGCCGCCAGCAACCCCGACTGGGGCGGGGCGCTCACGCTGGGGCCGTCGCTCCCCGCCCTCCTGTACGGGCGTGACGAGGGGTTCTACTTCAGGGCCTATGGTGCGGAGCTGGTGGACCTGCGCACCCGGCGCGGCGGGGCCACGCGCTGGCGGCTGTTCGTGGAGCGTCAGTGGGCGGCCGGCGATTCGGGGGTCCTGACCACCTTTTCCATGGCGCGCGCCCTGACGGGGCGGCGCTTCCGGGACAACGTCATCGCCGATCGCATGGCGCTCACCGGGGTGCAGGCGGACTGGTCCCGCGTGCTGCGGGATGTGGTCGGGGGGGTGCGCCTCACGGCGGCGGTGCAGGGGGAGGCGGCCACCGGCACGTACAGCTACGCCCGTGGGAGCGTGGAGGCCACGGTGAGCCGGCCGGTGGGGAAGCTCGCCGCGGCGCTCACCGGCGCCGCCGGCACCTCGGCCGGCCGCCTCCCCTCGCAGCGGCAGTGGTTCCTGGGAGGCGTGCGCACGGTGCGCGGGCAGTTCCCGGGGACGCTGGAGGGGAACGCGTTCTGGCTGGCGCGCGCCGAGGTGGGGACGCGGCAGGGGGTGGTCCGCCCGGTGGCCTTCCTGGACGCCGGGTGGGCCGGGAGTCGCCGGGCGATCGGGCGGCTCCAGCCGCTGCGCGGCGCCGGCGTGGGGGTGGGGATCCTGGACGGGCTGTTCCGCCTCGACGTGGCGCGCGGGCTCTACCCCAACAAGGGGTGGCGCAGCGACCTGTATCTTCAGGCGACGCTCTAGCCGCCGTGGGGGGCGCGTCCGCGTGACGTCCCATGGCATGGGGCGTCCCTGACTAGGTCGGGTGTCGGCCGACGGAGGCCGACCCCGCGAGAGAAAATTCAGCATCGCGCGCTCCGCGTGTGGAGGCGGTCCCTGCAGCTCGAATCGTTGTTTGCGGCGGCGCTGGCGCTGCTGATGGACCAGCTGCGGAACCCTGCCGACGGTGCCGCGGTGGGGGCCAGCCTGTCCCGCCTCGAGGCGATCGCCCGCATGGGGTCGCTGCGGCTGGAGGGGGAGGCGCTTCGGGTCGCGTCGCTGCAGGACACCGCCACGGCGGTGGGGGCCGCCCTCACGGCGAACGCGATGGCCACCCACCAGCTGGTGTCCATCGAGGTCCACCGCACGGTCACGCGCGACGAGTGCCTCGCCCTGGCGCGCGCGCTGCTCGCGCCGCCTCCCATGGACCGGGTCGAGCTGTCCCCGGTGTTCCGCAACACGCTGTGGAACATCAAGGTGGTGACCACTGTCCCGGCCCCGTCGGCCGCCGCCGCGCGCCGGACGGCTGCGGTCGCGCCGGGCACCGTCCTCCAGCAGACGGCGGCCGCGGTCAAGGCGGGGAACGCCGGCGAGGCGCTCGCCGTCATGTCGGCCGTGGTGTCCGACCCCGTCTTTCGCGCCGCCGCGACCCCGGAGGCGCTCAAGCTGGTGGCCCAGGTGGTGGCCGGCCCGCCGGGCCCCGACGTGGCCGTCGCCATGACGATCATCGAGCGCGCGGGGGAGGAGGGGGTGCGGGCCGTCTTCCAGCACCTCATGGCCGCCGAGGACATCGCGGAGCGGCGGCGGTGCTTCGACGCCTGCCGCAACCTGTCCACCGGGACGCGGGTGTTCCAGGAGTACCTCTCCCATCCGCTGTGGTACGTGGTGCGCAACGCCGCGCTGCTGCTGGGGGAGACCGGGGCGGCGTCGGCGGTGCCCGCGCTGGGACGGCTGCTCAAGCACGAGGAGGAGCGGGTGCGGATCGCCGCGGTGACGTCGCTGGGGCTGATCGGCGGTCCCGACGCCGGCGCGCGGCTGGAGACGGCGTTGCACGACAGCGCCCAGGAGGTGCGGCAGCAGGCGATGTCGGTGCTGTTCGCCCACCAGAAGCCGGCGAGCGAGCGCTTCTCCCGCGGCCACCCCAGCGACGTGAACGAGGACAGCGGCGGGCAACTGGAGGCGGTGCGCGCGCTGGGGCGGGTGAAGACGCAGGCCGCCGCGCTCAAGCTCGAGGCGCTCGCGGCGGGGCGCACCCCCGACGCCACGCTGGAGCTGCGCCTGGCGGCGATGGATGCGCTGGCCGACGGGCACCGGGCGCTGGCCATGCGCCTCCTCCCCCGCTTCGCGTCCGACCCCTCGACCACCGTGCGGGCCAAGGTCGCCGAGCTGCTGCGCTAGCGCCCCGGTCCCGCCCCGGCGCTCACACCCGCAGCACCCCCTCGGCCATGAGCACCGTGGCGCCCCCCACGCGGACGGCGCCCACGGCCCCCCCCGCCCGCTCCACCTCCAGCTCCAGGCGGCTGGGGCGCCCCATCTCGATCCCCTGCGCCACGCTCCAGCGCAGCGTGCCGTCGCGCGGGGTCCGCGCCGCGAGGTAGGCGGCCAGGCAGGCGTTGGCCGAGCCGGTGGCGGGATCCTCCGGCACCGCCAGCCCGGGGACGAACGCCCGCGCGCGGATGTCGCACCCGCGCACGTGGGGCGGGAGCGCCGCCGCGTCGCCATCGTCCCCCTCCCGCGCCATGGCGAACACCAGCAGCTCCGAGCCCCACCGCCCCGCCAGGTGGGTCTCCCAGGCGCTGGCGTCCACGCGGGCGCGGCGCACCGCGGCCACCGAGGCCAGCGGCACCACGAGCCACGGGATGCCGCACGACACCGCCATGGGGGCGTGCGCCCCGCCCAGGAGGTCCCCCGGGGCCAGCGACAGCACCCGCGCCAGCGCCCCCGCGTCGGGCACCCCCTCGGCGCGCTCCTCCACGGGCTGTGCCGTGGTGAGTTGCGCCGACACCGGCACGCCGCCCGCCATCGTCAGGCGCACCGGGACGGGCCCCACCCCCTCCTCCAGCACCACCACGGGGGCGTCTCCCGTCACCGCCACCTCCCCCGTGGCCACCAGCACGTGCGCGGTGCCGATGGTGGGGTGCCCGGCAAAGGGGAGCTCCCCGCCGGGGGTGAAGATCCGCACCCGGCGCGCGTGCGCCCGGTCCTCCGCCGCGAAGACGAAGGTGGTCTCCGAATAGTTGAACTCCCGCGCGATCGCCTGCAGGGTGGCGGTGGGGAGCCCCTCGGCCCCGAACACCACCGCCAGCGGGTTCCCCGCGAAGGGGACCGGCGTGAAGACGTCGCAGGTGACGTAGCGGAGGGTGCGCACGGCGCCGCTCACCCCAGGTACGGGTAGCGCCAGTCGGTGGGGGGCGCGAAGGTCTCCTTGATGGTCCGCGGGGACACCCAGCGCATCAGGTTCATCTTCGAGCCGGCCTTGTCGTTGGTCCCCGAGCCGCGCGCGCCGCCGAAGGGCTGCTGCCCCACCACCGCGCCGGTGGGCTTGTCGTTGATGTAGAAGTTGCCGGCCGCCTGCCGCAGCGCCGCCGTGGCGACGCGCACCGCGGCACGGTCGCGGGCGAAGACGGCGCCGGTGAGCGCGTAGGGCGACGTGCGGTCCACCAGCGCCAGCGTCTCGCTCCAGCGCGCGTCGTCGTACACGTGCACGGTGAGCAGCGGGCCGAACAGCTCGTCGCACAGCAGCCGGTGCCCCCCGTCCTCGGCCAGCACCAGCGTGGGCTCCACGAACCACCCCGTGGCGTCGCTGGCGCCGCCCCCCGCCACCACCGTGGCGGTGCGCTTCGCCTCGGCCTGCGCCGCCGCCAGCCGGTCGTAGGCGCGCCGGTCGATGACCGCGGCCACGAAGTTGGAGAAGTCGCGCACGTCCCCCTGCTTCATCTCGGCCATCATGGCCACGCACCGGTCGCGCACCTCGGGCCACAGCGACGCCGGCACGTACGCGCGGCTGGCCGCCGAGCACTTCTGCCCCTGGTACTCGAAGGCGCCGCGCACCATCGCCACGGCCAGCGCCTGCACGTCGGCGCTGGCGTGCGCCACGATGAAGTCCTTCCCGCCGGTCTCCCCCACGATGCGCGGGTACGAGCGGTACTTCCCCATGTTGGCGCCGATGGTGGCCCACATGCTGTTGAACACCCCGGTGGAACCGGTGAAGTGCACCCCCGCCAGGTCGCGGTGCCCCAGCGCCACGTCCGACACGGCCGCCGCGTTCCCCGGGACGAAGTTGATCACCCCCGGGGGCAGCCCGGCCTCCTCCAGCAGGCGGAAGGTGTGCCACGCCGACAGCATCGCCGTCTGCGACGGCTTCCACAGCGCCACGTTCCCCATCATCGCGGGGGCGCCCGGGAGGTTCCCGCCGATGGCGGTGAAGTTGAAGGGGGTCACGGCGTACACGAACCCCTCCAGCGGCCGGTAGTCCTGCTGGTTCCACATGCTGTGGTCCGACAGCGGCTGCTCGGCGTACAGCGACTCGGCGAAGGCGGCGTTGAAGCGCCAGAAGTCGATGAGCTCGCAGGCCGCGTCGATCTCGGCCTGGTGCACCGTCTTGGCCTGCCCCAGCATGGTGGCGCCGGTGAGCGTGTCGCGCCAGGAGGTGGTGAGCAGCTCGGCGGCGCGCAGGAACACCGCGACGCGGTCCTCCCAGCGCCAGCTGGCCCACTCGCGCTGCGCGGCGAGCCCGTCGGCGATGGCCTCCTCCACCAGCGCCGGCGTGGCCTGGTGGACGGTGGCCAGCACGTGCCGGTGGTCGCAGGGCATGGTGACGGTGCCCACGTCGCCGGTGTGGATGCGGCGGCCGCCGATGACCACGGGGATCTCGGGGACCTCGGTGGCCATCGCGTCGAGGCGCGCCTTGAGGCGCACCGTCTCGGGGGCCCCCGGGGCGTAGCTGCGCACCGGCTCGTTGACGGCGGGGGGCACGCGGCGCGTGCCGTCGAAGGCGAAGGACATCGGGATCTCCGGGGGATGGGCGGGACAGGGACCGGCGGAAAGCTAGCGTCCGCCCGGCGGGGCACTACCCTTCCCGCATGGCCGCGTCCCCCGCCTCCCGCCGTCCCGCGCGTCCCGCGCGGCGCCGTCCGCGCCCCGCCGTGCTGCGGCCCGTGTTGCTGGCCGTCCTGCTGGCGGGGTGCGAACCGGCCGGGTGGGACTGGGTGGACGCGGCACCGGTCACCGGCGCGGCGCCCGCACCGGTGGCGTTCCCCCCCGACGTCCCGCGCGACACCTTCGCGATGGCCGACGCCGACGAGGCGCGGCTCCGCACCGCCGACCTGTTGCG
>JAGWYS010000009.1 GCA_018969225.1 Gemmatimonadota bacterium | reverse complement strand
GCCGAAGAGCACGTACGCCATCATCGCCGCCCCCACGATGACCACCGCGGTCTCGTACGGGATGCCGAACAGCAGCCGGATGAGGCTCCCCGCCCCCACCATCTGCGCGATGAGGTAGAAGGTGATGGTGGCCAGCGTTCCCCCCGCGGCGGCCAGCCGCACCGGGACGGGGTCGAGGCTGGACGCCACCACGTCGGCGAAGGTGTACCGCCCCAGGTTGCGCAGCGGCTCGGCGATGAGGAACAGCACCACCGGCCACCCCACCAGCCACCCGGTGGAATAGATGAGCCCGTCAAAGCCTGAGGTGGCCACGAGCCCGGCGATGCCGAGGAAAGACGCCGCGCTCATGTAGTCCCCTGCGAGCGCGATGCCATTCTGGGTGGCGGTGACGGTGCGACCAGCCGCGTAGAAGTGTTCGGTGGTGCGGGTGCGACGCGCCGCCCACCCGGTGATGCCGAGGGTGAGGGCGATGAACCCGACGAAGAACGCGATGGCGACCCCGTCCGGGGTGCCGAAACCGGGGGCCGCCGCTTGCGGCAGGAGGGCGGCGATCATGGCGTCTTCCTCCCCTGCCGGTGCGCCCGCAGGGCCGCCAGCGCGGGGTCGTAGTGCGCCCGGGTCCACCGCACGTACCGCCAGGTGAGCCCCCACGCGGCCACGATGACCAGCGCCCCCAGCACGATCCCCACGGTCAGCCCTTCACCGAGCGGGGTGGCCAGCCAGTCGCGGCGCCAGGCCACCAGACCGATGAACCCGAAGTACACGCAGACCATGGCCGCCGTCAGGGCGGCCGCGACGCGCCAGCGAGCACGGGCGAGCGCCGCGGCATCGGGGGACGCGGCGGGCGGGGCGGGGGAGGGAGTCATGGCGCGCGAAGGTAGGGGCGGGGCATCTTTCGCGATAGATCCCCGCCGGCCCCCCGGCCCCCGCTTCTCCCCCGTCGCAGGACCGACCGTGACCCATCGGATGGGCATCGCTCTCGCCAGCCTGGTCTCCGGGCTGGTGGCCCTGTACCTCCACCTCTGGAAGATCGGGGTGGCCGGCACGCTGGCGTGCGGCGGCGGGCACGGATGCGCCTACGTGCAGGGGAGCCGCTACGGCTGGTTCCTGGGGGTGGATGTGGCGCTCATCGGCACGGTGGGGTACGCGCTGCTGTTCCTGGCCGCCATGGCCGGCACGACCGAACGGTTCGCCGACGCGCGATGGCCCAACACGCTGATGCAGGGGCTGATCTGGCCCGCCGTGCTTTTCACTGTGCGGCTCAAGTACGGCGAGTTCGTGGTGCTGCGGGGCTTCTGCCCGTGGTGCGTGGTGTCGGCGGTGGCCATCACCCTGTGCGCGGTGCTCGCGGTGCTGGACCGTCGGCGGCTGGGGCGGTTGGGGTAGCGTGCGGTCAGGGCGCGTCCGCGTCCCCGACCATCACCGCGAACCAGTGGCGCATCTCCTCGCGGATGGGGTAGCCGGGGAGCGTGCGCACCACCCGGCCCTGGCGGTCCACCGCGAGGAAGGTGGGGGTGCCCGGGTATCGGAAGGTCAGCTGCACCTGGTCGGCGCTCCCGGCCGGCCCCAGGAGGACGGCGCCGGTGATTCCTTCCTTGGCCACCATCGGGCCTCCTTCCCCCGCCCCTTCCAGCGTGAGCAAGCGCAGGCGTGACAGCGGACGTCCCCCCGCCAGCTCGCCGAGATCCTTCAGCGCCCGCTTGCACCACCCGCAGGTGCGGGAGCTGATCATGACCACCGCCGGCTCCCCCTGCGGGACCAGCGGGACCGTGCGCCCGCGGACATCACGCACGGCGAAGCGTCCCAGCGCCTCCTGCACGGACGGCGTCTCCGTCGATGCACCGGGCACGGCGCGGGAGGTCGGTGCGCCGGTCATCACGTTGCGCAGCAGCAGGGCCGCGCAGCCGGCCCCCAGGGCCAGCACGAACGCGGTGGACGCGGGGAGCGCGCCTCGCCGCGGAGAGCGGGGGCGTGACGGTTCGGAAGGCAAGGTCATCGGCGCATGCTCGCCACAGCAGTGATCCACGGGCCGTCCACCTGCCACGCGGCGGTCACGGTGGCGCCGCGGAGGACGGGATCGGGGAGCCGCAAACGGACGGCCACCGGCCCGGGTGGCCCCAAAGCGACTTCCACCTCGGTGAATCGGACATACCGACGGACGACCGGGTCGATGGCCTTGTAAACCGCCTCCTTGAGCGCGAAGGCCACCAGCGTGGCTTCGCGGCGCGCGCGGGGCGAGGGGGCCTGCACGGCCAGCCGCTCCTGTTCCGCCGTGGTCAGGATCCGGGGCGCGAGGTCAGGGGAGGGGGGAGCGTCGGGCGCCGGCCGCGCCTCGACATCCACGCCCACCGAATGCACTTCGGGGCCGGCGCGGACGACCAGCGCGAGCATGCGGGTGCCCTTGTGGCTGATGGACCCCGCCAGGTGCGGCGGCAGCATGGGTCCCCCACGATCGGTGGCCAGCACGGCGCCGTCGCGGGCCGCGGGTTCGAGGTGTCGCCGGGCCTGCCGCAGCGCCAGCCGTCCACCCACCCACGTCACGCGCCGTGGCAGGGGAAACGCCGAGGCGCGCGCGACCTCCTCCGGATGGAGCCACCCCGAGGCGCAAAGCGCCGAGAGGGCCGCCTCATCGGGGGCGGGGACGTCCCCCCCCACGTCCAGGACGGCCAGCACGCCGCCGGGGACGCTTGGGACGTCGAGGAGGCCGGGCGCGTGGCCAGGCCAAGGCGGCGGGAGGGGGGAGGCCATTGCGGTGAATGTATCGCCCCGGTCCCGACCAGCGGCAGGACGCGTCCGCCCGGTGCGCGCGCGCGCGCGCTGCCGCACCTTTCGTCCATGCCGGACTCCTCGCGCCCCCACCGTCCCCCCCGCCTGCCGGCGACGCACGCCTGGTATGCCGTGGCCGTGCTCACGCTGGCCAACGTCTCCGGCTTCGTGGACCGGCAGATCCTCGCCCTCCTCGTGACTCCCATCCAGCGGGATCTCGGCGTCACGGACACCGAACTCGGGGTCCTGGCCGGGCTCGGGTTTGCCGTGTTCTACTCGCTCCTGGGGCTGCCGATTGGCCGGTGGGTGGATGGCGGCGGTCACCGGCCGCGCATTGTGGCGCTGGGGGCTGCCGTCTGGAGCCTGCTGACGGCGGCCACGGCAGGGGCCCGCTCGTATGCCCAGCTGTTTCTCCTGCGCATTGGCGTCGGCGTGGGGGAGGCCACCCTCTCGCCCGCCGCGGTGTCGATCATTGCCGACGCCTTCCCCAGTGAGCGTCGCGGGCTGGCCATGAGCACGTACATGGTCGGCACCTTTGCCGGATCGGGGATCGCCTACGCGTTGGGGGCCTTCGTGGTGGGGCGGCTGGACCGGCCGGGAATGCTGGAGCTGCCCCTGCTGGGGAGCGTCTTCCCCTGGCAGGCGGTTTTCCTGCTGGTGGGGATCCCCGGCGTGCTGGTGGCGCTCCTCGCGCTGACCATGCGCGAACCCCGCGCCGAGCAGGCAGCCCCGCCCCCGAGGGACGCGGCCTCCCTGTCCGCGGTATGGCAGCACATGCGCGCGCACGGGCGCACGATGGCGTCGCTGAGCCTGGGGTACGCCTGCTCGGCGGCGGTGAACTACGGCATCGCCTTCTGGCTGGCGACGTTCCTGATGCGCACGCACGGCTGGAGCGTGGCGGAGGCGGGGACGCTGCAGGGGGTGCTCACTTTCACCGTGGGCCCCGTGGGGGTGTTGCTGGGCGGTCGGCTGAGCGATGCGTGGACGCGGCGGGGCCGCGTGGACGCCCCGCTGCGGGTGGGGATGCTGGCCGCCCTGGGGATGCTGGTCTGTGCCGGGAGCTATCCGGTGGTGCCGTCGGCGACGGTGGCGGCGGCGCTGCTGGTGCCCGTGAACCTGTTTGCCGCCATGCCCTGGGGGGCCGCCAACGCCGCCGTGGCCGAGGCGATGCCCGCCACGTTGCGGGGACAGGGGAGTGCGCTGTACCAGCTGGTGCAGAACCTTGTCTCGGGGGCCGTGGGGCCGGCCGCCGTGGCCATTCTCACCGACCGCGTCTTCCGCGACCCTGCAGCCGTCCGCTGGTCCTTGGCCGCCGTGGCTGTCGTGGGGATGTCCGTCACCCTGCTGCTGCTCGGGTGGGGACGGACCGCCTATCAGCGCACCGTGACGGCCGTGCGCGAGATGGAGGAGGAGCAGGAGCGGGGCACGGCCTCGGCGGCGTAGGCGCCGCCGCCCTACACGCGGCGGCGCCCCACCTGCGCCAACGCGTTCCCCGCCACGACCCCGGCCGCCAGCGAAATCCCCACGAGCGCCAGCTGGAATGCGGTGGCGATCCCCGCCTCCACCTGCTGCCCCAGCAGCGACGTGACGCTGCGGAAGCCGATGCTGCCGGGAACCAGGATGAGCAGCCCGGGCACCTGCGTGACCATGGCCACGCTCCGCCGCCACCGGGCGGCTACGGTGCTCCCGGCACTGACCAGCGCTGCGCCAGCGAACGCGCCGAGCTCCTCGCCCAAGGCGTCACCCACCACCTGGGCCGTGAGGTAGGCGCCGGCACAGGCGCACAGGATGGCGAAGGCGTCGCGCGGGGCGCCCTTGAGCAGCACGGTGAAGGCCAAGGGGGCCACCAGCAGGGCCACCGCCGGGCTCCACCCGGGGAGGGGCGCCGCCGTGATGGACGGGGGGAGGGTGGACGCCAGCGGCACGAGCCACTGCGCGACGGTGCTCCCCAGGCGCGCGCCGAGCGCCACCCCGAATCCGAGCCCCAGGAAGGTCACCAGCGCCCCGCTGAGGCGCGCGGTCCCCGAGGAAAGGTGGCGGGTGGACAGCTCGGTCAGCCCGACGGTGAAGGCCAGCCCCGGCAACAGGACCACCAGCCCCGCCACCGTGGTGGCGTAGCCCGCGGTGCCATGCAGGGCGCCGTCGAGCGCGAGGGCCACGGCGCTCACGAGGAACGCGGCCAGCGGCGTGACCATGGGTCGGGTGCTCTCGTAGGCCCCGGCTCTCCATGCAACGAGCCCGGTGATCAGCCCGAGCCCCGCCGCAATGGCCACGTCCACCGGTCGCACGCCCAGAAAACAGGCCACGGCCGCCGATGCGAGCACGAACGCCAGCAGCTCCAGGCCCAGCCCATAGGGGGACCGGGCCGCCTGGAGCGCCCGCACGCGGTGGCGCGCCTCCGCCGGCGAGACCGTGCCGTCGGCGACTCCCTGCATCACGACGCCCAAGCCGGCCACCAGCGCCAGGTTGGGCTCGCCGGGCTCCACTCGGAGCAGGTGCACCCGCTGCGCCTCCAACGACCCGATCCCCACCATCAGGCTGGTCGGGGTGGAGAAGAAGGACGCCTCCACCCCAAGCTGGCGCGCCACGGCGGCCAGCGCCCCTTCCAGCCGGTGCGCCGGCGTTCCGGCGGCATGGAGGGCATGGGCCAGCTCCAGCAGGAAGCGCGGCGCCTCCTCGGGCGGAGGGGCCGGCGCGGCGGCAGGGGGACGATCCACGCCGCAGCCTAGGCGGGGCCGTTCCGGGGCGCAACCGCCCGGCTATGTTTCACCGCGGCCTCGCCGCACCCCCGCGTGCCGTCCATCGACGGCGGCGCCCGGCCCCTTTGTCTCCCGGACTGCCATGACCCGTTCCCTCTCGCGCACCCTGCGCACCCTGTTGGCGGCCCCGCTGGCCGCGTTCGCCGCCTGCGGCGACGCCAGCAGCGTCCCCGACATCCCCTCGAATCCCGCCGTCGAGACCTACGCCTCGGCGCTCGGGGTGACCATCGCCTCCATGACCCGGCGGAGCGATGCGCTGTACGTGCAGGACCTCACCGTGGGTGCCGGGGCGGAGGCCGTAGCGGGGCGCGTGATCCGCGTGACCTACACCGGGTGGCTGGTCAACGGCCAGCGCTTCGACACCAACGTGGGCGGCGCTCCGTTCTCGTTCACGCTCGGGGCCGGCATGGTGATCCCCGGGTGGGACCAGGGGGTTGCAGGGATGCGCGTGGGTGGCAAGCGCAAGCTCGTGATCGGTTCGGCGCTGGCGTATGGGCGCAGCGGCTCCGGACCCATTCCCCCCAACTCGACGCTGGTGTTCGACGTGGAGCTGCTGGGGGTGCAGTGAGCCGCCGCACGCCGGGTGGGCGGGGGAGTCACGCCCCGCGGCGTGCCGGGCGGGTGGTGACGCTGGTGCCCGCGCTGTTCGCCGCGCTGGGGCTGGCCACCTCCCCGCCCGGGGTCGCGGCCCAACCGGCCGCGCCGCTGGACGTGGTGATCGCCGGCGGCATGGTGCTGGACGGGACCGGGGCGCCGGCGCGGCGGTTGGACGTGGGGATTCGCGGCGATCGCGTGGTGGCGCTCGCCGAGGCCCTCCCCAGGGCGGGGGTGCGGCGGGTGATCGAGGCCCGCGGGCGCGTGGTGGCGCCCGGGTTCCTGGACCTGCACGCGCACCTGGAGCCGCTGCTGGAGATGCCGCTGGCGGAGAGTGCGCTGCGCCAGGGGGTGACCTTTGCGCTGGGGGGGCCCGATGGCGGCTCCCCGCTGCCGCTGGCCCCGTACCTCGACTCGGTGCGCACCGCCAAGGTCGGGATCAACGTGGGGTACCTCGTGGGGCACAACGACGTGCGGCGCGCCGTGCTGGGCATGGCCGCGCGGGCGCCGTCGGCCTCCGAGTTGGCGCGGATGCGGACGCTGGTGGCGCAGGGGATGGCCGACGGCGCCTTTGGGTTGAGCACCGGGCTGCTGTACCTGCCGGGGACCTACTCGACCGTGGACGAGGTGGTGGCGCTGGCGCAAGTGGCCGCCGACAGCGGCGGCATCTACACGTCGCACCTGCGCAAGGAAGGGATCGGGCTGCTGGACGGCGTGGCCGAGGCGCTCGAGATCGGCCGGCGCGCGCGGATCCCCGTGGTGCTGACGCACCACAAGGTGGTGGGGCGGCAGATGTGGGGGCAGAGCGTCCGCACGCTGGCGCTGGTGGACAGCGCGCGGCGCGCGGGCACCGACGTGATGATCGACCAGTATCCGTACACCGCCACCCACACGGGAATCAGCGTGCTGGTGCCCAGCTGGGCGATGGCCGGTGGCGACGCCGAGTTCCGGGCGCGGCTGGCGGTGCCGGCGCTGCGCGACAGCATCGTGCGCGGGATCGTGGACAACATCCTCAACGATCGCGGGGGGGGCGACCTGTCGCGCGTGCAGTTCTCGCGGGTGCCGTGGGATCGCTCGCTGGAGGGGAAGACGCTGCGCGACTGGGCGGCGAGGCGGGGGCTGCCGCCCACGCCCGCCACCGGCGCGGCGCTGGTGCTGGAGGCGATGACCAGCGGCGGCGGCAACGCCATCTACCACGTGCTGGACGAGGGGGACGTGCGCCGGATCATGCAATCGCCGGTGACCATGATCGCCAGCGACGGTCGGCTGTCCCGGCCGGGGGAGCTGCACCCGCACCCTCGGGCCTATGGCACCTTCCCGCGGGTGCTGGGGCAGTACGTGCGGACGGAACGGCTCCTCGACCTCCCGACGGCCGTGCACAAGATGACCGGCATGCCTGCCGCCCGGCTCGGGCTGACCGACCGCGGCGTCCTGCGGGTGGGGGCGATGGCTGACGTGGTGGTGTTCGATCCCGCCACCGTGGCCGACCGGTCCACGTTCGCCGAACCCCACCAGTACCCGGTGGGCATCGACGTGGTGCTGGTGAACGGCGTCGTGGCGGTGGACGGCGGACGGGCCACCGGCGCGCGCGCCGGGCGCGTGCTGCTGCGCCCTCGGCGCTGACCTGGCCGCGCACCGCCCCCCGCCACGGCGGGGGCGTGATGCCGCGTCGCGTGATGCCGCGTCGCGTGATGCCGCGTCGCGTGCGGACGCGGCGGGCGTGGACGCGTCGCGCGTTCGCATGACACCGCGCGCGTTGCGAGGATGATGCTGCACCGGCGGGGCGCCCGTAGGTTGCGCCCATGCTTGCCGCCGCCGCCTCCGTCGCCGTCCTGGGAATCGACGCTGTTGATGTCCTCGTCGAAGTGCAGGTCGCCAATGGGCTCCCCCAATGGACGCTCGTCGGGCTCGCGGCCACGGCAGTGAAGGAGAGCCGCGACCGCGTGCAGGCGGCGCTGGCCAACAGCGGCGTCCCCGTCCCCCCGCGGCGCATCACGGTCAATCTCCAGCCGGGTGACCTGCCCAAGACAGGCACGGCGTTTGACCTCCCCATCGCCCTGGCGGTGCTGGGGGCCTGCGGTCACCTCCCCGCAGACGCGCTGCGGGGGGTGTGCGCCATCGGCGAGCTGGGGCTGGACGGGGCGCTGCGCGGGGTGCGCGGGGTGCTCACTGCGGCGCGGCACGCCGCCGCGACCGGTGACACCCTGCTGCTCGTCCCCCCGGACAACCTCGCGGAGGCGCGCCGCGTGGACGGGGTACGGGTGGTGGCGCCCCACACCCTGCACGACACCCTTCGCTTCCTGCGCGACGGCGTCCGCCCCGCCGACCCCCCGGGGCGCCCCCCCGCGGCCCTTCCGGTTCCCCCGCCAGACCTCGCCGACGTGGTGGGCCAGCCCATGGCCATCCGCGCGCTGGAGGTGGCGGCGGCTGGCGGACACAACCTGCTCTTGGTCGGCCCTCCAGGGGCGGGCAAGACCATGCTGGCTCGGCGCCTCCCGGGAATCCTCCCGCCGCTGGCCGACGCCGAAGCGCTGGAGGTGCTCGCCGTCCACAGCGTGGCCGGCCTGCTCGCGCCAGATGGCGTCGCCGCCCCCGGCGCGCTCCCCCGTCCTTTTCGCGCCCCCCACCACTCCGTGTCACTCGCTGGGCTGGTGGGCGGTGGCAGCGGGCCTCGCCCGGGCGAGGTGAGCCTTGCCCACCGCGGCGTCCTGTTCCTCGATGAACTCTCCCTCTTTCCGCGCCACGCGCTGGAGGCGCTCCGGCAGCCGCTGGAGGACGGCGCCGTGGTCATCGCCCGCGCGCATCGCGCCGTGCGTTACCCCGCCCAGTTCATGTGCGTGGCGGCCAGCAACCCGTGTCCCTGCGGCTTCGCCGGCTGCGGTGACCGCCCCTGCCGCTGTTCGGTGGCCGACCTGGAGCGCCACCGGCTCCGGCTGTCCGGTCCTCTGGCCGACCGCATTGACCTGCACGTGCAGGTGGCCCGCGTCCCCCCGGACGCACTGGCCGCCACGGCCGCAGGCGAATCCTCGGCCGCCGTGCGGGCCCGCGTCCTCGCGGCGCGGGCGCGGCAAGGCGCGCGCTATGCCACGCACCGCCCCCCGGCTGGTGCCCTTCCCGACGGCGTCCCCCCCACCAATGCCACCGTCCCCGCCGCGACGCTCGGGGCGGCCGCTCGCCTCTCCCCCGAGGCGCGCGCCCTCCTGGTGCGCGCGGCCGACCGGCTGGCGCTTTCAGCCCGCGGCTTCCACCGCGTGCTCCGGGTGGCGCGCACCCTGGCCGACCTGGATGACAGCGACGGCGTAGCCATGCCCCACGTGGCAGAGGCGCTCCGCTATCGCCCCGCCGCCACCGACGTGGCCGCCGCCGCCTGACCCCGTGCTACCCCGTCGCCAGCCGTCGCACCGCCGCCACCAGCCGGTCCACCTCCTCCACCGTGGTGAACACATTGGGCGTCACCCGCACCCCCTCCCACTCGCCGGTCACGAACCGCGGGCGCACGTGGATGCGGTGCCGGGACAGCAACGCCTCCGTCACCGCGTGCGCGCCCATTCCCTCCAGCGCGAACGCCCCCAGGGCGCACGCCTGCGCCGGGTCGAAGGAGGTCAGCAGCCGTACCCCCTTCACCCCTTCCACCCCTCGCATCCACCGCTCGCGCAGGTAGCGCAGCCGCGCCGCCTTCCGCTCCCCGCCCAGCGCCTGGTGAAAGGTGAGCGCGTCGGTCACGGCCGTGCGCAGCGCGACCGGGTAGGTGCCGATCTGCTCGAACTTGCGGATGTCGGCATCCTGCGCCGTCGGCGCGGCAAACAGCGGCCAGATCTCGGGGATCCGCTCACGCCGGACCGCCAGGAACCCGTTCCCCACCGGGGCGGTGAGCCACTTGTGCAGGCTGGTGCCGTACACGTCGCATCCCAACTCCCGCCATGTGAAGGGGAACTGCCCGAACGTGTGCCCGCCGTCCACCACCGACCAGATGCCGCGCGCCCGCGCCCGGTCGGCCAACGCCCGCACCGGGAAGATCTGCCCCGCCGTGTACGTCATGTGCGACACGTGCAGCACCCGGGTGCGCGGCGTCACCGCCCCCCACACCCGCTCCACCAGCGCCTCCAGCGACGGGGCCGGGGTGGGGATGGCCACCTGCCTCAGCACGATCCCATCGCGCCGGGCCCGCTGCTCCCACCCCATGATCATCCGGGGGTAATCCTGCGTGGTGATCAGCACCTCGTCGCCGCGCGACAGCGGCAGGCCGAACTGCGCCGTCAGCAGCGACTCGCTGGTGTTCCGGGTCAGCGCCAGCTCCTCCGGGTCGCACCCGAACTCGGCGGCCAGGCGCTGCCGCACCAACTCCACCTCGGGGATCAGCAGCTCGTCCACGTACAGCGACGGACTCATGTTGGTGAGCGTCCAGTAGCGCGCCATCGCCTCCGCCACCACCCGCGGCGCGGGGCTCACCGACCCGGAGTTGAGGTTGACGTGGTTGGCGTCGATGGTGAACGCCTGCCGCACCCCCAGCCAGAACGCCTCGTCGTCCGCCACGGCCTGCGGCGCGGTCCCCGCCGCCCGGTCCAGCACAGGACGCAGGCGCCGGAGCGCGTCGGGGGACAGCGTGGCGGCCGATCCGGACAGGGTCAGGGCGTGGACAAAGCGGCGACGGTCCATGGGCGGGGGCGGGGGAGGAGGGTGCCGCCAATCTGCCGCCCGCCAGTGCCATCCGATAGCTTCGGGAGTCCCCTCACCCCCTCTGCCCGTGGGCTGCTTTCCCCGCATCGGTTGCCTGGTGTCGCTGGCCGTGCTCGCCGCGGTCGGCGCGTGGTGGTATGGCGATCGCTTTCCGGTCGTGGCCGGGCGCGTGGCGGCCAAGGCGGCCGGCACCGTGGCCAAGGCCGCCGAGGACGCCGGTGCGCGCCTGACCGCCGGCGATTCCGCCCGCCGTGCCGCCGAAGCGTTGCGGCGCTGGGTCCCGCTCGCCGCACCGTCGGCGCGCCCAGGAGGGGCACTCGTGCGGTTGGGACGGCGAGGGGGGCCGGCGTACGTGAGCGTGGGGGCGGATTCGCTGGCCGTCGCACTGGGGCCCGCGCTGGCGGCCATGCTCCCCAGTGGGCTGGTGACCGACCGGGCGCTCGCGCTGCAGGGGGAACGGCTCTATCTCCGCGGCGTGGTGGAACGGAGCGACCTCCTGGGCGCGGGCGCGCTGGCGTCGTTGCTGGGCGGTGTCGTCGAGGGGCGCGACACCCTGCTGCTGGAGGGCGGGCTGACGCTGGCTCGCCCCGGGGTGCTGGTGTACAAGGTGCGTGCCATCCGGCTGGGGGCGGTGGCCGTCCCGGATCCGCTCCACCCCGCCGTGCTGGTGCGACTCCGGCAGGAGGCGCCCGGTGACGGCCGCGACAGCGCGGCGGGCCCCCCGCTCCCCGAGGACGCGCTGCCGCTGCGGATCCCCGCGGCGGTGGCCGACGTGCGCATTGCCGATGGACGCGTGGTCTTTTACCGCGCGGTGCCGCGGTGACCGCCCCCACCGCGGGCGCCGGTGGCGCCCGGATCCTCGTGGTGGATGACGAGCCGGGCATTCGCCAGGCGTTGCGGCAGCTCCTGGAATACGAGGGGTACGAGGTGCGTACCGCCGCCGGGGGGATGGAGGCGATCGGCACGTATGCGTCCTTTCGTCCCAGCGTGGTGTTCCTGGACGTGAAGATGGCCGGGATCGACGGGCTGGAGACGCTGTCGCGCCTGCGCCAGGCCGACCCGGACGCCACGGTGGTGATGATCAGCGGCCATGCCACGTTGCAGATGGCCGTGGAGGCCACGCGGCGGGGCGCGCACGACCTGCTGGAGAAGCCGCTCGACACCGACCGCGTGCTGGTGCAGCTGCGCAACGCGCTGGGCGCCCGCACCCTGGCGGAGGAGAATGCCCGGCTTCGCGAGGCGATTGGCGCCCGGTACGCCATCGTGGGGGGGAGCCCGGGGATCCAGGCGCTCCAGGACCGGATCCGGCGGGTGGCCGCCACGAACGCCCGGGTGCTCATCACCGGCGAGAACGGCACCGGCAAGGAGCTGGTGGCGCGCGCCATCCACCGCGGCTCGCTGCGGGCGGACGGGCCGTTCGTGGAGGTCAACTGCGCGGCCATCCCCGGCGAACTGATCGAGAGCGAGCTGTTCGGGCACGTGCGGGGGTCCTTCACCGGTGCGGTGGCCGACCGGCGCGGCAAGTTCGAACAGGCGCACGGCGGCACCCTGTTTCTGGACGAGGTGGGCGACATGGCGCCGGCGGCGCAGGCCAAGGTGCTGCGGGTGCTCCAGGACGGCGTGCTCACCCCCATCGGCGGCGACCGGACGGTGCAGGTGGACGTCCGGGTGCTGGCGGCCACCAACAAGGACCTGCCGGCCGAGATTGCGGCGGGGCGGTTCCGTGAGGACCTGTACTACCGGCTCAACGTCGTGCCGCTGGTCGTCCCGCCGCTGCGCGAGCGCCGCGAGGACATCCCGGCGCTGGTGGAGCACTTCCTGCACCAGGGGGCGGCTCGCGACGGCTTGCCGCGGCGGGCCATCACCCCGGGGGCCGTGCAGGCGCTGGCCACCCGCGACTGGCCCGGGAACGTGCGCGAATTGCGCAACACGGTCGAGCGGCTGCTCATCCTGGCGTCCGGCGTCGCCGTGGAGGCGGAGGACGTGGCCCGGCTGGCAGCCGGCCCCCCGGGAGAGCCCGTGGGGCTGGACATGCTGCTGGCGTGCGCGACGTTCGAGGAGTTCCGTCAGGCGGCGGAGCGCGCGTTCCTGCAGGCCAAGCTGCGGGCGCACGACTGGAACGTGGCGGAGACCGCGCGGGCACTCGACATGCCGCGCTCCAACCTGTACAAGAAGCTTGAACGGTACGCCCTGATGCGCGAACCTCAGGAGGAGGGGACTCCATGACGGACCGGAACTGGGACGCGGAGCTGGCGAAGATCGACCGCCAGCTGGCGTCGCTCTCCGACGATGCGCTGCTGCGGGGCTCGCCCCGCGCCGGCCCCGCGCCCGCGGGTTCCGCACCCGCCGCCCCACCGCCTGTCGCGCCCGCGGCCCCGCGTCGCGCGGGCACAGGCACGGCACCGGTGGCGCGCTGGCAGGGGTGGGTGCGGACCGGGGTGGCGGTGGGGGCCGCCGTCGGCGTGTGGTACTGGCCGTGGCCCGGCACCTGCGGCGCTCCGGTGGTCGGCCTCGTGTCGGCCGCCGTCGCGACCGCGGGGCTGGGGGTGTGGAGCGCGGTCGGCACCTGGCGCCAGCGCCATGCCGCCTTGCACGTGGTGTCGCTGCTGGCCGCGCTCTGGGGGGGCGTCATGGCGGCGCGGGAGGTGTTGCCGCGCGTGGGCTACGCCATTCCCAGCACGGCGCATCCGGCGGCCTGGCGCTGCGAGCTCGCGGCGCCCGCGTCACCGTCCGCGCCGTCGGCGCCATCGCCGTCCGCCCCCGCCGCGCCTTCGCCCTCGGCCACGCCGACGGGGGGGACGTCGGCGGTGGGCGCCCCCACCCCCCCGCTTGCGCTGGTCCCATCGCTACTTTTGTCCGCATGACGACCTTCCAGAACTTCATTGGCGGGCGCTGGGTCGCGCCCTCCACCGGCGAGTACTTCGAGAATCGCAACCCCGCGCAGCACACGGACCTCATTGGCCGCTTCCCCGCGTCGGGGGTGGCGGACGTGGAGGCGGCGGTGGCCAGCGCCGTGCGCGGCTTCGCGCGCTGGAAGGCCACGCCAGCGCCCGCCCGGGGTGACGTCCTGCGCCGCGTGGGCGACCTCCTGGCGGCGCGCAAGGAGGAGCTGGCGGACCTCATGACGCGGGAGATGGGGAAGCCGCTCGCGGAGACCCGCGGCGACGTGCAGGAGGGGATCGACACCGCCTACTACGCCGCCACCGAGGGGCGCCGCCTCTTCGGCCACACCGTGCCCAGCGAGCTGGCCAATAAGTGGGCGATGACCATGCGCCGCCCCATCGGGGTGTGCGGGCTCATCACCCCCTTCAACTTCCCGCTGGCCATTCCCACGTGGAAGGCGTTCCCCGCGCTGCTGTGCGGCAACGCGGTCATCCTGAAGCCCGCCGAGGACGTCCCGCACACCGCCACCGTGCTGGTGGAGATCCTGCTGGAGGCGGGGCTTCCTCCTGAGGTGATCCAGCTGGTGCACGGCATGGGGGAGGTGGTGGGGAAGGCGCTGGTCGAGCACCCCGACGTGCCGGTGATCTCGTTCACGGGGTCCACCGAGACGGGGCGGCTGGTGGGGGAGACCTGCGGGCGGATGCACAAGCGGCTGTCGCTGGAGATGGGCGGGAAGAACGCCCAGATCGTGCTGGACGACGCCGACCTCGACCTGGCGCTGGACGGCGTGCTGTGGGGCGCCTTCGGCACCACGGGGCAGCGGTGCACGGCCACCAGCCGGCTCATCCTGCAGGACGGGATTCATGACGCGTTCATCGAGCGGCTGGTGGCGCGCGCGGCGCAGCTGCGCCTCGGGGACGGCCGCGCGGCCGGCACCGACGTGGGGCCGCTGGTGAACGCGGCGGCGCGCGAGAAGGTGGAGCAGTACGTGGCGGTGGGGCTGGCCGAGGGGGCGGTGCTGCGCCTCGGGGGCGCCCGGGCGGTCGGGGGAGCGCTCGACCAGGGGCACTTCTTCCAGCCCACCATCTTCACCGGCGTGGCGCCGGGGTCCCGGCTGGAGCAGGAGGAGATCTTCGGCCCCGTCCTGTCGGTGGTGCGCGTGCGCACCGCGGAGGAGGCGTTCACCGTGAACAACGGGGTGCGCTACGGGCTGTCGTCGTCGGTGTACACGCGCGACGTGAACGTGGCCTTCCGGGCGCTGCAGCAGCTGGACAACGGCATCACCTACGTCAACGCGCCCACCATCGGCGCGGAGGCGCACCTCCCCTTCGGCGGCGTCAAGCAGACCGGGAACGGCCACCGCGAGGGGGGCTGGGAGGTGTACGAGTTCTACTCGGAGACCAAGGTGGGGTACGTGGACTACTCCGGCGCGCTGCAGCGCGCCCAGATCGACAACTATTGAGGCGCGCCGCGTGACTGACCGACCCACCGACCCCTCGCCGGACGCCGCGGCGTCCGGCGAGGAGGCGCACGCCGAGGAGAGCCGTCCGGGCCGTTCGCTCCGCCGCGGGGCCACGGGGCGGCGCCGCTCGCCGCAGGACGAGGGCTCGCTGGACCAGTACCTGCGGGAGATCAGCGCCTACCCGCTCATCTCCCGCGAGGAGGAGGCCGAGCTGGCCCGGCGCATCCGGCAGGGGCACGAGGACGCCCTCGACCGGTTGGTGCGCTCCAACCTGCGCTTCGTGGTCTCGGTGGCCAAGAAGTACCAGAACCAAGGGGTGTCGCTGGCCGACCTCATCAACGAGGGCAACCTCGGCCTCATCCGCGCCGCCCGCAAGTTCGACGAGACCAAGGGGATCAAGTTCATCTCCTACGCCGTGTGGTGGATCCGGCAGGCCATCCTCCAGGGGTTGGCCGAGCAGTCGCGCCTCGTGCGGGTGCCGCTCAACCGCGCGGGCACGCTGCACCGCATCGGCAAGCGGGCCAGCCTCCTGCTGCAGGAGCTGGGACGGGAGGCCACCCACGCCGAGATCGCCGAGGGGATGGACATCACGGAGGAGGAGGTGGCCCGGACCATGTCCATCTCCCAGGTGCACCTGTCGCTGGACGCGCCCATCACGCCGGGGGAGGACAACCGGCTGCTGGACTACCTCCCCGACACCGAGCAGCCCACCCCCGACGAGCAGGCGGTGGGGAAGGCGCTCACGGAGGCGGTGGCGGCGTCGCTGGGGAGCCTGAAGGAGCGCGAGGCGCGCATCCTCCGCCTGTACTTCGGCATCGACAACAGCGAGCCGATGACGCTCGAGGAGATCGGCGTGCTGCTGGGGATCACGCGCGAACGCGTGCGCCAGATCAAGGAAAAGGCGCTCTCCCGGCTCCGGCACGTCTCCCGCGCCAAGGCCCTGCAAAGCTTCCTCGGCTGACCACTCCCCATGGCTGGCACTTATTCGTTTGACGTGACCACCGGCTGCGACCTCCAGGAGGTCGACAACGCCGTCAACCAGGCGGCCAAGGAGGTCGCCCAGCGGTTCGACTTCAAGGGCTCCCACGTGGTGGTGGAGTTCAAGCGCGCCGAGAACCTCGTGCACCTGGAGGCCGAGGGGGAGATGCGCAGCGAGGCGCTGCTGGACGTGCTGCGCGGCAAGCTGGTGAAGCGCGGGATCCCGGTGAAAAACCTGGACATCGGCGAGGCGAAGCCCGGCAGCGGGGACATCCTGCGGCGCGACGTGAAGCTCAAGATGGCGCTGGACGCCGAGACGGCGAAGAAGGTGGCGGCCGCGCTCAAGGAGGCGAAGCTCAAGAAGGTGACCGCCAGCATCCAGGGGGAGCAGGTGCGGGTGGCGGGGCCGGACAAGGACGCGCTGCAGGAGGCGATCACGCTGCTGCGCCGGGGCGACTTCGGGGTGGAGCTGCAGTTCGGGAACTACCGATAGGGCCCGCGGCTCACGGCGGTTACCGGCCGCGGTGGCCGGCGCTAGCTTCGGGGATGCTCAAGTTCGGACTGGTCACGCTCGGGTGTGACAAGAACACGGTGGACTCGGAGCGGTATCTCGCCGACCTGGTGGCGCACGGCGGGACGCCGGTGGCCGACCTGTCCGAGGCCGAGGTGGTGGTGGTGAACACCTGCGGCTTCATAGACGCCGCCAAGCAGGAGTCGCTGGAGGCCATCCTGGGCGCCGCGCGCCTCAAGGACGAGGGCGCGTGCCGGGCGGTGTTCGCCATCGGCTGCATGGTGGAACGGCACAAGGGCGAGCTGGTGGCGGCGCTCCCCGAAGTGGACGTGTTCCTGGGGACGTCGGAGACCGACCGGCTGGTTCCCGAGCTGGTGGAGCGGGGGCTGCTGGGCGGCGCGCTGGTGGAGCACCCCGGCGTGCGGCTTTTCGGCGGCGACACGCCGCACGTGCGCTATCTCAAGGTCAGCGAGGGGTGCGACCACGGCTGCGCCTTCTGCGCCATCCCGCTCATGCGGGGGCGGCATCGCTCCTTCGCGCTCCCCGAGCTGGTGCGCGAGGCGCAGCTGCTGGAGGCGCAGGGGTGCCGCGAGCTCAACCTGGTGGCGCAGGATCTCGCGCACTACGGGCGCGACCGGCGCGACGGCACCGGGCTCCCCGAGCTGCTGGAGGCGCTGCTGCGGGAGACGTCCATCCCGTGGATCCGGAACCTGTACCTCTACAGCGCGGGGATCACGCCGCGGCTGCTGGAGGTGATGGCGTCGTCGCCCCGGATGGTGCCCTACCTGGACACGCCCATGCAGCACGGCAGCGACGCGGTGCTGGCGCGGATGCGGCGCCCCGAGCGGCAGCGCACCATCCGCGAGCGGCTGGCGCGCTACCGGGAGGTGATCCCGGGGCTCGCGGTGCGCACCACGGTGATCGTGGGGTTCCCGGGGGAGACGGACGAGGACTTCCGCATCCTGTGCGACTTCCTCGAGGAGCTGCAGCTGGACCGGGTGGGGGTGTTCACGTACTCGCCGCAGGAGGGGACGCGGGCCCACGCGCTGGCCGACGACGTCCCCGACGAGGTGAAGCGCGAGCGGAAGGAGCGGGTGGAGGAGCTGCAGCGCGCCATCACCGCCGACCGCTACGAGGCGCACGTGGGGCGCGAGGCCCGGGTGCTGGTGGAGCGCCCCGGGGAGCGCGCCGGGTGGTGGCAGACGCGGG
The DNA here is from genome assembly GCA_018969225.1 of Gemmatimonadota bacterium. Classification (GTDB taxonomy): domain Bacteria; phylum Gemmatimonadota; class Gemmatimonadetes; order Gemmatimonadales; family Gemmatimonadaceae; genus Gemmatimonas. Next base: position 17,964 of record JAGWYS010000009.1, on the reverse strand, counting down.
CCCCTTGGCAGGCGGATGACATCGATGGCGTGGTGCACGTGGCGGCATCCACCCTGACCGGGGACCCATCGGCCGGGGCGCTGGTGCCGGGCGCGCTGGCGGACGTGCGGATCACGCAGGTGGTGGACGACTTCGACTTCCATGCCGAGCTGCGGCGGGTGGCGGACGCCCCTGCGGCGCCCGGCCGCCGACCGACGCGCGCGCTGCCGCTGGTGGGCGAGGGACCCGCCAGCGCAGGGAGCTTTGGCCGATGACCGCACCGACCGGGGGCGCCGTCCCGCCCCTCGACACCCGCCGCTCGCAGGCCATCATGGCGCGGTCGCGCCAGCGCTTCCCGGGCGGGGTGAACTCCCCCGTGCGCGCCTTCCGCGGCGTGGGGGGCGACCCGGTGGTGGCGGCGCGCGGCAAGGGCGCCACGGTGTGGGACGCCGACGGGAACGCGTACCTCGACTACGTGCTGTCGTGGGGGCCGCTGGTGCTGGGGCACGCCCCCGACGTGGTGCTGGAGGCGCTCGCGGTGGCGATGCGCGACGGCACCAGCTTCGGGATGCCCACCGAGCGCGAGGTGGAGCTGGCCGACCGCATTGCCGAACGGATGCCGCACCTGGAGATGGTGCGCTTCACCAGCAGCGGGACCGAGGCGGCGATGACCATCGCGCGGCTCGCGCGGGCGGTGACGGGGCGCGAGCACATCCTCAAGTTCGAGGGGTGCTATCACGGCCACGCCGACGCCTTCCTCGTGCGCGCGGGCTCCGGGGTGGCCACGCTGGGGCTCCCCGACTCCCCCGGCGTCCCCGATGCGCTGGCGCGCCTGACCCTCACCTGCCCGTACAACGACCTCGAGGCGGCCGCCGCCGTGGCGCGCTCGGTGCCGCTGGCGGCCATCATGCTGGAGCCGGTGGTAGGGAACAGCGGCTTCATTGAGCCCGCCCCCGGGTTCATCGCCGGGTTGCGCGCGCTGTGCGACGAGACCGGGGCGCTGCTGGTGTTCGACGAGGTGATGACGGGGTTCCGCATCGCCTACGGCGGCGCGCGCGAGCGCTTCGGGGTCACCCCCGACCTGACCGCGCTGGGGAAGGTCATCGGCGGCGGACTCCCCGTGGCGGCCTACGGCGGCGCGCGCGCCATCATGGAGCAGGTGGCCCCGGCGGGGCCCATGTACCAGGCGGGGACGCTGTCGGGGAACCCGCTGGCCATGGCGGCGGGGCTGGCCACCCTGGGGGCGCTCACGCGCGAGGTGCACGACGGCATCACCGCCCGCACCGGGCGGCTGGTGCAGGGGCTGCGTGACATCGCGGCCCGTCACGGCGTCCCCTTCACGGCCGGGCATGCCGGCTCGATGTGGGGGTTCTTCTTCCGGGACGGGGAGGTCCGCAGCTACGATGACGCGAAGCAGTCCGATGTCGCCCAGTTCAAGCGTTTCTTCCACGCCGCCCTGCGGCGGGGGGTGTCGCTGGCGCCATCGGCCTTCGAGGCGGCCTTCATGTCGGCGGCGCACGGCGACGCGGAGATCGACGCCACCCTGGAGCGACTGGACGGCGCGCTCGGGGCGGCGGTGGCCGGGCGGGACTGACGAGTCCCGGGCGGTGGGGCCGTGAGGCCCCCCGTCCCGCACGCGCGACCGGGTCGGCAGGTCTCCCGGGTCGAGGTCCCGACGCCTCGTCGGGCCATCGCGGCCGTGCTTCTCACCGTCGGCGCCCTGGGGGCCGGCGCCCCGCCGCCCCCTGGCGGTGTGGCGGGCCCCGCGGCGGTCGCCTCAGCGGCGGTCGCCTCAGCGGCGGTCGCCTCAGCGGCGGTCGCTCCGGCCGCGGGCTCGGCGCGGCATCCGGTGCTGCCCCCGGCGTCGATCCCCGGGGCGGTCCTTGCGGCGGAGCGGATCGTGCGGGTGGCCCTCGCCATCGGCGTCCGGTCGGCCGCCGTATCGGCCACGGCCCCGTGGGAGGTGGCCGAAGCGGAGGGGGGGCGGGTGCTCGGTCGTGGCGGCGGGGATGAGCCCATGCGGGTCGAGCAGCGGGGCGCCGGGCTGCGGCTGGTGGGCCCCCCGGGGGTGCGCTCCCCCGCGCGCCCGGTCCCGCTGGTGGTGCGCGCACGGGACCCCAAGGGTTTCGTCACGTTCGGGGGGCGTCGCTACCGTGGGGAATTGTGGATCATCCCCGGAGGTGAAGGGCTCACCGTGGTGAATCGCCTGCCCATGGAGGCGTACCTTCGCGGGGTGGTCCCCCAGGAGTTGGGGACCCGCGCGCCGAGCGACCTGGCCGCGCTGGAGGCGCAGGCCATCGCCGCGCGCAGCTATGCCATGGTGCGCGTCCCCCGTGACGAGGGGCGGACGCGTCGCCCCTGGCATCTGCGGGCCGGTGTGGACGACCAGGCGTATGGCGGGGTGGACGCCGAGTTCCCGCTGGCCAGCGTGGCGGTGGACGCGACAGCGGGACTGGTGCTCCGCTATGCCGGGCGGATCGTCTCGGCGCCCTATTCCGCCGCGTGCGGCGGGCGCACGGCCGCCCCGGCTGAGGCATGGGCCGAGGCGCCCGACGCCCCGTTCTTGCGCCCGGTGGACGACCATGACCCCGTCACCGGGCGCGCGTGGTGCGACATCGCCCCCCAGGGTCGGTGGACGCGCGACCTGGACGCGGCGGTGCTGTCCGACGCCGTGCGGCGCACCCTCGCGCGCGCGCCCGCCCGAGGCCGCGTGGACGAAGGGGCGCCCGCCCCGGCCGCCTGGATCCCCGTGCGGGATGTCCGGGTGGCCTCCCGCGGCCGCTCCGGCCGCATCGGGACGCTGGTGGTGACCACCGACGAGGGGGAGGTGACCGTGCGCGCGGCGGCGCTCCGCACCTGGCTGCTCCACTCCCGCCGCTCCGCGCTGGCCAGCACCTACTTCTCGGTGGAGGGCGCCACCCACGCCAATGGACAGCTGGCCAGCATCCGGGTGCGCGGGGTGGGGCACGGACACGGGGTGGGGATGTGTCAGTGGGGCGCCATCGGGCGCGCCCGCGCCGGGCAGGATGCCCGTTCCATTCTCCAGCATTACTATCCGGGAACCGCGGTCGGCCCCGCCGACTGACACGCAACCTCCCGGAGGACGCATGAAGGACGGCGTGCGCATCGCCGTGGTGGGCGCGGGCGCCATCGCCCAGCTCACGCACATCCCGCTGCTGGCGCGGCAGAAGGGCGCCGTGCTGGCCGCACTGTGCGACAACGACGGGGCCAAGGCCCGCGCCCTGGCCGACCGGTTCGGGGTGCCCGACGTGTTCACCGATGTCGAGGAGCTGCTCGACAGCGACGTTGCGGACGCCGTCGTGATCGCCACCCCCAACCACCTCCACGAGCCCCACGTCCTCAGCGCGCTCCGCAAGAAGCTGCACGTGCTGTGCGAGCGTCCGCTCGCGCTGGGCGGCCGGGGCGTGGAACGGTGCCTGGCCGCCGCGCAGAAGGCGGACCGGTGCCTCGTGGTGGGGCACAACCACCGGTTCCGCGCCGACGTGCAGGCGCTGGGGCAGTTCCTGCGCAACGCCGAATTGGGCGAGATCGTGGCGATACGCGCGGGGGCGCTGCAGCGGCGGGCGGCCACCCCGGGGTGGCGCGCCAACCGCCCGGAATCGGGGGGCGGCGCGCTGCAGGAGCTGGGGATCCCGCTCCTTGACCTCGCGCTGTGGCTGGCGGACCAGCCGGCGCCCGTGCGCCTCTCCGCCGCCGTGCGCCGGGCGCGCGGGGCGGCGGCGGTGGAGGATGGGCTGCAGCTGTTCCTCGAGTGCGACGGCGGCATCGTGGTGGACCTCTCGGTGTCGTGGGCGTACGTCGGGGACGAGGACCGCTGGTGGTTCGAGGTGCACGGCACGCGCGGCAGTGGCCGGCTGGCTCCGCTGCGCGTGACCAAGGAGCTCAACGGGCGCCCCGTGGACGTGTCCCCGTCCGGGGCGGCGGCGCGCGAGAGCCCCTTCCTCCAGAGCTACCGGGCGGAGTTGGCGCACTTCGTGGCCGTGATCCGCGGCGACGCGCCCTACGAGCCCCCCGTGGACCAGCTCCAGCTGCAGCGCATCGTGGACGCGAGCTACAAGGCGGCCGACGACGGGAAGGAGCACCGCTTCTGATGCGGCGCCCCAGCGCGGGGCTGCTGGCGCGCCTCCGGCGCGCGGTGGGCGCCCTGCCCCTGCTGGTCGCGCCCGTGATGGCGGAGGCCACCCCGCAGGCGGCGGTCCGGCCGGACAACGTGCCGGCCACGGCGCCGCCGCCCCCGCCGGGAACGTTCCCGTCCCTCGACAGCGCCCGCGCGGCGCGCGGGGCTCGGCTGCGCATCACCCTGTACACCTACGGCCCCGGTGACGCCGTCTTCGAGCGCTTCGGCCACGTGGCGCTGGCGGTCGAGGACACCGTCACGGGCGAGGCGGTTGCCTACAACTGGGGGATGTTCGACTTCAACCAGCCGAACTTCGTGGGGCGCTTCCTCACCGGCGACACGCGGTACTGGATGGCCGGCTACCCCATGCTGCTGTTCAACACGGTGTACGCCGAGCGGGACCGGCGCATCCGCGCGCAGGCGCTGGCGCTGACGCCGCTGCAACGCGGGGCGGTGGCCGACTACGTCGCGTGGAACGCCGCCGAGGAGAACCGCTACTACCGGTACGACTACTACAACGACAACTGCAGCACCCGCGTGCGCGACCTCCTCGACTGGGCCTTGGGAGGGGTCCTCCGGCGCGCGTGGGCCGTCACCCACCCGGCCGGGCTCACGTGGCGCGGCGAGTCGGTGCGTGTCACCGCCGTCAGTCTCTCCGCCTGGGCGGGGATCGACCTCGCGCTGGGGCGCGATGCGGACCTCCCGCTCACGCGGTGGCAGGCGGCCTTCCTGCCGGAGCACCTGGCGGACCAGCTGGCGCAGCTGCGCCTTGCCGAGGGGGAGCCCGGCCCCGACGGGACCGGTGGCGTGCCCGGGCGCCTGTTGGTGGCGGCCGACTCGGTCCTTGCGGCATCGGCGCGCGCACCGCTCCCCGCGGCCCCGCCGCGCCGGTGGCCGCAGGCGCTGCTGGTTGGCGCGCTGCTGGGCACCCTGGTGCTCGGGCTGGCGGAGCGGGGCGGCCGCCGCGGCGCGCAGCTGGCCGCGGTGCTGGCCGGAGCCTGGCTTGGGATGGGCGGTGTCCTGGGGACCGCCCTGCTGCTGGCCGGCACCGTAACTCGGCATGCCCCCTACATGGGTCGCAACCTGGCTCTGCTGCAGGTGCATCCGCTTTGGCTCGTGGCGGCGGTGCTGGTGCCGGCCGCCCTGTGGCGCCCCGGCGGGAGCGCCCGCAGTGCGCGAGGCGTGATGGCCCTGCTGGTGGCGCTCTCCCTGGCGGGGGCCGCAGCCGCCCAGCTTCCCGCGTGGCGGCAAGGGGGTCACGAGGTGCCGGCGCTGGTGGCACCCGTTCTGGTGGCGCTGCTGGCGGCGCTCTGGCACCGCCCGTCCGGGCGCCTCCCGGGCCAGGCGTGACCGCTCCCGCGCATCGAGCGGCCCCCACCCACGGGGTCGCGGTGGGCATTGATGTGGGGGGCACCTTCACGGATCTCGCGGCCGTGCACCCCGACGGCACCGTCTTCACCGCCAAGGTGCTGTCGGTCCCAGAAGATCGGGCCGCGGGGGTTCTGGCGTCGCTGGATGCCGCGGGCATCGACGGCGGGGCCATCGCCCACCTGGCGCACGGCACCACGGTGGTCACCAACCTCCTGTTGGAGCGGCGTGGGGCCCGCGTGACGGCGTGCGCGACGGCGGGCTTCACCGACCTGCTGGAGCTGCGCCGGCAGGAGCGGGCCCACCTGTACGATCTCACGCGGCATCATCCGTCGCCGTTGGTGCCGTCGGAGGCCGTGGTGCCGGTGGACGAGCGGCTGGTGCAGACGGGTGTGCTGCGCCCCCTCTCGCCGGAGGCGACGGCGTCGGTGGTGGCGGCGGTCCGTGCGGCGGTCCCGGACACGGTGGCCATCACCCTGCTGCACGCCTACGCCGACCCGCGCCACGAACGGCAGCTGCGCAACGCGCTGGTGGACGGCTGTGCCGACTTGCCGTCGCCCCCCGACGTGATCTGCTCGCACGAGGTGCTCCCCGAGATTCGCGAGTACGAGCGGATGGCCACGACGGTGGCGGAGGCGTACGCGCGCCCCGCCGTGCGACGCTACCTCGAGGCGCTGGGCGCGCGGTTGGCGGCGCGTGGCTTCCCCGCCCCCCGCGTGATGACGTCGGCGGGCGGCACGCTGGCGGCCAACGAGGCTGCCCGGCACGCGGCGGCGTTGGCGCTGTCGGGGCCTGCCGGTGGGGTGACCGGCGCGGCCGCCGTCGCGCGGGCCCTTGGCATTCCTCGCGCCCTCACCATCGACATCGGCGGCACCAGCGCCGATGTCGGGTTGATTGACGAGGGGGAGCCGCTGGTGGAGCGCGGCGGCGGCGTGGCGGGCATCCCGATCGCGTTGCCTCGGGTGCTGGTGGAGGCGGTGGCGGCCGGAGGCGGCAGCCTGGGATGGATAGACGCAGGCGGCGCCTTGCGGGCGGGTCCGGAGAGCGCCGGGGCGGCGCCCGGGCCGGCCGCGTACGGGCGCGGCGGCGTGCGCCCCACCGTCACCGATGCCCACGTGGTGTTGGGGCGCATCCCGCCGGGCGGCTGGAGCGGCGGGGTGACCATTGATGTGGACCGGGCGGCCGCCGCCATCGGCACCCTGGCGGACCCGTTGGGGGTGACGGTGGCACGGGCCGCCGAGGCGCTGGTGGCCACCGCGGATGCCACGATGGCGCGCGCCCTGCGCCGGGTGTCGGTGGAGCGCGGCATCGATCCGCGGCAGGTGCCGCTGGTCGCATTCGGGGGGGGCGGCCCGCTGCATGCCTGCGGACTCGCCGAGCGGTTGGGGATGACTCGCGTGGTGGTGCCGCCCCACGCGGGGGTGCTGAGCGCACTCGGGTTGGCCATGGCACCGGAGCGCCGCGAGGCGCTGGTCAGCTGCCTGGCGCGCACCGACGCCCTCGAGGCCGACGCGCTGGCGCGCCTCCTCACGGCGGCAGCGGCCGGGTTGGGCGTCGCCCCGGGCGCCATCCCCCGCTGGTGGATGCGCGTGCGCTACGAAGGGCAGGGGCATGAGATCGACCTCCCCGTGGCCCCTGGTGACGACGGGGCGGCCATCGCCCGCCGGTTTGCCGAACGGCATGCGGCGCGCACGGGCTTCGTACTGCCGAGGCCCGTGGAGGCGATCAGCGTGCGGGTGGCGCTGGAAGGGACGCCCTGGCCGGTGGCGTGGCGGCGCCCTGAGCGTGCGGGGACGATGCCCGCCGAGGTTGATGATGGGCGGATGATGGACCGCACCGTGCGCGGACCAGCCGTGGTGCGCCTCCCAGATGCCACGATGCACATCCCCGCCGGGTGGACCGGGCGCGCCATGCCGCAGGGCGGCTGGATGCTGGAGGCGGACCGGTGAGCGGGCGCATCCGCGGCGCCGCGGTGCCCATGCATGCCCCGTCCACCGGCCCGGTGCACGTGCTGGTGGTGGGAGAGGCGCCGGGACCGCGTGGCGCCGACAAGAGCGGCATCCCGTTCTGGGGTGATGCGGCGGGGGCGTTGCTCTATGCCGTGCTGGAGCGCGTGGGCGCTGCCACGGTGCCAGCCAGGGTCGCTGACGGGCCGTGGGATGGCGCCCGGCTGGCGGCCGACGGGTTGGAGCCGCTGCTGCACGGGGTGGCCGTGGGTAACGCCTGGCCTGCCTGTCCCACCAATGACGGACACCGCTTCCGCGCCCCCACGCGCGCGGAGCTGGAGGGGCCGGCCAACCTCTCCCGGCTCGACCGCGACCTGACGGCGCTGCGCGCCCGGGGAGTGCAGGGCGTGGTGGCGCTGGGGCGGGTGGCGGCACGCACCATGGCCCGGGTGATGGACACCGAGGGCTCCCAGGGGCTGGTGCTGGCACCACTGCCGCACCCATCGGCGCAGGGGCTCCTGTCCATGGCTCCTGACCGAGGGCGCGGGGCGCGCATGGCGGAGCTGCAGGCCCTCTGGATGGCGCGCTGCGAGGAGGCGTTGCACCGCGCCGGCCTGCCGCATGGCGCACGGCCCATCTCCACACCGGGGGGCACATGACGGGCGACGTCGCCGAACCGGCCCTGGCCGATCGCTTCGATCCGCTGGAGCTCACCGTCTTTGCGCAGGGGGTGGCCATGCTGGCCGAGGAGATGGGGACGTTGCTGGAGCGCAGCGCCCTCTCCCCCAACATCCGTGAGCGGCGCGACGCCTCCTGCGCGCTCTTCGACGCCGCCGGTCGGATGGTGGCGCAGGCGGCCCACATTCCCGTGCATCTGGGGGCCATGCCCGAGGCGGTGGCGGCCGTACGCGCGGCGGGTGCCGAGGCGGGCGACCTGTTCCTGCTCAACGATCCCGCCCATGGGGGATCGCACCTCCCCGACCTCACGATGGTCGAGGCCATCGCCGATCCCGGCGATCCGACGGCCGTCATCGGGTACGCCGCCGTGCGGGCGCACCATGCCGACGTGGGGGGGATGAGCCCGGGGAGCATGCCCTTCGGCGCCACCGAGCTGTACCAGGAGGGGATCATCGTGCCGCCCGTGCGCCTGGAGCGTGCCGGGCGCCCCCAGGACGATGTGCGCCGCCTGCTGCTCGCCAACGTGCGCACGCCGGCCGAGCGCGATGGCGACCTGCGCGCCCAGCGCGCCGCCTGTGCGGCGGGGCGCGAGGGGTGGCGGGCGCTACACCGGCGGCTGGGTGGCGGGCCCCTGACCCGCGCCATCGACGCGCTGCTGGACTACACCGAACGGCGCGTGCGCGCCCGCCTGGCGGGGCTGGAGGGGGCCGACGGGACGGCCGAAGACGCACTGGAAGGGGACGGTGTCGGTGACCGGGAGATCCCGGTGGTGGTGCGGGCGTCGGTGCGGGAGGCGACACTGCACCTCGACCTGACGGGGACCAGCCCGGCTGTGCCCGGCAATGTCAATGCGCCGGCCGCCGTGGCCCGGGCCGCGGCGGTGTTCGTGCTGCGGGTGCTGTGCGATGATGAAGTGCCCGTCAACGACGGCATCGCCCGCGCCCTGCGCCTGTCGATCCCCGTGGACTGCGTGGCCAATGCGCGGCGCCCCAGTGCGGTGGCGGCCGGCAACGTGGAGCTGTCACAGCGGCTCACCGACACCTGCCTGGCCGCGCTGGCTCGCGCGGCGGCGTCGCGGGGTGTGGAGGGGCTGGCCATCCCGGCGGCTGGGCAGGGGACCATGAACAACGTCACGCTGGGCGCTCCCGGATGGAGCTTCTACGAGACCTTGGGCGGCGGGCAGGGGGCAAGCGCTGCCGGCCCAGGGCCTTCGGCGGTGCACGTGGGGATGAGCAACACCCGCAATACCCCTGTCGAGGCGCTGGAGCGGGCGTATCCCCTGCGGGTCGCGGCCTATGCGGTGCGGCGCGGCAGCGGGGGGGAGGGGCGGCACCGCGGCGGGGACGGCGTGGTGCGCTGCTACGAGGCGCTGGAGCCGTGCGTGGCCACCGTGCTGTCCGAGCGGCGTCGCCGCCCGCCCCCCGGCGCCGCCGGCGGCCTGCCAGGCGCCTGTGGCATCAACCGCCTCAATGACGCGGTGCTCCCGGCCAAGTGCCGCGTGACCATGCAACCGGGCGACTGCCTCACGATCGAGACGCCTGGAGGCGGAGGGTGGGGGGCGCCGCTCCCCTGACCGTCGGCGCGGCACCCGTGCCAGTCAGCGGGTCCGCCCACGCGGGGTGGCCAGCGCCTCCAACGCCCCCCGGTTGGTGATGGTGATCTGGCGCCGGTCCGTCCGGATGTACCCCGCCGCCCGGAAGCGGGTCAGGGCGCGCGTCACGGTCTCCCGGCGCGCCCCCACCTGCCGCGCGATGGCCCGATGCGTGAAGGGCCGCACCAGCGGCGCCGGCTCTCCGGCGGGCGCCTGCTCCAGCAGCAGCCGCGCCACGCGCCCCGGCGCATCCAGGAGCACCAGGCTGCCGATGGTGGCGTCGGCGCGTTGCAGGCGGCGGGCGAGCTCGCGCACCAGGTGCCACGCCACGCGCGGCTGTTCGTCCACCACGCGGCGCAGGTCGCTGCGCCGCAGCTGCAGCAGGGTGGCCGGCGCGGTGGCCACCACCTGGGTGAGCGCGGCCCGCCCGGTCAGCATCGACAGCTCGCCCAGCACTGCCCCGGGGTGCAGCTCCTGCAACCGCACCGCCCCGCCGCCGGCGTCGGCGGGCACCGACAGTTCCGCACGCCCGCTGCGCAGCAGCGACAGCCACTCGGGCGGCTCCCCCGCCGCCACCACCACGGTCCCGGCCGGCACCTTCTGCTCGCGGGCCCGCAGCGCCAGCGCGCGCAGCGCGTCCCGGTCGAGCTCGCGGAACAGCGGCGCGGTGGCCAGCAGTTCGGCCACGCGATCCAGGGGAAGGCCGGGGATGCCGGCCGCAGGGTGGCGGTCGTTATCTTTCACGGCATCCGGCTGTCGTGGCGCGTTGGGTGAGGCTGCGGCTGACGGGAGTCGCGCTCCCCGGTCCGGGCGTGGCGTTGCACGACACGTGCCCCGGTTCCTCCGCGCCGTTCCGGTGCGCCGTCGCGCAGGTGCGCCGTCGCGCCCCGCGCCCATTCCCCGCACCGCCCCCGCATGTCGTCCCCATTGCGTGACCGCCTGGCCGACGCGTTGCGCCGCGCCGCCGAGGTTGAACAGCTCCTCGCCGATCCGGAGGTGGTGCGCGATGCGCCGCGCCTCGCCGAGCTGGGGCGTGAGCACCACCGGCTGGCCGAGGTGGTGCGGGTGGGGGAGCGCCTGACGCGGGTGGAGCGCGAGGTGGCCGACGCGCGCGAGCTGGCCGATGGCGATGATCCGGAGATGGCGGCGGAGGGGCGCGCGGAGGTCGAGCGGCTGCGAGGGGAGCAGGAAGGGCTGGAGAAGGCGCTGCTCCCGCTGCTCATTCCGCGCGATCCGCTGGACGACCGCCCCGCCATCATGGAGATCCGGGCTGGCACCGGGGGGGATGAGGCGGGGCTGTTTGCCGCGGACCTGGTGCGGATGTACACCCGCTTCCTCGAGCGGCGGGGGTGGCGGATCGAGCCGATCAGCTTTGCCGAAGGGTCGGTGGGCGGGATCAAGGAGGCCGTGTTCCGCGTGGCCGGCGACGGGGCGTTCGGGGTGCTCCGCTGGGAGTCGGGGGTGCACCGCGTGCAGCGGGTGCCGGCCACCGAGTCGCAGGGACGCATCCACACCTCGGCCGCCACCGTGGCCGTGCTCCCCGAGGCGGAGGAGCTGGACCTGCGTATCGAGGACAAGGAGCTCCGCATCGACGTCTTCCGCTCCTCCGGGCCCGGCGGGCAGAGCGTCAATACCACCGACTCGGCCGTCCGCATCACCCACATCCCCACCGGGATCGTGGTGTCGCAGCAGGACCAGAAGTCGCAGCTGCAGAACAAGCTCAAGGCGATGGAGGTGCTGCGCGCCCGCCTGCTCGACCGCCGGCTGGCCGAGCAGGAGGCCGAGCGGTCGCGCCTGCGGCGGTCGCAGGTGTCCACCGGCGACCGCTCCGCCAAGATCCGCACCTACAACTTCCCGCAGGGGCGCGTGACCGACCACCGCGTCGGGCTCACGCTCTACGACATCAGCCGCGTGATGGACGGCGACGTCACCCCGTTCCTGGAGGCGCTCGCCCTGGCGAACGCCGAGGAGACGCTGCAGGGGTGACGGTGGCGGCGCCCCCGACCCTGTCCGGGCTGCGCGCCGCCGTGGCGGCGCGGCTGGCGCAGGCGCCCCGCCTCGAACCGGAGGTGCGCGCCGATGCCGCGCGCGAGGCGCGCTGGCTGGTGGACGCGGTGCTGGGGCGCGCCCCCGCCGCCTGGCGGTCGGCCGACGACGACCTCACGCCGGAGGCGGTGGCGCGCGTGGAGGCGGCCGCCGTGCGGCGGGCCGCCGGCGAGCCGCTGGCCTACTGCGTGGGGACGGCCGCGTTCCGGCACTTGGAGCTTCGGGTGGATCCCCGGGTGTTGATCCCCCGCCCCGAGACCGAGGGGGTGGTGGAGGAGGCTCTGGCGTGCGTGGTCGCCCACCCCGGCGGGGTGGCGGTGGATGTGGGCACCGGCTCAGGGGCCATCGCGCTCAGCCTGGCGACCGAGGGGGCGTTAGCCCGGGTCATCGCCACGGACGTGTCCGCCGACGCGCTGGAGGTGGCCCGCGTCAACGCTGACGCCGTGGCCCGCCGCCCCCCGACCGGGCGCCCGATGGCGCCGGTCGAGTTTCGCCTGGGGGCGGACTACGCGCCGCTCGCCGGTGTCCGCGCGCGCATCATTGTCGCCAACCCACCGTACATTGCGTATGACGAGGCGACGGCGCTGTCGGCCGGCGTGCGCGACTGGGAACCGCCGGTGGCACTGTTCGCGGCGGACGGCGGCATGGCCCGGTATCGGGCCCTGTGTGCCGGGGCGGCCGCGCACCTCGAGCCTGGCGGCTGGTTGGTGCTGGAAGTGGACGCCCGACGCGCGGCGGACACGGCGGCGCTGGCCCGCGGGGCGGGGCTGACCGTCGAGCGGTTGGTCCGTGACCTCGCTGGTCGCGACCGTGTGCTGGTGGCGCGTCGTGCCGGGCTCCCCGGCGACGCGACGGATTCCTTCACGACACCCTGAACGCCCCCGGGAGGGCGCACGCATGCTCGAAGACAAGGCGAAGGACCTCGGCCGGAGCATCGGCCAGAGTGAGGAGTACAAGGCCATGCGGCGCACCAGCGAGGCGCTGGGCAACGACCGCGAGGCGGCGACGATCCTCCGCCAGATGGAGCAGATCCGCAAGGAGGCGCAATCGGTGATCGACCGTGGCGGGCACCCCCCGGAAGAGGCCGAAGCGCAGCTGGATGACCTGCTGCAGCAGGTGCAGGGGAACCCCGCCTACCAGCGGGCGGTGGCGGCGCAGGAGAACTTCGACAAGCTGATGCTGCGCGTGAACCAGTGGATCAGCGAGGGCATCCGCACCGGGGCCGCCAGCCCGATCATCCTCGCGTGACCGGGGCCGTGCGCGAGGGGCGGGGGCGCCTGCTGGTCCTCGAGGGCGGGGAAGGGGTGGGAAAGACCACCCAGTGGGAGCGGGTCGGCGCGGCGCTGCGGGCGGATGGGCACGACGTGGTGGCCGTGCGGGAACCCGGGGGAACGGCGGCCGGGGACCGGGTGCGCGCGCTGCTGCTGGATCCGGAGGCGGCGTTGGCGCCTGAGGCCGAGGCCCTCCTGTTTGCGGCGTCCCGGGCGCAGCTGGTGCGCGAGGTCGTCCGCCCGGCGCTGGCTCGAGGAGCGGTGGTGCTGGTGGATCGGTTCCTGCTGTCCACGTATGCGTACCAGGGGGCGGGTCGCGGCATCCCGGTGCCTGCCCTGCGCGCCATCAATGCCGTCGCCACCGACGGGCTCGTCCCCGACCGCACCCTGGTGCTGCGGCTGCCGCTGCCGCATGCGTTGGATCGCGCCCGCGCGCGCGGCGGCGCGGATCGGATGGAGCGGGAGGACTTGGCGTTTCACGCGCGGGTCGAGGCCGCGTTTGCCGAGGCGCTGCACCCCGCGTGGCAGGCGGCGCACCCCGAGGTGGGGCCGGTGACCGGGGTGGACGCCTCGGGGACGCCGGACGAGGTCACGGCGCGGTGCCGCCGTGCGCTCGAGGGCGTGGTGCCGGTCAACGTCGACGCCATGGCGGCGGGAGCGGCCTCACGTGCCTGACGAGCTTCCGGCAACTCCCGGCGCGCCGCGCCGGCGCGGACGGGCCTTGGCCGCTGGCGGGGCGTTCCTGGCCCTGCTGGCTTTTGGTGGGTGGTGGGTGGGCCGCGACCTGGCCGAGGTACCCCAGCCGAGGCGACGGCCGGTGGCGGGGCCCCAGCTGTTTGAACAGGTCTTCTCCACCATCCGCAACCGGTACGTGGACACGCTGACCGACAGCGCGCTCTTCGCGCGCGCCGCGCGCGGTGTGCTGCGGGAGCTCGACGACCCCTATACCGTCCTGTTGTCCGAATCCCGGGTGCGGCGGCTGAACGAGCGGATCGCCGGCACGTACGCCGGCGTGGGGTTGCAGGTGGACGTCCGTGATGGATGGCCGGTGGTCATCGAGACGGCGCCAGGGGCGCCCTCCCACCTGGCCGGCATGCAGCCCGGCGATCGCGTCGTGGCCGTGGGTGGCGAGTCCACCGTCGGCTGGACCTTGGAGGAGGTCCTGCGGGCCATTCGCGGCCCCGCCGGCTCGTCCGTGGCCCTCACGGTCGATCGGGGAGGCCAGCCGCTCTCCTTCACGTTGGTGCGGGATGCCGTGCACTGGCGTGCCGTCCAGCATGTCGCGCTGTTTCCGGGCGGCGTGGGGTACGTGGACGTCAACGCCTTCAGTGCGCAGACGGCGCCCGAGGTGGCGGCCGCGGTGGATTCGGTGGTGCGGCTGGGCGCGCGCGCGCTGGTGCTGGACCTCCGGGGCAATCCCGGCGGGCTGCTCGAGCAGGGGGTGGCGGTGGCCGACCTGTTCCTCGATCGCGGACAGCAGATCGTCGAGCTGCGCGGTCGGCCTGGGGTACCGCCCCAGGTCTTTGCGGACAGCCAGCCCCAGCGCTGGCCCACCCTGCCGCTGGCCGTGCTCGTGGACCGCGCCAGCGCCAGCGCCTCGGAAATCGTGGCCGGCGCCCTTCAGGACCATGACCGCGCCGTGGTGGTGGGCGCCACCACCTTCGGCAAGGGGAGCGCGCAGCAGGTGTATCCCCTCACGGCAGGAGGAGCCCTGCGGCTGACCACGGCCCGGTGGTACACGCCCCTCGGTCGCAGCATCAATCCGCCGGCCCCCCCTTCAGCCGATTCGGGCGCCGGAGAGGATGCGGCCCGCACCGACACCATTCGGCCGCGCTTCCGCACGGCGGGGGGACGCACCGTGGTCGGCGGTGGCGGCATCAGCCCCGACGTGGCGGTGGGCGACTCGGCGCTGCCCCTGCCGGTGCAGGTGCTGGCCCGCGCGATGGGGCGCCACTTCGGGGCCTATCGCGACGCGCTGGCCCGTCAGGCGCAGCAGGAGCGGTCGCGCATGCGCACCCCCGATGACTCCGTCACGGCGGCCATGCTGGCGGCCGTCTACCGCGACCTCGAGCGTCGCGGCGTGGCGCCCCCCAAGGCCGTCTTTGACGGGGCCGCGCCGTGGGTGGCGCGGTCGCTGGGCTACGAGATGGCACGGGTGGCGTTTGGCGCCGACGGGGAGTTCCGGCGGCGCAGTCGCGACGATGCCGCGCTCCTGCGCGCCGCATCGCTGCTGCAGCAGGCGCGGATGCCGGCCGACGCCTTCCCGAAGTCCCCCCCCTGACCACGGCCGGGCGGGGAGGGCGACGCGCCCTTCCCACCCCCGGATGCTCGCGGAGAATCGGGTCCTACACGCCGCCAGGCAGCGAGGTCACGACTCGCACCCCCCGGGGGGGCACGAAGCGGAACGCGTCGGCCGGCAGCGTTGCGTCGGCCTGCCAGCTGGTGAGCGTGATGGTGCGCTCCACGCCCTGCGGATCGGCCACTTGCACCCGGAGCGGGCGCGACGCCCCTTCATCCAGCCACAGCACCGCGCGCGTGAAGGGGACTCGCGCGCCCGACCGCGGCTGGAGCACCACCCGTCGCGTGGGGCGCCCCAGCACCTCGACGGCTTCGCCGCCCCCCACCTGGAACGCCTGCCGCGGCGTCTCCAGCAGTTGCGACAACAGGTCGGCCACCACCGCACCGTCCGCGTCGGCGGGGAGCTTCAGCACCTGCCCCGGGGCGCTACTGGGGAGGTAGACCCACAGCGACCGTCCGTCCCCCACCACCTGGTCGCCCGCCGGATCCGTGAAGGTGATGGCCACCTTGTTGGGACGCTGCTGCCGAAAGACCCCCCGCGAGGTGGCGGTGCGCCCCACCAACGCGTTGATCACCTGCTGTTCGAAGCGCGCCTCCAGGCTTCGCGTGGCGCTCCACGTGGCGGCTACCCGCTCATAGGCGGCGAGGGCCATCGCCGGAGAGGGCCCCGGCATGGGGCCTCCCGGCCCGGGGCCCGGATTGGTCCCCTGGGCCGCTCCGGAGCGTGGCGCGCCCGTGGCGATCAGGGCGCACGCGGCGGCCACCACCGGCCACCTCACGGGGCGCCCCGGTCGGGACGCCCGAACGACACGGCGGATCAGGTGCATGATCCAAGATACCCGCGCCACCGCGCCAAGTGCCCCGCGTGGCGGCGGACACGGCGCCAGCCGCGGCGCACCATGCGCGCGCCGTCCGGCTTACGCCGGTGAAGGCAGCGTGGCGAGCTCCCGTCCGATGGCCGCGGCGATGGCGCGGAGCTGGCGCACCAGCTCGGCGAACTGGTCCGGGAACAGCGTCTGGGCGCCGTCGGAGAGCGCCTGATCCGGGGCGGGGTGCACCTCCACCAGGATGCCATCGGCTCCCGCCGCCACGGCCGCGCGCGCCATGGGCGTCACCATGCCCCTGAGCCCCGTGCCATGGCTGGGATCCGCCACCATGGGCAGGTGCGACAGCTTTTGCACCACCGGGATGGCGGTGAGGTCGAACATGTTGCGGGTGGCGCTGTCAAAGGTGCGCACGCCCCGTTCGCACAGGATGACATTCGCGTTGCCCTCGGCCAGGATGTACTCGGCCGAGAGCAACAGGTCGTTGATGGTGGCGGACAGCCCGCGCTTGAGGAGGACGGGGCGCCCCAACCGCCCCACATGCTTGAGGAGCGCGTAGTTCTGCATGTTGCGCGCGCCGATCTGGATGCAGTCGGCATGCTCCGCCACCAGGTCGGCGCCGCGTTCGTCCATGGCCTCGGTCACGATGGCCAGCCCCGTTTCCCGGCGCGCCAGCGCCAGCAGTTCCAGCCCGCGCACGCCCAGCCCTTGGAAGGCGTACGGGGAGGAGCGCGGCTTGAACGCGCCACCGCGGAGTGCCACCGCGCCGGCTGCACGCACCGCGCGCGCGGCCTCCAGGATCTGGGTCTCACTCTCCACCGAGCAGGGCCCCGCCACCACGGGGATGGGCCCCTCGCCGAAGCGCACCCCGGGGGCGATCTCCACCACCGTGTTCTCCGGCTTCCATTCCCGCGCCGCCTGCCGGAACGGCTTCTGCACGATGAGGACGCTCGCCACCCCGGGGAGCCCCTCGATATACCCCCAGTCCACCTTGGCATCGTCGCCGAGCAGGCCGATGGCCGTGCGCGTGGCGCCGGGCATGGGGAGTGGCTTGAACCCCTGGCGGGTGATCTCGTCGCAGACGCGTTCGATGTCGGCGGGGAGCGCGCGGGGGGACATCACGACCAGCATGGAACCGCCTCGGAGGTCAAAGGGGAGGAAGACGCCCCAATATAGCCCGCCACAGGCGCCCCCGGCTCAGCGTCCCCGGAACAGGATGCGCCGCACCGTCGGGCGGCCACCGTCCACCGTGAACAGCGCGAGGTAGACGCCGGCGTCCACGGTGCGACCATCGGCAGCCGTGCCATCCCACGTGAAGCGGTTGTCGCAGCTGCTCCCGGCCCCCGGCGCGCCGCGACCGTACCGCCCCGCGGCAAACCGCTCGACCCCGTCCTCGGCCGGAATGATGGTGCGCACGAACTCCCCCCGGAGATTGCGGATGTCGAGCCGGAGGCGCGCCCCCGGCTCCCCGACGTCGAACCAGAAGCAGGTGGCGAACCCCGATGCCGACGGGAAGGGGTTGGGGAAGTTCTGGTAGAGGAGCGTGCTGGTGGGGAGCGGCGGATCCACGATGCTGAACGACCCCGCGCTGGCCACCCGCACGGACTCCCCTCCCGGGCGATAGGCGCGCACGGCCCATCGGTATGACGTGTTCGCCTGCAGGTCCACCGGCGGCCGGAAGAGCGTGTCCACCAGCCCGCCGGAGCTCACCGCCGGACGGCCCCCTGTGATGATCTCCAGGTCGAAGCGCCATGCCCCGGCGGCAGGCGCCACCCGCGCGGCGCGCCAGACAAACAGGGGGCGCCGCACGTCGAAGACGTCACCG
>JAGWYS010000201.1 GCA_018969225.1 Gemmatimonadota bacterium | reverse complement strand
CCGGGCCGCGCCAAACCCGGGAGCACGACCCAGGGGAGCACCGGGAACGGCGGCACCGGGGGCGCCGGGGGCGTCCCCGAGGCGCTGGCCACGGTACTGGTGGGGGCCGACGGCGAGGTGCCGCAGCTGCTGCAGGGGCCGCTGCTGGCGGGGGATGGCCCGCTCTCGGTGCTGGCCATCGTCCCCATTGCCCCCCCCGGCGACGACGCCAACCCCGACGACCCGGCCCGCGTCCCGGCCGACGCCATCCGGGCGGCCGCGCGCCAGCATGACGCCAGTGCCCTGCTGGTGGCGGGCACGGTGGGGCCGCGCATGATGGTGGCGCTGGGGGAGGTGGCCATCGCACTGGGGTGCCGGCTGCTGGTGCCGGCCCCCGTGGGCCGCTCGGGGGCGCTGGCCCCCACGGTCACCTGGGTGCGCGGTGTCCCCGTGGTGGAAATGGTCCCCCCCGCCCCAGGCGCACTGGCCGCCGGCGTCAAGCGGGCGCTGGACCTGCTGGTGGCCTCGGCGGGGCTGCTGGCCACGGCCCCCCTGCTGGCGCTGCTGGCGGCAGCGATTCGCCTGGACTCCCATGGCTCCCCCTTTTTCGGCCACGAACGCGTGGGGGTGGGCGGGCGCCGCTTCCGCTGCTGGAAGCTGCGCACCATGCACGCCGACGCCGAGGCGCGGCTGGAGCAGGACTCGGCGCTGCGGGCGGCCTACGAGGCCAACGACTACAAGCTCCCCGAGTCGCTGGACCCGCGCATCACCCGCGTGGGACGGTGGCTGCGCCGCAGCAGCCTGGACGAGCTGCCGCAGCTGTGGAACGTGCTGGTGGGGGAGATGTCGCTGGTGGGCCCGCGCCCGGTGGTGGCCGAAGAGCTGGCGCACTACCAGGGGACGGTGCTGCAATTGCTGAGCGTGCGCCCGGGGCTGACTGGCGCATGGGTGACCAACGGGCGCCACGGCGTGGCGTACCCGCTGCGCGCCGAGATGGAGCTGGCTTACGTGCGCCGCCATTCGCTGCTGGGTGACCTGCGCATCCTGCTGGCCACGGTGCGGGCCGTGGTGCACCCCGGAGGGGAGTAGCGTCTCCGGCGCCCCGCCCCTCCCCCTCCGCCACGCGGTGGCGGCGCTCACGGCGGGGAATGCGCTGGCCGTGGCCGCCCCGCTGGCCACCATCCCCTACCTGGCGCGCACATTGGGGGCCGACGCGTGGGGAGCGGTACTGCTGGCGCAGGCGCTGGTGGCGTGGGTGGCGCTGCTGCTGGACTTTGCCAGCGACCTGGATGGCGCGCGCGCGGTAGGGAGCGCCCCCATCGAAGAGCAGGGGGCCGTGGTGTGGGGAGTGCAGGCGGGGAAGCTCCTGCTGGTGCCCGCCGCGCTGCTGGTGACCGGGGTGGCGGTGCTGCTCCTCCCTCCGCTACGGCGAAATCCGTCGCTGGCCGCATGGGCCGCGGTGGCCGCCGTGGCGCGTGGGGTGTCGCCCCTGTGGGCCTTTGTGGCCCGCTCCGGGGGTGCGCGCGCCGTGGGGACAACGCTTGGCCGCCTGCGCGCCGCCCTGCTGGTGGACACGATGGCCCGCGTGGCTGCCGCGCTTGGGGTGGTGCTGGTGGTGCATGAGCCGGCACACGGCTGGCGGGTGCTGGCATTGCAGGGAGGAACCGGCGCGGTGGCGCTGGGGTGGTTGTGGGGGGTGCTGCGGCGGGAACTGCCGCCGCCACCGGGGTGGCATACGCGCGCCTGGCGCTCGCTTTCGCGAGCGCGGGCGCTGTTTGCGTTCCGGGCCCTTGGCGCCGTGTACCAGACCGGCGCCCTGCTGCTGCTGGGGGCGCTGGCGCCGGTGGCCGCAGTGGCAGCCTACGGCGCGGCCGACCGGCTGGTGCGCGCCGCGCTCAACTTCCTGGAGCCCCTCTCGCGCGCCCTCCTCCCCAGGCTGGCACGGTGGCACGCCGACGGCGCGCCCGAATGGGAAAACACCGTGAGCCGGCTCCTCCGGTGGCTGGGCGGTGGATCGCTGCTGGCGGCGGCGGTGGTCGTGGCTGCCGCCCCACCGCTGGTGCCGCTGGTGTTCGGGGCCGGGTACGCCGGCGTGGTGCCGGTGCTGCAAGCCCTGTCGGCCCTGCTGCCGCTGGTGACCGTGGCCACCGTGCTGGGGTTCTACTGGGCGCTCCCCGCCCGCCGCGACGGGGTGCTGCTGCGCGGCACGGCGCTGGCCGGGGTGACGAACCTGCTGCTGGTGGCGGCGCTGGTGCCCCGCTGGGGTGCGCAGGGGATGACGGTGGCGGTGCTGGCCGCCGAGGGGACGATGGTGGCGGTGCTGGCGGTCGCCTACCGCGGGCGGGAGCGCGTCCGCGCATGAACCCCGCGGCGTTCGGGTCGCGATCGCCGGAACCCGATCCGGTCATCGACATCCTCTGCGCCACCTGGAACGGGGCGGCGTACCTGCCGGCCTTCGTGGAATCGCTGCAACGGCAGACGCACCCAGCGTGGCGGCTGTGGGTGCGCGACGACGGCAGCACCGACGGCACCGTGGCGCTGCTGGCGGCGCTGGCAGCCAACGACCCGCGCATCGTCCTGCTCCCCGCCGACGGCGAACGGCTGGGGGCGGCGGGAAGCTTCGGGCGACTGTGGGAGCGGGGCGCGCCCGATGCGCGCTACCTGGCCTTTGCCGACCAGGACGACGTGTGGATGCCGCACAAGCTGGCGCGGTCGCTGGCTCGGCTGCGCGAGGAAGAGGCCTGGTGCGGCGAGGAGACACCCGTGCTGCTGCACACCGACCTGGCGGTGGTGGACGAGGCGTTGCGTCCGCTGGCCCCCAGCTTCCGCGCCTACGCGGGGCTGGGGGCGCTGGAGGCGCCGCTGGCGGAGCGCGTGGCGCACAACGTGGTCACCGGGTGCACGGTGCTGGCCAACGCCGCGCTGCGGGCGCGGAGCGTGCCCCTGCCCCCGGACGTCATGCACGACGCCTGGGTGGCATGCGTGGCGGTGGCATGCGGGCGCACGGTCCATCTGGACGAGCCCACTGTGGCCTACCGGCAGCATGGGGGCAACACCATCGGCGCCCGCCGTGAGGTGCGGCCGTGGTGGCCGACGGCGTGGCCGGCGCTGTGGCGCGCGTTCTTTCCGTGGCGCACTCGGCAGGCGTTGGTGCGCCGGCAGGTGGCCGCCGTGGCGCGGCTGGCCGAGGCGCTGCTGACGCAGCTGGGGGACGAGCTGGGGGCGCACGACCGCGAGCGGTTGCGGGCCATCGCCGCCCTCCCCCGCCTTTCGCTGCTGCCGCGCAAGGTGGCACTTTGGCAGCAGCTGCGGGTGCCATCGCGCGGATGGCTCCATCACCTTGGCCTAGTGCTGCGCGGATGACGGTGGCAAGAGGGCGGTTGCGGATGGCGGCTGGGTGGGGATGGCTGGCGATTGCCGCGCTGGTGCTGGGCGCGGCAGGGTGCGACGCGCTCGTGTCGCCGCCGCTGTTCGGCACGGTGTCCGCGCTGGTCACGCGGCGCGACAGCGTCACCCCCATCGCGGGTACGCGGGTGCTCCTGTACACCGGCGACCGCCCCATGGGGTATGCCACCAGCGACAGCAGTGGGCGCGTGCTGTTCCAGGATGTCCCCGAGGGGGTGTACGGCCTGCGCATCTCCGCGCCCCCGGGGTACCTGCCGCTGGAACGGCTGTACATCGGTCCGGCGTCCACCGAGTTCGTGCACAATGTCCGCGTGCGTCCGCGTGATTCACTGGGGGTGCAGTTCACGCTCCTCAAGGAAGGGCGGGGGCGCGTGGCGGTGCAGGTGCAGGACGCGGACGGACGCGGACTGGCCGACATCCCCCTCAACCTCTACGGCCCCCAGGGGCCGCTGGCGGCGGCGCGCACCGACGCGGCGGGGCGCGCCACCTTCGAGGCGCTGCCGCTGGGCAACTACGGCGTGTTTGCCTCGCGCCCGGTGGCGTTCCGCGACAGCGGCGAGGCGCCGCAAGTGCCGCGCGACGGGCTCATCGTGGATGAGGGGAGCACGCAGCGCGCGGCTTTCACCTTTGCGCCCTGCGGCGGGAGCGTGGTGGCCGAAGTGCGTGACCAACAGGGGCGCCCGGCGCCCGGGCGGGTGCAGCTGTACCAGGGAACGGGTCCCCTGCAGGTGGTCACCCTTCCTGCCGACGGGATGCAGCGCTTCGACGCTCTCTTGTGCGACGTCTATGGCGTGCGGTATCTCCCCCCGCCGGTGGGGTGGCGCGCCGCCGAGGTGCGCGGCGCGGCGTTTGCCGACGGGGTGCGGGTGCGCCGCACCTCGGGGACGGTGCGGGTGCCGCTGGTGGTGGAGAAGTACGGGTGGGGATCGATCCGCCTGCGCGTGGTGGACCAGCAGGGGGCGCCGGTGCCCCCCATCCGCGCCGTGGTGTACAACGGCGTGACGCTGGTGGCCGACACGCGGCTGGACAGCGCGGGGGTGCTGCGGGTGGACTCGCTGCGCGCCGACCTGCAGTACGGGGCCCGCATTGCCCCCCCGGAGCCCTACGGCTACCGGCTGGTGGAGGGGCGCGGGGAGAGCTTTGCCGACGGCCTGGTGCTGCAGGATGGCGTGACGCGCGACGTGACGCTGCGGCTCCAGCGGCTGCCGCGCGCTGCCATGCGGGTGGCGGTGGTGGACGACGCCGGCAATCCGGTGGCCGGGGCGCGCGTGGTGGTGTACATCGCCACCGGGCTGCGGCACGACCAGCGCACCGACGCCGCAGGGGTGACGGTGGCCACCGACCTGGTGGCCGGGGACGAGCATGGCGCACGCGTGGTGCCCCCGACGGGGTACACGGTGACCGAGGCGCGCGGCAGCAGCTACGTGGACGGCCTGGTGCTGACGGGGGGGGAGGTGCGGCACGTGACCTTCCGCCTCACGCGGCAGTAGGGGCGCGCGTGCCGCTGCTGCTGGCATGGATGGCGCTGCTGGGGGCCGACCGGGTGGACCTGTTCGGCACACAGGGGCCGTTCACCCTCACGCCGTTCCTGGTGCTGTCGCCGCTGGTGGTGGCCAGCGAATGGTGGCGACGGCGGCGCGTCGGGAGCGAACTGCAGGTGCCGCTGGTCACGCGGCGGCTGTTGCTGCTGGTGACGGTGCTGCTGGCGTGCGCCACGGCGTCGGTGTTTGCCAGCCGCGACCTGCCACGGTCGGCGGCGCGGCTGGTGCAGCTGCTGCTGCTGCTGTCGGGGAGCACGGGGGTGCTGCTGTCGGTGCGCGACCGCCCCGACCTGCCGGCGGTGCTGGCGCGCGGGGCGCGGTGGGGGATCGGCGTGAGCGCCGTGGTGTCGCTGCTGCAGCTGCTGGTGCTGGCCGGCGTCGTTCCCGGCGAGCTCCCCGAGGGGACCCCGGTGGTGCGCCTCACCCCCTTCCTGTACGCCGGGATCGTGCCGCGGCTGTCGGGGCTGGTGCTGGATGCCAACCGCACGGGGCTGCTGTTGCTGCTGTACGGCTGGCTGGAGGCCAAGGGGGACCCCATGCCCACACGCCGCGCACGGTGGCTGGCGCTGGCCGCGCTGCTCCTGCTGTTCACCCTCAGCCGCTCGGCGCTGCTGGCGCTGGGGGGGATGGCCCTGGTGACGGCGGTGGCGCGGTGGCGCGCGTTCGCGCGTCCTGACGCGCGCACACCGCACGCGAGACGAGGGGGAGCAGGGGCGCACGCGCGCGTGGTGCCGGCGGTGGTGGCCTCCGTGGCGCTGCTGGTGGGGGCGGGGGCGGCGGCGCTGCTGGGGCGCCCCGACTGGCGCGACGAGGCGGCCGACGTGGCGGGCACGCTGCAGCAGCGGTTCACGGTGCGCGAGGGGAGCGCGCGCGACCACCTGCGACTGCTGAACCGCGGGGTGGATGTGGGCACGCGCTCCGTGCCGGCGGCGCTCACCGGCATCGGGTACGGCAGCGCACACATGGAGCTGCAGGATTTCTTCCCCGGCGACCGCTACGGCAACTTCCACTCGCTGTACGTGGGGGCGTTTGCCGAAATGGGGGTGGCGGGGATGCTGGCGCTCCTGACGCTGCTGGCCGCGTCGCTGCGCCCGGCGGCCACGCGGGCTCCCGTGGCCGCGGCGCTGCTCTTTGGCGTGTTCTACTCGACGCTGGCCGAACCCACCTTCTGGGTGCTGCTGCTGCTGGCGTGGGTGCCCCCCGATGCCGACGCGCCCAGCAGCACCCCGCCAAAGGCCAGCACCACCGACACCGCCGCCCCCAGGATGGCCCCCAGCACCAGCTGAACGGCGGTGCGCGGAAAGGCGGGGTTGCGCGCATCGGCCACGCGCGGCGCGTCCACCACCTGCACCAGGTCGGTGCGCATGGCGGCCTGCAGCTCGGTCTGCACCAGCTGCTTCTTCAGCAGGGCGTACCCCTCGGCCAGCAGCGTGCGGTCGCGCACCAGCCGCACCAGCGCCATCTCATCCTTGGGGAAGGCGTCCAGGTCGGCGGTGAGCGCCTTGACGGTGGCGGTGGCCACCCCCACCTGCTCCCCCAGGCTCTCCAGGTACTGCGTCCCCACGCGCCGCAGCTGCTGCTCCAGCTCGGCGATGCGCCCCTCGAGCTGCCGCATTTCATCGTTGCCGGCGGCACGGCGCACGGCCAAAGCGCTGCGCTGGTTCTCCAATTCCAGGAGAACCATCAGGACATCCTGCACGCCGCGGTTGCCAATGAGCGAGGGGAAGGTGGCCAGCTGGCGCCACGCCGCCGGGTCCCTCTCCCCCTTCGCGCGCGCTTCCACCAGCGCCAGGAGCCGCGCCAGCGCGTCGCGCTCCACCTCCAGCTGGTCCAGCGCGCCCTGCGCGGCGGCAATCCGCTTGAGCTGCGCCGTGGCCTGCTCCTCGGCCACCGAGATGCGCCGCGCCTCCTTGAACTGGCGGAGCTTCTCGTCGGCGGCG
>JAGWYS010000200.1 GCA_018969225.1 Gemmatimonadota bacterium | reverse complement strand
CAGGCGCCGGTGGTGGCCGCGATCGACTTCTCGCAGGTGGAGCTGCTGGACTTCTCCTGCGCCGACGAGATCGTGGCCAAGCTGCTGCTGCGCGTGGGGCACGACCCGGCCTGGCCGGGGTACCTCACGTTTCTGGGGCTGCAGGACGCGCACCTCGACCCCATCGAGGTGGTGCTGGCGCGCCATGCGCTGGCGCTGGTGTCGTGGCACGACGGGGAGGCCGAGCTGTTCGGGGCGGTGGAGGCGGACGAGCGGCGCCACTGGGAGGCGGTGCGCGACCACGGCCCCGCACCGGCGGCGGTGGTGGCCGGGCTGCTGGCCGTGGACGAGGCCGGGGCGGCCGCCATGCTGGACCGGCTGTGCGCGCGGCGCCTGCTCATGCGCGGTGGCGAGGAGTTTGCCGTCCCCGGTCCCCCGCCGGTGCGCAAGGACGCGGCGTGACCGGCGCCGGGCGCGCGGGCGGTGCCATGGCGGTGTCATGCGGGATCACGTGGATTGCCTGAGGGAGGAGCACTGATGGGCCTGTTCCCGCGTCGCAAGGGCGCGCCGCCCCCCGCCTCCGGGGGGAAGCTGGGGATGTTCAGCGGCTTCGCCCCGCCGCTGCAGGTGGTGGGGTTCATCAGCACGCGCGCCGGGGACGCGGAGCGGGGGCCGATGGTGCGCCTGCGCAGCGATGACGCGGTGATCCGCCTGGTGAGCGACGGGGAGCTGGTGCGCGTCCTCACGCCGCGGCGCGCGGAGCTGGCCGTGGTGGCGGTGGACGACACGCTGCCGCGCGGCGGCGTGGTGCTGCGCGACGTGGTCGGGGCCTCCCCCTCCGAGCTGGTGCGCATCGTGCGCCTGGACACCGACGCCCCGGCGCGCGCCTGACATGGCCGGCGGGCCCTTCGAACGTTGCGCGGGCCATCCG
The DNA here is from genome assembly GCA_018969225.1 of Gemmatimonadota bacterium. GTDB lineage: Bacteria > Gemmatimonadota > Gemmatimonadetes > Gemmatimonadales > Gemmatimonadaceae > Gemmatimonas. The sequence goes on along the minus strand of JAGWYS010000200.1, from coordinate 5,962 downwards.
GTGCTGACGCTGGACGCGCCGGCATGGTGACGGACCCGCTGGTGCGCCTCGACCGGGCATCCCGCGCCTACCCGCGCACGGGGGTGGCGCTCAGGCCCGTCTCCTTCACGCTGGCCCGTCGCGAGTTTGCCTACGTCGTGGGAGCCAGCGGCTCGGGGAAGAGCACCCTGCTGCGCCTGGTGGCCATGATCGACGCCCCGACCGAGGGGATCGTGGAGGTGGCGGGGTTTTCCAGCACCACCATCCGCCCGCGGGAGGTGCCGGTGCTGCGGCGGCGGCTGGGGGTGGTGTTCCAGGACTTCCGCCTCCTCCCCGACCGCACGGTGGAGCAGAACGTGGCCTTCGCGCTGGAAGTCACCGGCGTGCCCCGTCAGGAAGTGTGGGCGCGGTCCGCGCACCGCCTGGCGCAGGTGGGGCTGGCGGCTCGCGGCCGCGCCTTTCCGCACGAGCTGTCGGGGGGCGAGCAGCAGCGCGTGGCCATCGCGCGGGCGTTGGTGCACGACCCCGTGCTGCTGCTGGCCGACGAGCCCACCGGCAACCTCGACCCGCGCGCCGCGGCGGCCGTCCACCAGCTGCTGGACGAGATCCATGCGCAGGGGACGGCGGTGCTCATGGCCACGCACGACGTGGCGCAGGTGCGCCGCGCGGGGCGCCGCCTGCTGCTGCTGCGCGAGGGGGCGCTGGTGCACGACGGCACCGCCGAGCTGGCCCCGCGCGGGGAGCTGGCGGTGGGACAGGGCGGGAGGCGCTGAGCCATGCGCCTCGCGCTGCGGGAGGTGTGGCTGGGGGTGCGGCGGGCCCCGCTGCTGGCGCTGCTGGGAGTGGGCACCATGGCGCTGTCGCTCTTCGCCTTCGGGCTGTTCGCGCTGGTCGCGATGAACCTGCAGGCGTCCCTGGGCGTGCTGGAGGACCGCGTGGAAGTGCGCGCGTTCCTGGCCGATTCGGTGCCGGCGGAAGCGGTGGAGACGGTGCGCGGCGCCCTGGCCTCGCTCCCCGGCGTCGCGTCGGTGGGGTACGTGAGCCGCGACTCCGCGCTGCGACGGGCCCGGGTGGAGCTGGAGGAGTTCCGCGACCTCCTCGAGGGCACGCCGCTGCCGGCCTCGCTGGAGGTGCGCCTGACCCCGACGGCGCGGACGCCGGCGCAGGTGCAGGCGATCGCCGCGCAGGCGGAGGCGCTGCCGCAGGTGGAGGAGGTGCGCTACGGCCGCGAATGGGTGGAAAAGCTGCACCGGCTGCGCACCGCGGCGGGGGTGGCGGCCACGCTGCTGGGGGGCGCCTTTGCGGTGGTGGCGCTGCTGCTCATCGGCAGCACCATCCGCATGGCCATTCTCACCCGCACGCGCGAGATCGAGATCATGCGGCTGGTGGGGGCCACCGACGCCTTCATCCGCCTCCCGTACCTGCTGGACGGGGCGGCGAAGGGGCTGGTGGGGGGGACGCTGGCCGTGGGCGCCACGTGGGGGGTGCACGTGGCCGCCAGTCACCTGCTGGTGCCCACGCAGTTCTTCGCCCCGTGGCAGGCGGCGCTGGCCCTGGTGGCTGGTGGAGGGCTGGGGCTGGCGGGGAGCTGGCTGTCGGTCAACCGGCACCTGCGCGTGGAGTGGCGCGAGGGGTGAGGCGCCGGGGGGTCGCGGCGCTGGGGGCGCTGATGCTGGCGCTGATGCTGGCGCTCCTGCCGGGCGGCGCGGTGCCGGGCCAGGGCGCGCCCCCGGTGCCCGGGGATGCGCGCGGGCGCACGGTGCCGGAGGAGGTGGTTGCCTTGCGGCGCGAGCGGCAGGCGCTGGAGGCGCAGATGGGGCTGCTGCAGCGGACCGCCACCTCGCTGACCGATGAATTGGCCAACCTCGAGGCGCAGCGGGCGGCCACGGCCCGGCTGCTGGAGACGCTCGACCGGCAGATGGCCGACATCGGGGTGCTGGTGTTGCGGGCCGAGCGCTCGCTGCGCCGTGCGGAAGGGGAGCTGGCGGCGAAGCGGGAGACGCTCCACCGCCGGATCGCGGCGGTGTACAAGCGCGGGCAGCTCCACCCGGTGGAGGTGCTGCTGTCGGCGCAGTCGTTCGCGGGGCTGGTGGCCCGCTACAAGTACCTCCACGACGCGGCCGCGCACGATCGCGAGTTGGTGCGGGGTGTGGAGCGGCTGCGCGCCGGCGCGGCGCGGCAGCGGCGCGCGCTGGAGGGGCTGCGGCTGGACGTGCAGCGCACGCGCGCGGAGAAGGAGCGGGAGGTGCAGCGGTTGGCCGAATTGGAGGGGCATCGCGCGCGCAGTCTGGCGGCCGTGGCCACCAGCACCGAGCGAGCGCGGGCGCGCCTCGTGCGGTTGGGCGGCGGGGACGGCCCCGTCCCGGCAGGGCCCGCCGGGGACGAGGGTGGCGGTGCGCGCCCCGCGGCCACCGCTCCGGCCGGTGCCGTGCGCCCGCCTGCGGAGTCGCTGCGCGCCTCGTCCGGCGGTGCCGCGCGGGGGTCCGCCTTGGCGGCCGCCGACCGGGGGCGGCTGGAATGGCCCGTGACCGGCGGTCTCCTGTACTCGTTTGGCCGGTCACCGGGGCGCCCCGACATTCCGGTGCGCTGGAACGGCGTGGGGATCCGCGCCCCGGTGGGCACGCCGGTGCGCGTGGTGGCCGACGGCGAGGTGGCGGTGGCCGGACCGGTGAGCACGTACGGCCCCACCGTCATCGTGCAGCACGGCGACGGCGATTACACGGTGTATGGCTCGCTGGGGCAGCTGTCGGTGCGGCGCGGGCAGAGCGTGGCCCGCGGGGAGGTGATCGGGACGGTGGGCGCGTCGGACCCGGCGCTGCCGGCGCACCTCCATTTCGAGCTCCGTCCCAAGGGGCGCGCCGTGGACCCGCTGCCGTGGCTGCGCCGCACGGCTGGCGCGCCGGATTAGACTGTCGGCATGCCTGCCGAGTCCGCCGCACCCGCCGCCACCGCACCCGACGCCGCCCCCGTCGATCGCGCCCCCCTGGGGGCGCATGTGTCCATCGCCGGGGGGACCTGGGAAGCCGCCGCCCGCTGCCTGGAGATCGCCGCCACCGGGGCGCAGCTGTTCACCAAGCAGGCCAATCGGTGGGCGGAGCGCGAGGTGTCCGACGAGGAGGCGACGCGTTTCCGCGCGGCGATGGGGGGGACGGCGGTGCGCTGGCTGTGCGCGCACGACTCGTACCTGATCAACCTGGCGTCCCCCGATCCCGCGCTGCGGGCCCGTTCGCTGGAGAGCTTTCGCGCGGAGCTGCGGCGGTGCCATGCGCTGGGGCTGGACGCGCTGGTGTCGCACCCCGGGAACTACATGGACGACCGCGCCAGCGGGCTGGCGCGCAACGCGGACGCCATCGCCGAGGCGCTGGAGGCGGAGCCCGGGGAGACGCGGCTACTGATGGAGCTGACCGCCGGCCAGGGGACGGTGCTGGGGTCCACCTTCGAGGAGATGGCGGCGCTCCTGGCACGGCTGCCGGCGACGGTGGCGTCCAGGGTGGGCGTGTGCCTGGACACCGCGCACGTGTGGGCCGCCGGGTACGACCTGGTGGCGGACTACGACGGGGTGCTGGCGCGCCTGGAGGATTCGCTGGGGATCGCGCGGCTGGGGTGCCTGCACCTCAACGACTCCAAGGCCCGGCTGGGGTCGCACCTGGACCGGCACGAGCTGATTGGCGCGGGGACGCTGGGGGAGGCGCCGTTCCGGCGCCTGATGACCGACGCGCGGCTGGCCGCCATCCCCAAGGTCATTGAGACGCCCAAGGGGGACGACGCTGCCGCCAACGACGGCCGGATGCTGCGGCTGCTGCGCGCCCTGGCCGACGGCGCTTAGGGCGGGGCCGGGCGAGGGGACGGGACGAGGCGCCCCCGGCACTCGTCTTGAGACGGAGCGCGCACCGGGCGATACTTCGCGGTCCGTCGCTGACGGACCCGAACCGGACCCGCATGGCGTGACGCCCCCGCCATTCCCCCATACACGACTGCCATGGCCACTACCCCTTCCAACGACGCCACCGACCCGCGCACCCGCCCGGAGGGGCTGGCGCCGCAGGGGCTCTCCCCCCGCGGCGCGGTGCACTGGAACCTCGTCGCCCCCGAGCTGATCGAGGCCGCCGTGCGGCGCGGCGAGGGGACGCTGGCCGACATGGGCCCGTTCGTGGCGGTCACCTCGCCGCACACCGGCCGCTCCCCCAACGACAAGTTCGTGGTGCGCGAGCCGGGCACCGAGGCCGACGTGGACTGGGGGAAGGTGAACCAGCCGATCTCCCCCGAGCATTACGCGCGCCTCAAGGCGGACGTGCAGGCGTACCTCGACGGGCTGGACACGCTGTTCGTGCAGGACCTGTACTGCGGCGCCGACCCGGCGACACGGCTGAACGTGCGCTACATCCTCCCCAACGCGTGGCACGCGGCGTTCGTGCGGAACATGTTCATCCGCCCGCCGCTGGAGGCGCTGGCAGGGTTCGCGCCCAACTTCACGGTCTACCACGCGCCGGAGTTCCAGGCCGACCCGGCGCGCCATGGGACGCGCACGGGGACGTTCATCGTCCTCAACCTCGCCGAGCGCGCCATCCTGATCGGCGGCACGCGCTACGCGGGCGAGCTCAAGAAGTCGATGTTCACCGTGATGAACTACCTGCTCCCCAAGCAGGGGGTGCTCTCCATGCACTGCTCCGCGAACATCGGGGCGCAGGGGGACACCGCGCTGTTCTTCGGGCTGTCGGGGACCGGGAAGACGACGCTGTCGGCGGACCCTGACCGCGGGCTCATTGGCGACGACGAGCACGGCTGGTCGGCCGAGGGGACCTTCAACTTCGAGGGCGGCTGCTACGCGAAGGTCATCAACCTCTCGGCCGAGGGGGAGCCGGACATCTTCGCGACCACGCAGATGTTCGGGACCATCCTGGAGAACGTGGTCCTGCACCGCCCGCAGCGGACGGTGGACTTCGCCAGCCAGGCCATCACCGAGAACACTCGCGCGTCGTACCCGCTGCACTACATCCGCAACCACGTGGACAGCGGCCGCGGCGGGCACCCGAAGAACGTGGTGTTCCTCACCGCCGACGCGTTCGGGGTGCTCCCCCCCATCGCGAAGCTCACCCCCGAGCAGGCGATGTACTACTTCCTGTCGGGGTACACCGCGAAGGTGGCGGGGACCGAGCGCGGGGTGACCGAGCCGCAGGCCACCTTCTCGGCGTGCTTCGGCGCGGTGTTCCTGGTGTGGCACCCCACCAAGTACGCGGAGATGCTGGGGGCGCTGCTGCGGCAGCACGGCTCGCAGGTGTGGCTGGTGAACACCGGGTGGAGCGGCGGCCCGTACGGCGTGGGGCAGCGCATGAAGCTGGGGTACACGCGCGCGATGGTCCGGGCGGCGCTGGACGGCTCGCTGGCGTCGGCGCCGACGGTCACCGACCCGGTGTTCGGGCTGCACATCCCCCGGGGGGTGGCGGGGGTGCCGCCGCAGGTGCTGGACCCGCGCGGCACCTGGGCCGACGGCGCGACCTACGATGCGCAGGCGCGGAAACTGGCGGCGATGTTCCGCGAGAACATCACCAAGTTCGGCAACGCGGTGAGTGCGTCGATCCTGGCCGCCGGCCCGCAGGGGTAGCCCGCCGCCGGGCGGCGCCCGCAGCCGGAACGACGAGGGGCCAGCCCGGATGGGCTGGCCCCTCGTGCGCATCGGGTGCCGTGGCGGCCGGCCGGTGCCGGGTCAGTTCTTGAGCATCACCTTTTCGATGGCGAACTGGCGCCCCTCGCGCGCGGCGAGGTAGAGGCCGCCGTCGCGGGCGAAGCCCACCAGCTGGCGCCCCGGCGGCAGGTTGACGCGGTACTTCATGCGGCCGTCGCGCCCGATCACGTCGTACACCAGCGGCGGCTGGTTCATCATGGCGCCCATCATCCCCATGAGCGCGGGGGGCATCCCCCCTGCGGCGCCGGGCGCGCCCGGGGCGCCCTGCGCTGCCGGAGCGGCTGGTGCCCCCGGGGCACC
>JAGWYS010000008.1 GCA_018969225.1 Gemmatimonadota bacterium | reverse complement strand
GCGCCACCGGCAGCGCCGCGCCCGGGACGGCGGCGGCCACCCGCGCGAGGTTGTCGAAGAGCCCCAGCAGCACCCCGCACGCCCCGGATACCCACGACGCCAGCGCGGGAACCGGCGCCACCAGCACGGCGAGGAACAGCGCCGGCTGCAGGACGGCGACGACCGGGGCGGCGACCAGGTTGGCCAGCGGCGCCACGAGGCTGAGGCGTCCGAAGTGCCAGGCCACCAGCGGGGCGGTGACCACACCCGCCAGCACGCCGGTGGCACCCTCCAGGACCACCAGGCGCGCGGTGCCGCGGAGCCGAGCCATGCGCCGCTGGCCTTGCGCCCACCAGCCGGGTCGCGCGCGCCGCCGCAGCGCGACGGGACGCAGCCGCAACATCCCTCGGGCCACCACCAAGGCCGCCATCCCCGCCACGCTGAGCTGCCACCCGAGGTCGGTGACCACGCCCGGATCGACGGTGGGCACCACCGCACCCAAGCCGAGCGCGGTCCACGGGTGCACCGGGCGCTGGAGGCGGCGCGTCAGCGCGTCCACGGCCAGCATGGCGGCGCTTCGCACTGCCGGCGGCGGGGCGCCCAGGAGGAGCACGTAGCCCGCCACGAGCAACAGGGTGCCGCCCGTCACGACGGTGGGACCGAGGCGCAAGGCCGCCCCCATGGTGGCCAACGCGCCGGCGATGACGGCCACGTGCGTCCCCGACACCGACAACAGGTGCACCAGCCCCGCATCGGCAAAGCGGTCGCGCACGGTGGCAGGGATGCCGCGTTGATCGGCCACCAACAGCGCGCGCGCCATCGGCGCGTGCGCCGCAAATTGGCGGTCCAGCAGGCGGCCCACGGCCCCGCGCCACTGGCGCAGCCTGTCCGGGGGACGGGCGGCAACGGCTACGGTGCCGTGCGCCTGCACCCGCACGCGATCCCCCTCCTGGCGCGCGGTCGCACGCGCCAGGACCGTGGTTCCCGCCACGGCGGGAACGGACTGGCGCGGCGGCAGCAGCAACTGCACGGCCACTGCGCAGGGTGGGGCGTGGCGGGCCCCGGCGGAGCCACGCTCCGGTACGATGGTCACCACCCCGGGGACCGCCCGCGAGGGGATGGGATCGGCGTCGAGGAGCACGGCGAGGGGGACCCCCGCATCGGCCTGCGCCACCATCTCGCGGACGCAATGGGCCCGCCGGAGCCGGTGTGCCGCGCCCGTCACACCACCAGCCCACAGGACCGCCAGCAGCAGCGCCCAGGATATCCAGCGGTGTCCCCGGGGCGGGCGCGCACCCGGCGTGACACTGGCAGCGGCGCACGCCGCACCGACCGCCATCGCGGCGGCAGCCATGGGCGAGCCACGAAGGCCCACGGGTGTCCAGGCGCCCCCGACCAGCAGGCCGACAATCCAGGCGGCGGCAAGCGGAACCAGCAGCGGCATGCCGCACGCTGGCGCCATGCGCGCCCATCCACCTACCCCGCGTTCGGCACGCGCTCCCCGGTGAACGCCACCGGGGGAGGGCGCGGCTCAGATGGCGGCGACGGGGAGCGGCGCGCGGGGCGGCGAGCCGCCCGACGGTGCGGCGGTCGCGACGGTGTCCACCGGGAGCCCGGTGAAGGTGGCACCGGTGGTGCCGGTGAGGCGCACCGACAGGTACTCGCCGATGCGCGCTGCATCGGCGGGGACCATGACGGTCTTGAAGTCGCGCGACCGCGCCTGCAGGAGAGCCCCGTCGCGGGCCACCTTCTCCACCAGCACCTCGGTGACGTCGCCCAGCCGCGCCAGGTTCCCCTCACGGGCCATGCCGCGGACCGTGGCCACCAACCGATCGAACCGTGCCGCGACCACCTCGTCGGGGACGGTCCACTCGGCGGGCATTCGGGTGGCGGGCGTGCCCTCACGCGGAGAGAACTTGAACATGAAGGCGTCGTCGAAGCGGACGGCCCGGCAGAGGGACAGCGTGTCCTCGAACTCCTCGTCGGTCTCCCCGGGGAACCCCACGATGATGTCCGTGGTGAGCGCCAGCCCCGGGATGGCGGCCCGCAGCCGCTCGACGCAGGCCAGGTAGTCCTCGCGGGTGTAGCGCCGGAGCATGCGCTTGAGCATGCCCGTGCTGCCGCTCTGCATGGGCAGGTGCACGTGCTCGCACACGGACGGCACCTCGGCCATGGCCGCGATCACCCGGTCGCTGAAGTCGTTGGGGTGCGGGCTGGTGTAGCGCACGCGCCGAATGCCGTCCACCGCCCCCACGGCGCGCAGGAGGTCGGCAAAGTCGTGGGTGCCGTCGTGGTAGGAATTCACCGTCTGGCCCAGGAGGACCACCTCGGTGAGCCCGTCCCGCACCACCTGCTCCACCTCGCGCACCACGTCGGCCAGCTTCCGGCTGCGCTCGGGGCCGCGCGTGGTGGGGACAATGCAGTAGGTGCAGCGATAGTTGCACCCGCGCTGGACGGGGATCCACGCCTTCACCCCCTCGAACCGGCGGGCCACGACGTCCTCGTAGTGTTCCTCGAGGTCGAAATCGGTGGCGCTGAACCGCTCGCCCCGCCGCGCCCCGTCGAGCAGCGCCGGGAGCGCCCGATAGCCGTCGGGGCCCACCACCAGCGACACGTGGCGCGCCTGATCCAGCAGGCGGGGACCAAGGCGCTGCGCCATGCAGCCGGTCACGCCGACGACCGTGTCCGGCTTCATGAACCGGCGCAGCTCGCCCAGCCGGCCGATGACCCGCGTCTCGGCATTCTCCCGGATGGCACACGTGTTCACGAGGATGACGTCGGCGCCGTCGGGGGCGTCCACCGGCGCATAGCCGTGCGCCACGAGGGTCCCGTACATGCGTTCCGAGTCGGCCACGTTCATCTGGCAGCCGTACGTCTCGATGTAGACCGTGGGCGGTGCGGGTCGCGGATCGCTCATGGACGGCGCGGCGGGATCAGGGTCGGACCTGCAGGCCGATGCCCAGCAGCCATGCGCGCTCGCGCGCGGTTCCGGCGGACGGCGAGCGGACGGCCCGCTGGATCGACAGGTCCAGCATGGCCGATTCGCGGGCAATGGGCACGCCCACCCCCATCGAGGCACGCGACTCCCGGACGGCCAGCGCCGCTGTGCCGAACGGGAGCGCCGTCCGGGCCACCCCGGCCCGGACCAGCACCGGGCTTTCGCGCAGCCTGGGGCCCGCCACCTCGACCCCCAGCTTCCAATTGGTGGCATCCTGCGTGCGCACCGCCGCCGAGCCAAGCGGGGCCATGTCGGTCCAGCGCACCTCCTCGATGCCCGCGGCGAACACCGCCCCCGGGATGCCATCGAAGCGCACACCCAGCCCGAGGCGCCGCGGCACCGAGCCCGCGGTGCGGACGGTGTCGCGGATGCGCGCATCCAGCGTGCCGCCGGCACGCCAGGACCCCAGCAGCGCCACTCCGGCGGGCAAGCGCACCTCGGCCCCCATCGACAGGGCCGTTCCGGTGTACGCGGCCCGCGAGGAGTCCACGACCCCGCCGTACTGCAGGGAGTCGGAGAAGGTCCTGGTGCGCGCCACCAGGTGGCTGCCCGTGAGGAGGTGGCCGGCGAGCCCCACCTTCACCCGCGCGCGCTCCCACCCGACGGCGGCACGCATGTCGCTGATGGCGCCCTTGGCGTTCTCGAAGTCCGTGGTGGGCACGGGGCGGCCGTCGATGCTCACCGACCCGGTGGTGGTGGTGACGTGGGATCGGTCCAGGAATGCGCTGCCGCTGAGGGCCACGCCGAATCCCTTGCCGGCCGGAAAGAGCACGGCGATGAGGGGGACGCGCTGCACATTGGAGCGCTCCCGCGCGGCCCCGATGGTCACGGTGCGGCGCTCCGGCTCGGCCTGGGCGCCAATGACCGCGCGCTGGATCCCCCCAATGGCCGCGGGGTTGATGGCCGAGAGGGGATCGAACTCTCCAAAGGCGCCGGCCGTGCCGTTGACGCGGATGCTGGCCGCGCCCACAGGGTACCCGAACCCCAGGGTGCTGAGGGTGCCTTGCGCGTTGGCGGCCGGGGTGCCCAATGACACCGCCGCCAGGGCCAGTGCGGGCACGCTCCAGCCGGCCACGCGGCGGCCGCGAGGGGTCCCGACCGGCATGGCGAGCGGGTGGCCAAGGATGAGGCGGCGGGTCATGGCAGGGCGAACTCCGCGCGCGGCAAGTAGGTGAGACGCAGCCGCGGACGCAGCGCCGGAGCCGCCTCGAGGGAATGGAAGCGCACCTCCGCAGGCTGGGCGCCCTCGCCGTCGATGCGGAAGGCCACCGCGCGGGGCACGTCACGGGGGAGGTTGCGCCACGTGCGCGTAAGCGCCAGCAAGTTGAACGTGCGCTCCCCACTGTCGCGAGGGACCACGCGCAGCCCGGTCTCAAGGCCTGCCAGGAACCCCTCGGCGCTGAGCTCGAGCACCCGTCGCAAGTCGGTCACCAGCGAGGTGGCAGACGGCACCAGGGGCACCAGCGTGACCGAGTCGGCGCTGTTGCCAAAGCGCGACGGCCGCTGCACGAGCACGAGCTGTGCGCGGACGATCGTGCTGGAATCGATGATGCGGCCTGGCAGCGCGAAGCGCAGGTAGGTGCGGTAGGAAGGATACCCGCCCACCACGAGCGTCGCGGGCCCTGGGGGGGACGACCCGAGCTGCGTGAGCCCGTAGACGGTGTAGGCTTGGGCGACCTCCGCCGACGCCCCGGCCAGCGGGGTGCTGGGGCTGACCACCACGGGGGCGTACGTGGTGTCCGTGCTGGGGTCGTAGGACAGCGTCGGAGCGCCAAAGCCGCCCTGGGATGCGATCACCCGCAGTTGCCCGTTGCCACCGGTGATCCGCACGCCCACCCGGAAGCGACCACCACTGGACACCTGCGCCAGAAGGCGGCGCCGGTCGAGCGGCACCCGGAGGGAGTCGGTGGTGAGCGCCGGCACCACCGTGGCGCTGCCCACCAAACGGTCCGGTCGGAACAGCGACTGCACGACGGCCGCCACGGAATCGCTGAGGACCGTGTCCACGTCGAAGACTTCGACGCGCACGGTCTGGGTGCCGCGCCGCCCGGTGCTGTCCAGCGGCAGCTTGAGGAAGACGGAATCGATGGCCGTGACCTGCTCGGACACGGTGCCCCGATTGGGGAAGAAGGTGGCGGTGAGCTGGTCGAAGCGCACCACCATGCTGGTGACGAGGGTGTCGGGACGGTTGGCCACCAGCAGCGTGCTGGAGAGCCCGAGGGTGGGGAACCCGCCGACGGCGCTATCGAGGGCGACGGCATCGATGGTGGTGTCCACGAAGGCCACCAGCGAGCGGGGACAGAGCGACGGGCACGCCGCCCCCCCCTCGTACGATTCGGTGCAGGCGGAGGCCGCCACGGTGGCCGCCACGGCGGCGGCCAACCAGGGTACGGACAGGCGCCGGAGTCGGCGCCCCGGGACGACACGGCGCTCAATCATGCGCGAGCGAGGAGGGCGTGAAAGGGCTGGGAAGCAGGTGGGCCAGCGACCACGAGGCAGCGCGCCCGTCCGGGGTGATGGCCACGATGTCCAGCGCCGGGGCGAACTCGACCAGGGCCTGTCGACACATGCCGCACGGGGGCGTGGGTTCCGCAGCCGCCGACGTGATGACCAACCGCGCAAAGCGGCGGGCGCCGGCGGCCACCGCCGTGCCCAGCGCGACGCGCTCCGCGCACACGCCGGACGGATACGCGGCGTTCTCCACGTTGCACCCGGCGAAGATCCGGCCGTCCTCCGCCTCCAGCGCCGCACCCACCGGGTAGCGGGAATACGGGCACCAGGCGTTGGCGCGCGCCCGGTCGGCGGCCTCACGCAGTGTGTCGAGGCTCATGCGCCCCCCGCGGGGCGCAGCGTGGACAGGAACGAGTGCCCCGGCGCCGTCCATGCGGCCCCGAGGTACTCGGCCACCGTCGCCCCAAGGTCGGCAAACGTTTCGCGCACCCCCAGCGGGCCCGGGCGCACCGACGGCCCGGCAACCAGCACGGGCACTCGCTCGCGCGCGTGGTCGGTGGACGACGTCGTGGGGTCGTTGCCGTGGTCGGCGGTGATGAACAGCAGATCGTCCTCGCGCAGGGCGCCCAGCAGGGTGGGAAGGAACCGGTCAAACTCGCGCAGCGCCTGGGCGAACCCGGCCACGTCGTTGCGATGCCCGTACAACTGGTCGAAATCTACCAAGTTCGCGAAGCAGAACCCATGCGCCCCCCCCTGGACCCACCCCAGGAGGGCGTCCATCCCTTCGGAATTGCTGGCGGTGTGCCGGGAGGCGATCCCGCGCCCGGCAAAGAGGTCGTCCACCTTGCCCACCCCCGCGCAAGGGACACCGGCGGCCCCCAGCCGGTCCAGGAGCGTCGCCGACGGGGGGGGCACCGCATAGTCGCGCCGGTTCGCGGTACGCTGCCACGACCCGTCGCGGCCCACAAAGGGACGGGCGATGACCCGGGAGACATCATGCGGGGCGACCAACAGGGCCCGGGCGACCGCGCACCCCCGGTAGAGCTCGTCGAGGGGAATCCACGCCTCGTGCGCCGCCACCTGGAAGACCGAATCGGCCGAGGTGTACACGATCCACCCCCCGGTTTCCCGCTGGCGCTCCGCGTACTCCGCGATGACCGCCGTGCCGCTGGCGACGCAGTTGGCGAGCACGGGGCGCCCGGTGGCGGCGGCGAAGGCGTCGACGACCTCGGCGGGGAATCCGTGCGGATAGGTGGGGAAGGGGCGTTCCAGCTGGACCCCGGCGATCTCCCAATGCCCGGTGGTGGAGTCCTTCCCGGCAGACCGGGGCAGCATGACCCCCCACGCGGCCGCAGGGTTGGAGACCGGTGGCACCCCGTCCACGCTGGTCAGGTTGCCAAGGCCGAGCCGCTGCAGCGTTGGCAGCGCCATGCCGCCAACGGCCCGGGCCAGGTTGCCGAGCGTGTCACTCCCCGCGTCGCCATAGGCCGCGGAATCGGGCGCCTCGCCGCACCCGACCCCGTCCAGCACCAGCACCACCGCACGACGGAGCGCCACCGTCAGCTCGCGTCCGCCACCGGGCGGTAGCGGGGGGGCACCCGGAGCCGGAGCCCCACCAACAACTCATACGGGGACAGCCCCCCGGCCTCGGCCACGGCGTTCACGGTGAGGCACTGGTCGCCGTCGCGCCCGATCAGCGTGGCGACATCACCAACCGCCGCCCCGACGCCGGTGACGTCCACCATGGTCATGTCCATCGTCACCCGGCCCACCACCGGGCACGGGATGCCCCGCACCAGGACGGTACCCCGATTGGAGAGGTGGCGCCGGTACCCGTCCCCGTATCCCGCGGCCACGGTTGCCACATCGCGCGGGGCATCCGCCGTCCAGGTGGCGCCATAGCTCACCGTCTCTCTCGGCTCGATGCGCCGCAGGTCCACCAGTCGCGCCCGCAGGTGGACCACCGGCGCCAAGCCGAGGCCCTCCTCCGGACCCGCGCCGTACAGGCCGATCCCCGGGCGGGCGAGGTCCCAGGCCGCCCCCTCCCCTCCAGCAATCCCCGCGCTGTTGGCAACATGCCGCAGGACCCCACTCGGGAGCGCATCGGCCAGCTCGGCAAGCGCCCCGCGGAAGCGGGCCTCCTGCACACGCTGGGTGTCCGGCAGTTCGTCCGCCGAATGGAAGTGCGTGAACACCCCCTCGGGGGGATGCGCCAGCAGGGCGGCGCGCAACGCGGCCACCGCGTCCCACCGGACGCCGGCCCGGGACATGCCCGTGTCGATCGCCAGGTGCCACGCCTCACCCCCGGCTTCGGCCCAGCGGGCGATATCCCCGGCGCGATGGAGCGCGGGGCGCACCCCGAGGGCGGCCGCGCGCGGCAACGCCTCCGGGAGCAGCGGGGTGGTACACAGCACGCGCGAGGTGCAGCCCGCCTGGCGCAGCGACTCAGCCTCGTCCAGCGTGGCGATTCCGAGCGCCCATGGTGGGTCCACGCCATCGGGCGCCATCGCGCCCCTGTCGCCGAACGACGCGCCAAGCGCCCGCGCCACCGCCACGGCGCCCGTGCCGTATCCGTCCGCCTTGATCATGGGCACCAGCGGCGCCCCCGCCCGCTGGCGGAGGCGGGCGGCGTTGTGCCGCACCGCCTCCAGGTCCACCTCGAGCCAGGCGCGATCCGAGCCGGGATATATTCCGCCACGCATGCGGCAAAGCTACTCGAAGCCCTGCGCCCCCGCGCCCCCGGAGCCCTGATGGACCACGTGCCCCCCTCCGCACCGTCGCCGGCCCCCCCCGCGCCCCGCACCATGGACGACGCGCTGGCGCTCATGCGCGACCTGCGCGCGCGCTGCGAATGGGACCGCGTGCAGACGCACCAGTCGCTGCGCCCCTACCTGGTGGAGGAAGCGCACGAGGTGGACGACGCGATCGCGCAGGGGCATGACGGGGTCCTGCGTGACGAGCTGGGGGACCTGCTGCTGCAGGTGCTCTTCCACGCAGTGATCGCCGAGGAGCGCGGCGCCTTCGGCATGGACGACGTGGCGGGGGCGCTGGTGGCCAAGATGCACGCGCGACACCCGCACCTGTACGGCGATGGCGTCAAGCGGTCGTGGGAAGCGATGAAGGCGCAGGCCGCCCCGCGCCGCGCGCTGGACGAGGGGCTGCCGGCGGGACTGCCGGCGCTGCACCGCGCCCACCGGCTGCAGGATCGCGCGGCCGGGGTGGCCTTCGACTGGCCCGACGCGCTGGGGCCGCTGGCGAAGGTGCGCGAGGAGGTGGACGAAGTGGCCGGTCTGGTGGGGCCCGACGGCAGCGTCGCCGACCGCGATGCGCTGGAGGGGGAGCTGGGGGACCTGCTCTTCGCGGTGGTCAACCTGTGCCGCAAGACCGGCGTGCACGCCGCGCTGGCGCTGGACCGCTCCAACGCCAAGTTCGCGAGGCGCTACGCGGCGATGGAACGACTGGCGGCTGCCGACGGCGTGACGCTGTCCGCGCTGCCGCTGGAGGCGCAGGACCGCTACTGGGACGCCGTGAAGGCGGCCGAGCGCGACGGCGCCTAGCGCGACGGCGCGGCTCGCCCCCGGCTACGGGGTGAGGCGCCCCATCATCCGCGGGAAGGGAATCACCTCGCGGATGTGCTCGATGCCGCAGATCCACGCGATGGTGCGCTCGAGCCCCAGCCCGAAGCCCGCGTGCGTGAAGGTCCCGTACTTCCGCAGGTCGAGGTACCAGCCATAGGCCTCCACCGGCAGCCCCTCCTCGGTGAGGCGATGGAGGATCTTGTCGTAGTCGTCCTCGCGCTGCGAGCCGCCGATGATCTCGCCGCGCCCCTCGGGGGCCAGCAGGTCGGCGCAGCGCACCGTGCGCGGGTCGGCCGGGTTCTCCTTCATGTAGAAGGCCTTCGCCTCCTTGGGGTAGTTCACCACGAACACCGGGCGCTGGTAGTGGTCCACGATCATCGCCTCGTCGGGCGCCCCCAGGTCCTCCCCCCACTGCAGCGCCCCGCCCTGCTCCTGCACCAGGCGCACCGCGTCGGTGTAGTCCACCCGCGCGAACGGCTCCGACACGCACGCCAGCGGCGCCGTGTCGCGCTCCAGCACCTTGAGCTCCTCCGGGCGCCGCTCCAGCACGCGCTCCACGAGATAGCGGACGAAGTCCTCCTGGAGGTCCATGTTGTCGTCCTGGTCGTACCACGCCATCTCCGGCTCGATCATCCAGAACTCGGTGAGGTGGCGGCGCGTCTTGGACTTCTCGGCGCGGAAGGTGGGCCCGAACGTGTAGATGCGCCCCAGCGCCGCGGCCAGCGCCTCGCCGTACAGCTGCCCCGTCTGCGCGAGGTACGCGGTCCCCTCGTCGAAGTAGTCGGTGCTGAACAGCCCGGCGCGCTCGCCGATGGCGGCGGTGAGGATGGGGGTGTCGCAGCGCACGAAGTCGCGCGCGGCGAAGAAGTCGTGGACGGCGAGCTCCAGCTCCGACCGCACCCGCATGATGGCCGCCTGCCGCTGGCTGCGGAGCCAGAAGTGCCGGTGATCGAGCAGGAAGTCGATGCCGTGCTCCTTGGGCTGGATGGGGTAGTCGAGCGGGCTGGCGCCGATGAGCGCCAGCGACCGCACCCCCATTTCGTACCCCCCGGGAGCGCGCGCATCGGCGCGCACCTCGCCGGTGAGGGCCACGCTGCACTCCTGCGTGAGCGTCCCGAAGGCCGCCCAGTCGGCCTCCGGCACCTCGGCCTTCACCACCACCCCTTGCAGCACCCCGGTGCCGTCGCGCACTACCACGAACCCCAGCTTCCCCTTGGAGCGCAGGTGGATGACCCAGGCGCGCACGGTGACGGTGGCGCCCACGTGGTGGCAAAGGTCGGCGATGCGGGTGGTGGAACGGTTCATGGCGGGACCTGAGGGGGAGGGGACGACCGTGGCGCCCTCCAAGCTATACCGTCCACGCCGGGGGCTCCAAGAGCGCGCAGGGCGGTCCGTCGCCTACCCCACCTGGAACAGCTCGAGCGCGCGTGCGTGCGCCACCGTGAGCTGCTGCCGGAGGGGACGGTGGGCGGGGGCCTCCAGCCCGGGGTCCTCCCGCAGCAGGCGCTCAGCCATGGCCTGCGCGCGGGCATGCAGTGCCTCGTCGCGCACCGGGTCCGCGACCTTGAAGGCGGCCACGCCGTGCTGGCGCGCCCCAAACAGGTCGCCCATCCCCCGCAGGCGGAGGTCGGCCTGCGCGATGGCGAACCCGTCCTCGGTGCCGCAGAAGAGCGACAGCCGCTCCCCTGCCTCGGGGGCGGTGTCACCGAGGAGGATGCAATAGGACTGCGCGGCGCCGCGCCCCACGCGCCCCCGCAGCTGGTGCAGCTGCGACAGCCCGAAGCGCTCGGGGTGCTCGATGACCATGACGGACGCGTTCGGGACGTCAATGCCCACCTCGATCACCGTGGTGGCCACCAGCACGTCGAGGGCCCCGTCACGGAAACGGGTCATGATGGCGTCACGCTCCTCGGGCGGGACGCGGCCGTGCAACAGCGCCACCCGGCAACCGGCCAGCGCCTCCTCGGCCAGCGTATCCACCATCTCCGTCGCCGCCCGCAGGGCCAGCTTGTCGGAAGCCTCGACCAGCGGATACACGACGTAGCCCTGCCGCCCGGTGGCCACCTGGCTGCGGAGGAACTCGAAGACCCGGGACCGGGCGGCTTCCGGGCGGTGCACCGTGGTGACGGGCTGCCGCCCCGGGGGGCGCTCGTCCAGCACGGTCACGTCCAGGTCGCCGTACAGCGTGAGGGCGAGCGAACGCGGGATGGGCGTGGCGCTCATCAGCAGCACATCCGGCGCCTCCCCCTTGGCCCCGAGGGTGGCGCGCTGCTCCACCCCGAAGCGGTGCTGCTCGTCGATGATCACCAACCCCAGGGCGGCAAACTCCACCCCCTCCTGCAGCAGGGCGTGGGTCCCCACGGCGAGCACCGGTTCGTGCGATGCCAGGCGGGTGAGTGCCAGGCGCCGGTCGGCCGCCGCCAGGCGCCCGGTGAGGAGCACCGGCGCGATCCCCAGGGGCGCCAGCATCCGTCCCAGCGACTGGGCGTGCTGCTCCGCCAGCAGCTCGGTGGGCGCCATGAACGCCACCTGCGCCCCGTTCTCCATGGCCAGCAACGCGGCGAAGAGCGCCACCACGGTCTTCCCCGCGCCCACGTCCCCCTGCAACAGCCGGTGCATGCGCCGAGGACTGCCCATGTCGGCCACGATGTCGCGGATGGCGCGCCGCTGGGCCCCGGTGAGGGCGAAGGGGAGCACCTCGCGCAACTGCGTGGTGAGCCGGCGGTGGTTCACGAACGCGCGCCCCCCCCGGGCGGCACGCGCCAACTGGTTGGCCCGGCGATGCAGCAGCTGCAGCGCCAGCAGCTCCTCGAAGGCCAGTCGCGCGCGCCCGGCCTCGGCCTCCGCCACCGACCCCGGGCGGTGCACCATCCGCAACGCCTCCGTCAGGGGCGGCACCCCCGCCTCGGCCAGCAGCGCCGGCGGGATCACCTCCTGCACCAGCGGCAGCAGCGCGTCGAGGTGCTGCAGGATCATCCCCCGCAGCACGCGAGGCGAGAGTCCCTCGGTGGCGGGGTAGATGGCGAGGACGCGCCCCTCCGCGGTCCCCTCCTCTTCGGGGCCAAGGTTCACGTACTCGCGCGGCTGCAGGCGGCGGCCGTGGAAGAAGCGCACCGGCCCGGTGCACAGCAGCCAGTCGCCCTTGGCAATGGTGCGCTCGAGGAAGGGCTGCCCCGGCCACGCCACCTCCAGCATCCCGGTCGCGTCCTGCAGCACGGCCTGGAACACGCGCAGCCCTTTCCGGGTGGGGAGGACCCCGGCGGCGATGACCTTGCCCAGGACGGTGACATCGGCGCCCACCGCCACCCGGCTGATGGGGGCCACGGTGGAGGCGTCCTCGTAGCGAAGGGGGACATGCCGCAACAGGTCTCCCGCCGTGGTGATCCCCAGCCGGGCCAGCAGCTGGGCGCGCACGGGGCCGACCCCCTTGAGGTACGTGACCGGCGTGTCGAGCGCCAGGCGCGGGGCCGGGCGTGCCGGCGGGCGCCGGCGCGGCTCGGGTGGCTCGCGCCCGGCGCGGTTCACGCCTCCACCAGCTCCCGCGCGTAGAGGGCGGCGTCGAACGGCTCGAGATCCCCCACCTGTTCCCCAACGCCGACGAACTTGACCGGCACGTCCAGCGCCTCGTGCACCGCGACCACGATCCCCCCCTTGGCGGTGCCGTCCAGCTTGGTGACCACCACGCCCGTGACGGGGACCGCGGCCGCGAAGGTGCGTGCCTGCGCCAGAGCATTCTGGCCGATGGTGCCGTCCAGCACCAGCAGGACCTCGTGCGGCGCCCCGGGGAGCCGCTTGCCAACGACGCGATGCACCTTGCGCAACTCGGTCATGAGGTCGTCGCTGGTGTGCAGTCGGCCGGCGGTATCCACGATCACGACGTCCGCACCGCGCGTGATGCCCGCATCCACCGCGTCGAAGGCGACCGCCGCCGGATCCCCCCCCGCCGCCCCACCCACGAACTCGGCCCCGCTCCGCTCGGCCCACACGCGGAGTTGGTCGATGGCCCCGGCCCGGAAGGTGTCGGCCGCCCCCACCAGCACCCGCTTCCCCTCCGTGCGCAGGCGAGCGGCCAGCTTGCCAATGAACGTGGTCTTCCCGGCGCCGTTGACGCCGATCACCAGCAGCACGGTGGGAGCGCTCGGGGCCAGGCGGAGTGCCGGCGCCGCATTGCCCCTGACCAGCGCCGCCTCAATCCCCTCCGCCAGCGCCGCCCGGAATTCCGCCTCGGTGCGCACCTCGCCGCGCTTGGCCCGGCGCTCCACCTCCGCCACCAGCGCCAACGCCGTGGGCACCCCGAAGTCGGCCTCGATCAGGAGCGACTCCAGCGCCTCAAGCGACCCCTGATCCACCCCCGTGAAGAGCACCCGGACATCGGTGCGCACGAGATCCTTGACGCGCTCCCACAGGGAGCGACGCGGCACGTCTTCCTTGCGTCGAAACAGTCGGGCCATGAATGAAGGCTGGGCGATCGGGGGGGACGCCCCCGACGGGGACGATGGTCAGCGATACCCGGCGTAGCGGCGGCCGATCCACTCCGCCGACAGCAGCAGCAGGGCAAGCACGAAGGGCCAGCCGGCCTCCACCAGACGCGGGGGAGCGGAAGGCGAGAGAGCACCAGCCGGAGGCGTGGCAGGGGACGCCGGCGGACGCGGCACCCACTCCGGCGACGCGTTGACGACCAGCACCGCCCGTCCGCCCGGCGCGTCCACCGCCCAGTCCCCCGGCGGCAGCGCCGGGGACCAGGCCTCGCGCCCGTCGGCCCCGAAGCGAAGGATGACGGAATCGGCGCGTGCGCCAACGACGGGCACCGATCCGCGAGCGGGGCTGATCCGGACCGTGACCACGGAGTCGGCGCCACCGCGCCGCCACAGAATCGGTTCGCCAGCCCGAAAGGCCCCGCGCGCCGGCACCGCCAGCCGCTGATCCGCGCGCCCGGCAGCCAGCCAGTCGAACACACTGCCCCACAGGGCCGCGAAGGCCTCAGCGCTGCGCCCCCCCCGCAGGGCCCACCCGGCATAGCCGGACCCCTGAATCCGCACCTCGCGTCGCCCTCCCCGCTGGGAGGCCACGACCACCGGGCGCGCCGGCCCACGCTTGCCCAAGCGGGCCGCCAACAGAGGGCCCGGGGTTGCGCCACCCAGCGCCGCCGAGTCCGACCCGCTCGGCAAGGCGATGGGCGCGAGGGAATCCACCGGAAGCGCCGCCAGCGCGGCCAGCAGCGACGGGACCTCCGCGCCCCCCCGCAGGGGAGCGTCGGGAGGGGCGACGTACCACTCGCCAGCGGGCGTCCCCTGCCCCGCGCGCCCGGAGGGCGGGGGGGCCGGTGTCCAGATGGCGCGGGCCGCCGCGCCACGCGCCGGCCCTGCGCCGTCGCGCCAGAGGGAGTCTCCGTGGATCACCAGCACGGCGGCCTCCCGCGCGCGCTGGCGCACGACGTCCTCGTCGATCGGCGCCAAGCTCCCTTCCACCCGCCACTGTCCCGGCGCCACGCGCAGGTAGGCCTCTGCGGGGACGCGGAGCGCCCCGCGCAGGATGCGCAGCACCTCGCGCACGTCGAGGTCGGGCGCCGACGAAACCAACACGGCGGCCGGGCGATCGGCCAAGGTGACGGCACTGCGGAGGGTGTCGTTGTGCGGTTCCAGGTCGCCCGCCACGGCCAGGGTGGCTGTCACGACGGCAATCCGCCCCCCTCTCGGCGTGGGCAGGCGCGCGCCCACGCGCACCGCCCCCCATGGGGCGGATGCATTGACCGGGGACGACGCCACCGGAACCCCGTCAAGCCGCCATTCCAGCAGGCCGCCTGGCGCGCCGCGCCCTCCTGCCACGAGTTCCGCCTGGACAGCGAGGGTATCCCCAGCCCGTGCTTCGGACGGGACATCCAACGCGGCTACGGCCAAGTCCGCTCGCGGATCAGCTGTGGGGACGACCCACCGGGACCCGGGCGGGGCGTCCCCCAGGGCCTCGGCGTCGTCGAGCACGCCATCGGACACCAGCCAAAGGGCGCGCCCCGTGGCGTTGGCCAGGTCCACGGCAGGACGCACGCGGGTGGCCTGGTCGTCGAGGGCCAGGCGCGGCGCGGAGGAGCCCGCCGGGCGGAGCGAATCGCCCACCCACCACACCTCGGGTGCCGCGGTGCCCGCGCCGCCCGCCGTGACGGCGGCCTGTGACACACTGTCCACCACCCACTGCACCCGGCCAGGGAGACCGGCAGGGTCGGCGGCGGCGCGACGCCACGAGGCCGACACGTCCACGGCGAGCAGGGGAGGCAGCGGCCGCGCCGGCGCTCGCGGCGCACCAAGCAGCAGGGCGGCCACCATGGTGACGGCGGCCCCTCGCATGACCGCCAGCGCAGCGACGGCCCGTCTGGCCCGTCCGGCACCCGTCCACTGGGACCGCGGGTAGGCAAGCACGGCGGCCACCGCCCCCAGCGCCAGCGCCAGCAACCAGAGGATCATGCGCGCGGCTTACGGCATCCGGGACGCACGCACCCGCCGGTGGGTGCCACCGGGTCCAACGGGGCGCTCACGGCGCGCAGCGAGGCTCAGTCGCCGCGCGGCGCCGGGAGCAGCTCGCGGCTGCCGACCGACCGCGCGCCAGCCGACGCGTCCAGGAGCGCGAAGACTCGGCTCTTCAGCGACAGGAAGGCCGGACGATGGGCAGCGGCCAGCGGTTCGCCCGCCATGTTGCGGAGCACCTGACGCGGGTCGCGGTGCCGACCGCCCACGAGCACCTCGAAGTGCAGGTGCGGGGCGGTGGCCAGCCCGGTGGCCCCCACGAAGCCGATGGTGTTGGCGATGCCCACCGACGCCCCGGCGCGAATCCCCTTGGCAAAGCCGTTGAGGTGGCCATACCGGGTGACGAAGCCGTTGCGGTGGCGAATCTCGACGACCCGCCCGTAGCCCCCCTTCCAGCCGGCGAAGATCACGCGTCCATCACCCAAGGCGCGCACCGGGGTGCCGGCGGCGGCGGCGTAGTCGGTGCCCTGGTGGGCGCGCAGGATGCCGAGGATGGGGTGCCGACGCATCCCGAAGACGCTGGAGATGCGGCGGAAGGCCAAGGGAGCCCGCAGGAAGGCGGCGCGCATGGCCTTGCCCTCGCCGTCGAAGTAGGCGGGACG
Source organism: Gemmatimonadota bacterium (assembly GCA_018969225.1). GTDB lineage: Bacteria > Gemmatimonadota > Gemmatimonadetes > Gemmatimonadales > Gemmatimonadaceae > Gemmatimonas. The sequence goes on along the minus strand of JAGWYS010000008.1, from coordinate 20,177 downwards.
GTCGCGTTGCATGAAGCGCACCGTTTCCACCGGGCGGCCATCCACCGTCACCCGAGCGGCGAGGATGTTGCCTGGGCGTACCAAGCCGTTGGGAGCGCGTTGCCGCTCGATCAGCATGCGGACCGAGTCCCCCTGCCGCAGGTCGCGGCTCAGGTCCACGCGGTATTCGAGGATGTCGGCGAGGGCATACGCCACCTCGGCGCGGACCTGCTCGGGAAAGGCCTCGGCGCCGCGCTCGAGGGCGGCCGTGAGCGTGGACGACACGATGGCGCCGACCACCACCGTGTCGGTCTGCCAGGGGAGCCGCTCTTCGCGCTCGTCCCACGCCGTCCCGGAGCGGCGCGAGAGGCGCACCAACCGGTCGATGGCCAGTTGAAACACGATTTCGGCAGGCCCTGAATCGGCGTGCACCCGGGTTGTCACGGCCGTACCGGCGCGGACGCGGCGGGCGTCCAGCACCCGGGTCGCGGCCAGCGCCGCGGCCGCGTCGGGCCCGGGGATGCCGGCACGTTCGAGGACCACCGCCAGTTGCTCGCCGCGTCGCACCGTGTCCACACGCGTGTGCCACCGGGCGCGCGCGGAATCGCGCGCCGCAGCGTCGAGCAGCGCCCCGGGGACCCGCTGCGGCATCGGACGACTGCGCGACAGCACCACGCCCCCGAGCACGAGGGCGCCGAGCGCCACGGCGAGGGTGCGGGCGGCGGGGGTCAATCCATCTGCCGGCGAATGAAGGTGGGGATCTCCATGTCCTCCACCTCCTGGTTGACCGAGGTGGCGGGGGCCCGCGGCGGACGCGGCACCGCGTCGCCGGTGGGGCGCGGCGGCTGCACGGGACGCGCGGCCGACCGGTTGCCCACCGGGAACGGCAACACCTGCGGGTTGCCGCGTGCCGTGGCGCCGGCGGGGACCGCCCCCGTCCCGCCCGTGGCCGCGCCCGCTCCGCCCTGCCCTGCCCCCGCACCGCCCACCACCGGCACCGATACCCCGGGGCCAGCCGAGCCGACGGCCGGCACCCGGTCGAAGCCCGTCGCGATCACGGTGACCCGCACTTCGTTGGACATCGCCGGCTCGGTGACCGCGCCGAAGATGATCTCCGCGTCATCCCCGGCGGCGGCATGCACCATTTCGGTGATGAGCGTGACCTCGCCCAGCGTCACGTCCTCCCCGCCGGTGATGTTGATGAGCACGCCGCTGGCCCCGCCAATGGACACATTGTCGAGCAGCGGCGATGCGATCGCCTGCTGCGCCGCCTCCACCGCACGGTTTTCGCCGCGGCCGACCCCGGTGCCCATCAGCGCCGACCCGCCGTTCTGCATGATCGTGCGCACGTCGGCGAAGTCCACGTTCACCATCCCGGTCTCGCTGATCAGCAGCGAGATCCCCTGGGTGGCGTGCAACAGGACCTCGTCGGCCTTCTTGAGCGCGTCGTGGAACGGGATCCCCTTGCCAACGACCGCCAGCAGCCGCTCGTTCGGCACGACGATCATCGTGTCCACATGCTTGCGCATCTCGGCGATCCCCTCCTCGGCGAACTTCAGCCGGCGACGCCCCTCGAAGAGGAAGGGGCGCGTGACGATCCCCACCGTCAGCGCGCCGGCCTCCCGCGCGAGCTGGCACACCACGGGGGCCGCCCCGGTCCCGGTGCCTCCGCCCATGCCGCAGGTGACGAACACCAGGTCGGCATTGGCCAGCGCGCGCCGCGCGTCCTCGCGGTTCTCCTCGATGGCCTGCCGCCCGACGTCCGGGCGCGCCCCGGCACCCAGCCCGCGGGTGAGGTTCTTGCCGATCTGGATCTTGACGTCCGCCTTCGAATTGAGCAGCGCCTGGGCGTCGGTGTTCATCGAAATGAACTCGACCCCCTCGAGGTGCTCGTCGATCATGCGGTTGACCGCATTGCCACCGCCGCCGCCCACGCCGACAACCTTCATGCGAGCAGTCTGGGACCCGCTTTCTTCGAACGCGAACGTCATCCGGGGGAGCTCCATACGCGGCGGGGGGGCGCAGGGGGAGGGGGGTACCGTCGCAGGGCGCTGACGGCGGCCACTACGCCTAGAATATACACCGCGCCGCCCCGCGCAACCCGGGGCCCGACAGTCAGAAATAGTCCTGCAACCAGCCCTTCACGCGGGCGGCCCACTTGTCCACACCGCCCCCCAAGGCCGCGCGACGAGGGCCGCCGCCGCCCAGCGCCGCGCGCTGCGCCCCGTGCAACGCCAAGCCCACGGCCGTGGCAAATCGGGGGGACGCCACCTGCTCCACCAACCCCTCCAGGTGCCGGCCGGGCATTCCCACCCGAGCTCCCACCCCAAACACGTCAGCGGCCAGCTCGGTCACCCCCTCAAGGGAGGCCCCGCCCCCGGTGAGGACCACCCCCGCGTTCAGCCGCCCCACGAACCCCGCGCCCTCCACCTGCCGGCGCGCCGTGTCGAACAGTTCGTCCATCCGCTGGTGGATGATGTGCGTCATCAACTCCCGGGACAGGTGGCGCTCCCCCTGCGTGCCGGTGGACGGCATCGCGATGACCTGCGCCGGATCGATGAGGGGCTCGTACGCGCACCCGTACGCCTCCTTGAGGCGCTCCGCGTCCGACTGCGTGATCCCCAGTCCCTGCACGAGGTCGCTGGTCACCGTGTGCCCACCAACCGGAATGGTCCCGAGGTGGCGAATCTTCCCTTCGTGGAACACGACGAGGTCGGTGGACCCGGCTCCCAGCTCCAGGAGCGCCACGCCCGCCTCCCGCTCCTCTTCGGTCAGCACGGCCTGCGCACTGGCCAGCGGCTCCAGCACCAGCTCGCGCACCCGGAATTGCGCGCGCTCGATGCTCTTGCGCAGGTGCATCGCGGGGGCGCTGCCGATCGTCACGAGACACAGTTCCGCCTCCAACCGCGTCCCGATCATCCCCACCGGGTCGCGGATCCCCTCGGTCCGGTCCACCCGGTACTCCTGCGCGATGGCGTGCAGCAGTTCGCGCTCCTGCGGAATGGCCAGGGCGCGCGCCACCTCGTTGACCCGTTCCACGTCGGCGCGCGAGATCTCGTCGCCGCTGATGGCCACCACCCCCGAGGACGTGCTGGCCCGCACATGCTCGCCGGCGATCCCCGCATACACCCCGTCGGGGACGACCCCAGCCAGCCGGGTGGCCTCCTCCACCGCGGACCGGATGGACCGCGTCGCCTCCTCGATGTCCGCGACGACGCCCCGCCGCAGCCCGGCGGTGCGGGTCTCGGCCACCCCCAGGATCCGCAAGCGCGGCGCGCGCCCGCCACCGTCATGCACCGACGCCAGAAGGGCGGTGGTGTGGGCCGTGCCGACGTCAAGGGCGGCAACCACGGGCTCTGCGGTCATGGGGTTCGGGCGATCACCTGGTCACGAAAACGAAGATCCAGCTCCTCCACCGCCACGTGCCTCCGGGCGAGGTCGGACTCGACGGGAAATATGTCCTGGAAGCGCGCCACGGTCACCTCGGGGAGCGCCCGCACCCGCAGCGCTCCGAGCGACACGCGGATTTCGCGGGGGGTCGGGCGCGCCACGGCGGTGACGCGGGCGAAGAGCCCGGGCGCATCGCGGCGCAGGGCGTCGAGGAACCGCAGCAGCGCGGTGTCGGCGTCCACGGCCACCGGGAGATCGAGCGGCGTGGTGCGCCCGTCGAGCGGCAGCCGGCGGCCCGTGCCATCCACGGGGGCGATCCCCCCGGAGTCCCCCGCCCACGCGACGGGGACTCGTTCCTGCACCGTCACGACCAGCGTCCCGGGGAGTTGCCGCCGGACCTCGACCTCGGCCACCAGCGGGTGCACCCGAACGCGGGCCGCGAGCGGCGGCAGGGGCTGCCACACCGACTGCAACGAATCCACGCCCAGCCGCGCCAGCAATTCCGGCACCGGGGCATAGACGACGCCGCGCAACTCGATGGACCGCACATGAAAAAAAGCGAGGGGCGCCAGCAGGCGAGGCCCCCACCACCCCGCCGTGACCACGAGCGCCACCAGCGCCACCCCGCCGGCCACGGCCAGCCGACGCGACCGGGGCGGGCGCGGGTCGTCGGCCACACGTCCGAGCGGCGCGTCCTCGCTCATGGGGTCCGAAGCGCGGCCAGCACGGCCGGCCCCACGCCGGTGACATCCCCCGCGCCCACCGTCAGGAGCAGATCGCCGTCGCGCAGGTCGGCGGCCAGGGGCGCGACGACGGCCGCGCGGGGGCCCGTCCACACCAGGCGGCCGGGGGGCAGATCCCGGGCAATCCACTCGGCGGTAACCGACGGATCGGGCGCCTCCCGCGCGCCGTAGATGTCGCACAGCCACACCCGGTCGGCGGCCCCCAGCGCGTCGGCGAACTCGGCGGCGAAGTCCCGGGTGCGCGAGTACAGATGCGGCTGGAACACGACCTGAAGCCGGCGCCCCGGGAAGGCATGGCGCGCCGCCGCCAGCGTCGCGCGCACCTCGGTGGGGTGGTGGGCGTAGTCGTCCACCACCGTGACGCCGCGCACCTCTCCCAGGCGCTGGAAACGCCGGTCCACGCCCCGGAAGCGCTCCAGCCCCGCCGCCAGCGCCGGCACGTCGCACCCCAGCGCAATTCCGGCCCCCAAGGCGGCAAGCGCGTTGCGCACGTTGTGCAGCCCCGGCACCTGCAGGCGCACGTCCCCGCACGGGCGCCCATCCAGCTCGGCGACGAAGCGGGCCCCGGCGGCATCCAGGACCAGCTGGCGCGCCACGAGCCGCGCACCGGTCGCGGTGACCGGCGCGCCGGGGGCGGCGGCGGCGTAGGCCAAGTCCTCCTGCCCCGGGCGCACCGGGAGGCGCATGGCGCCCGGATCATCCGCACAGCGCACGATCGCGCGGGCCGGCGCGATGAACCGCGCAAAGGCGCCCTCGATGTCCGCCACGTCCCGGTAGATGTCGAGGTGATCGGCCTCCACGTTGAGCACCACGGCCACCTGCGGCGTGAGCGCCAGGAACGAGCGATCGTACTCGTCGGCCTCCACCACGGCGCAGGGACCGCCAAGGCGGAGGTTTCCCCCCCAGGCGGGGACCCGACCGCCCACCACCCCGGTGGGATCGACCCCGGCGGCAACCAGCGCCTCGGTGGTCATCACGGTCGTGGTGGTCTTGCCGTGCGTCCCGCTGATCCCCACCAAGGGCCCCCCCGCCACCGCCGCCGCCAGCGCCTCCGCCCGGCGCACCAAGGGGATCCCCGCCGCGCGCGCCGCCTGCAGTTCAGGATGCCCGTCGGGAATGGCGGACGAGAACACCACGGCCCGCGCGCCCGGCACGCGGGCGGGATCGTGCGCCGAGACCTCGATCCCCAGCGCCCGCAACACGACCGCCCCGTCGGGGCTGGCGTCGGTGCCCTGCACCTGCACGTGCCGTCGGGCCAGAAGCTCCGCCAGCGCGCTCATGCCCGCCCCGGCGATACCCACGAAGTGCACCGGGCGCGGGTCGTCCCCGGTGAGCAGCGCCACGGCCTCGGGGGGGGACAGCGTGGGAAGGCGGGGGGAGGGGTCAGCGGCCATGCAGGCAATATGGCACGGGGGTCAGGCGATCCCCACGGTGGCGAGCAGGCTGCGCGCGATGGCGTCCGCCGCCCCCGGTTGGCCGCGGCGGCGGGCGGCGGCGCCCATCGCCGCCAAGCGGGCCGGGTCACCGCGCAACGCGGTCACCAGCTCCTGGAGGCGCGCCGGCGTCAGCTCCGCCTGCGGCAGGTGGACGGCGGCGCCCGCGCCCGCCGTGGCCCGCGCATTGTGCGCCTGATGGTCCTGCGCCGCCGTGGGCAGGGGAACCAGGATGGAGGGGATTCCCCAGGCGCACAGTTCCGCAATGGTCATCGCCCCGGCCCGGGTGACGGCGAGGTCGGCTGCGGCGTAGGCCTCGGCAATCGGCGCCAAGTACGGCCGTACCCGCACCTGCGGCCCGTCGCATGCCAGATAGGCGTCGGCCTGCCGGGTCCCCGTGGCCCAGATCAGGGCGACCCCTTCGGGGAGGCCGGCCGCCACCCACGCGCGCATGGCCTCGTTGAGCGCCCGGGCCCCTTGGCTGCCCCCCACCACCAGCACCACGAACGCCGTCGATGGCAAACCCCAACGGCGGCGTGCCGCGTCCCGGTCCGCCGGCACGGCGGGCGGCGGTTCGATGGGGCACCCCAGCGCGTGACACCGCCCGGCCACCCGCGTCGGGAGATGCGCCATGGCCTCGGGAAACCCGAGATAGAGGGCACGGGAGCCGCCGGCGAAGGCGCGAGTCGTCAGCCCGGGATGGCTGTCGGGCTCATGCAGGACCGTCGGCACCTGGTGTGCGCGAGCCCACGCCAGCGCCACCCCCGCCGCGTAGCCACCGGTGCCCACCACCCCGATGGGACGGCCGGCGGACCGAGCCAGGTCGGAGAGCGCGCCCCACGCCCGCACCCCCCCGCGGAGGGTGCGCCAGTTGTCCCACGGCGTCCGCCGATACAACGGGTGCAGATCCAGCAGGGCATGCGGAAACTCCGTGCCCGGAAGCACCTCGCGCTCGATGCCACGCCGCGCGCCAATGAACCATGGGCGCACCGTCGGGGCGAGGCGCACGACGGCGCGGGCGATGGCCAGCCCGGGGTAGAGGTGGCCGCCCGTCCCCCCACCGGCAAACCAGAGCACGGGGGCGTCGCTCATGAGGCGAGCCGCCGGGCACCGGGGCCGGCGAACGGGTCGGTGGCCTCCGCCCCGAACACGCGCTCGCGCGTGCTCCCGATGTTGGCGAGGATGCCGGTCATGGCCAGGGTGAGCACCAGGTTCGAGCGGCCGTAGGAGACGAACGGCAGCGTGAGCCCGGTGTTGGGGAGGAGGTCCACCACCACGGCGAGGTGCACGAGCGCGGTGACCACGGTCACCGTGGTGAGCCCCACGGCCAGCAGCCCGAGGTACGGGGACCGGGCCTGCGCCGCGATCAGGAAGCCCAGGTAGCCGTACAGGGCAAAGGCGAGCGTGCACAACGCGAGTCCAACGAAACCGAACTCTTCGCCGATGACGGACGCAATGAAGTCGTTGTACGCGAGCGGCAGCCACCCGCGTTGCTGGTTGCCGCGCGCCAGCCCGACGCCCAGCACGCCCCCCGACCCGACCGCGATCTTCGACTGGTCCTGCTGAAACCCGAGCCCCCGCTGCGCGGCGGCGGGGAGCTCGCCCCCGGCGAACTCCTGCAGGCGGTTGCGCACGTAGCCGGGGCGCAGGGCCATGGCGCCGAGGGCGAGCGCGCCCACTGCGGTGAAGAGCAGGAAGTGCCGCCACCGCGCCCCCGCCACGAACAGCAGGATGCCGGTGAGCAGGCAGTACAGCATCGCCGCGGACAGGTCGGGCTCGAGGACGGCCAGCAGGCACAGCGTCCCAACCACCAGCACCACCGGCAGCAGACCGCGCCGGAGTTCCCGCAGCCGCTCGCCCTTGCGCACGATGAGCAGGGGCACCCACGCACACAGGGCCAGCTTGGCCAGTTCCGAGGGCTGCACCGAGCGCCCCACGAGGTAGCGACGCGACCCGTTCACGGGCGTGATCCCGGGGAGCAGCACCAGGGCCATGAGGAGCAGAGCGAGCAGCATCCCGGGCCACGCCGCGCGCCGCACCCACTGGGCGTCAAGACGGGCCAGCACGAGCAGCAAGATCGCGCCGGCGAGCGCCCCCTGGGCCTGGTTGGCCACGAAGAAGGTGCGGGCGAGCCCGTATTGGGTGACCTGCAGGGCGCTGGCGCTGTAGAGCACCACGTGGCCGAGGCCGACGAGCACGACGGTCAGCACGATCAGCAGGCGCGCCTCGAGCCCCATCACCCAGCGGTGCCGGACGCGGGCCGGGCGCGCCGGTGCGGCGGCGGCACGAGGCCGGTCAGCGCCCATCACCGGGAAGGCCCGCGGCGGCGCGCGCCGCCAGCTCGGCGAAGCGCCGGCCGCGCTCCTCGTAGTTGCGGAACATGTCGTAGCTGGCGCAGGCGGGGGAGAGCAGCAGCACGTCCCCGGGACGGGCCAGCGCGCGCGCGCGATCGACGACCTGCTCGAAGGTGGCCCCGAGGGGGAGCGCCACCACGGACGCGCGCCCCGCCAGCGCCGGCGCGAGCACCTCGGCGAAGGCGCGCCCGGCCTCGCCATACGTGACCACCGCGCGCGCCACGCGCCGGAGCGGTTCCACCAACGGGTCCAGCGGCTCGTTCTTGGGACGCCCGCCGAGCAGCACGACCGCGGGGCGCGTCATCCCCTCCAGCGCCACCAGCGTGGACGCCACGTTGGTGGCCTTGGAATCGTTGATCCAGCGCACCCCGTCCGCCTCGCCCACAGCCTGGAGGCGGTGCTCCAGCGCCGACACCGTGGCCACCGCCTCGGCCAACCGCTCGCGCGCCCACGGTTCGGCGTGGGCGCGGTCGGCCACGGCGATCGCCAGCACCGAGGCCAGCAAGTTGGCGACGTTGTGGTCCCCCGGCAGCGGGAGCCGGTCGCGCGGCGCCAGCGGGCGTCCGAACAGCAGCAGGGCGTCGGCCGCCCGGTCATACCACGCCGCCACCCCGGCTGGCGGCACAGCGGCCGTGGAGAACCGGTGCCAGTGCCCGGGGATCCCGGCCACGAGCGCATCAACGTCGGCGTTGTCGGCGGTGGTCACCCACTGGGCGTGCGGGGTGGCGTTGGCAAAGAGCCGCCGCTTGTCCGCGTAGTACGCCGCCAGCGAGGAATACCGGTCGAGGTGATCCGGGCTCAGGGTGGTCAGCACGCCCGCGTCCGGGAGGATGCCGGGCGTGTCGTGCAGCTGGAACGACGAGACCTCCACGGCCGCCCACGCGGGTGGGCGATCGCGCAGCGCCAGCTCAGCCACCGGCACGCCGATGTTCCCCACGGCCTCGGCGTCATGCCCGAGCGCGCGCAGCAGCTGCGCGGTGATGGCGGTGACGGTGCTCTTGCCGTTGGTGCCGGTGGTGGCGATGTAGCGCATCCCCGGCAGGCACCGCAGTGCCACCTCGACCTCCGACACCACCGGCACGCCGGCCGACCGAGCCGTCGCGAGCGGGGGGGCCGAGGGGGGGATCCCGGGGCTTACCACCACGACCGAAGCCCGGGCCACGCGCGCGAGGTCGTGCCGCCCCACGTCCACATCGGCGCCGGACCGGGCGGCCTGCTCGGCCCCGTCGCGGACGGCGGCCCCCTCACCCCCGTCGGACGCGTACACCGGGATCCCCAGCGCCCGCAGGAGGCGGGCGGCGGCCACGCCGCTGCGCCCAAGCCCCAGCACCGCCCACTCGCCCCGCCGCTCGGCCAGCCGACGCGCTACCTCCGCGGCCAGCAGCGGTCCCTCGCGCGCGTCAACCATGGGCCGTCACCGCAGCTTCAGCGTGCTGAGCGCCACGATGGCGCAGAGGATGCCCACGATCCAGAAGCGCACCACCACCTGCCCCTCCGGCCACCCGCTCAATTCGAAATGGTGGTGCAAGGGTGCGCGCCGGAACACCCGATGGGCCTGGGCGTGCGCGAGGCCGTAGCGGCGCCGGCGCCACTTGAAGACCGAGCGCTGGATGATCACCGACAGCGTCTCGGCCACGAACACCGCCCCCACCACCAGCAGCAGCAGCTCGCTCTTGAGGAGGATGGCGATCGCCCCCAGGGCCCCCCCCAGCGCCAGCGACCCGGTGTCCCCCATGAACACCTGCGCGGGGTTCGCGTTGTACCACAGGAACCCGATGCAGGCCCCGACCGCCGCGGCACAGAACACCGTCAGTTCGCCAGCCCCGCGCAGGTAGAACACCTGAAGGTACGCGCTGGTATCCACCCGGCCCAGCACATAGGCGAACACGGCAAAGGTGAGGAGCGCCACGGCCGACAGCCCCGCCGCGAGGCCGTCGAGCCCGTCGGTGAGGTTGACGGCGTTGCTGGCCCCCGTGAGCACGACGGTCACGAACGGCACGTACACCCACGCCGCCCACGCGGCGGCAGGGGCGACGAGCACGTACTTGAAGAACGGCAGCGTGGTGGAGGCTGCCGGCAACCCGTTGAGCGGCGCGACCAGCAGCAGCGTGGCGAGCAGCACTCCGCACGTGACCTGTCCCGCCAGCTTGTAGCGCTCGACCAACCCCTCGTTCTTCAGCCCCAGCCGCTTCTGGCGGAGCTTCAGCACGTCGTCCAGGAACCCGATGGCGCCCATCCACAGCATGACCACCCCCGCGTACAGCACGTACCGGTTGTCGAGCCGGGCCCACAGCAGCACCGGGGCGAGCGTGGCGAGGAGGATGAGCACCCCGCCCATGGTGGGGGTGCGCCCCTTCCCCTGATGGGTGTCCGGCACCCCCTCGCGCACCACCTGGTGCACCGCCATCGCCGCCAGCCGGCGGATGACGAGCGGCCCGAGCAGGAACGAAAGCAGGAGGGCGGTCACGAACGCCGCGGCCGAGCGGAACGTGATGTAGTTGAGCAGGTTGAACAGGCGCACATCGGGCGCCAGCGGCTGGAGCAGGTGGTACAGCACTAGGCGGCCGCCCAATCGGCAAGCAAGGGAAGAAGACGCTCGAGGCGCACCCCGCGGGAGGCCTTGAGCAGGAGGATGGCGTCAGGTGCCAGGCGGGGGCGCAACCGCGGCCACAACTCGTCCACGTCGGCGCCGGTCACCACGCGCGGATCGCCGGGAGCCAGCGCCGCAAGCGCCGCACCGAGGTCGCCGACCCCCGCGAGCACCGGAAGCGACGTCGCGAGCGCCGCCGCCGCCACGTCCCGGTGCAAGGCGTCGGCCCGGGCCCCGAGTTCCCGCATGCCGCCCAGCACCGCCACGCGCTGCCGTCCCGGATCCAGCGCCTCCAGGAGCGCCAGCGCGGCGCGCATCGACGGCGGGTTGGCATTGTACGCGTCGTTGATGACCGTGGCCCGCCCGTAGGCCTCCCACGTGCCGCGCATGCCCGGCACCGCCATGGCGGCGATCCCGGCCGCCGCCCGCTCCAACGGGACGCCGACGGCCTCGCACACGGCCAGCGCCAGCATGGCGTTGGCCCCCTGATGGGCCCCGCGCAGCGGCAGCTGCAGGCGCACCCCGTGCCGTTCCAACCACGGCCGCCCCTCCAGATCCATCCCCCAGACCTCGGGGACACACGAGGGCACCCCTTCCCCCCCCACCTGTTCCCCCGTCACCGGCCCCAACCCGGCCACCACCGTGGCGCGCGCGTGTCGACGCGCCTCTGCCAGCACCTCCGGATGCGCGGCCGGCACCACCGCCAGCGCCTCCGGGGCGAAGACGGCGCACTCCTCGCGCAGCACCCCCTGCAGGTCACCCAACCCCTCCAGGTGTTCCTCGCCAACGGAGGTGAGCACCGTCACATCCGGTGCGGCGAGCGCGCGCAGCAGGGCCACCTCACCCGGCGCGTTGGTGCCGATTTCCACCACCGCCACCTGCGCCGGCGAGGGAATGCCCAGCAACGTGAGCGGAACCCCGACCTGATTGTTGAAGTTGCCGGGGGTGGCGTGCACCAGCAGGGTCCCTCCCAGCGCCGCGGCGATCAGTTCCTTGGTGCTGGTCTTCCCATTGGAGCCCGCGACAGCCACCACAGTGCCCCCCCAGGCCCGACGCCACGCCGCCGCCAGCTGGCCCAGTGCCACCAGGGTATCGGGCACCACATACACGGGGAGTCCGAGACCCACCGCCGCCTCCGGACGCTCGACCACCACGGCCGCCGCCCCCGCCGCCTTGGCCTGTGGCAGCAAGTCGTGCGCATCGAAGCGTTCCCCGCGAAGCGCCACGAACAGGCTCCCCGCCTCAAGGGCGCGCGTGTCCGTGCTGACGCCGGCCAGCGCCTGGCCGCTGCGGGGGCCCGTCCCCAAGGCGCGCGCCACCCGTTCCAAGGTCCAGAACGGATGCGGGCGCCGCGCCGCCACGGGCGGGACTGCAAGGAAAGCTGTGCCGAGTGGGGGCATCAGGGCTGGGAAGATGGAGGAGACGGCGGCGTGCCGGTGGCCAGCAGCGAAGCGCCCCGTGTCGCGGCCACCTCCGCCGCCACCTCGGCCACCACTATGCGCTCATCGAACGGATAGCGGGTGGTGCCCCGAATCTGGTAGGTCTCATGCCCTTTGCCGGCCAACAGCACCACGTCGCGCGCCGTCGCCTCGGCCAGCGCAGCGCGAATGGCTGCGCGCCGATCCTCCACGCGGCGATAGCCCCCGGGGGTCATCCCCGCCGCAATGTCGTCGAGGATGCGCTCGGGATCCTCGGTCCGCGGGTTGTCGCTGGTGAGCACCACGACATCCGCCAGCGCCTCGGCGACGCGCCCCATCTCGGGCCGCTTGCCGCGATCGCGGTCGCCGCCGCACCCGAACACCACGATCACCCGCCCGCCCCCCTCCGCGGCAAACGGGCGCACCGCCTGCAGCGCCCGCTCCAGCGCATCCGGCGTGTGCGCGTAGTCGCACAGCACCGTGGGGGCCCCGTGAATGCGCTCCAGCCGCCCCGCCACCTGCGGCACCGTGGCCAGTCGCTCGGCCACCTCCGCAACGGGGCGCCCCACCGCGAGGGCCACCGCGGCGGCGGCCAACGCGTTGGCCACGTTGAAGTCGCCCAGCAGCGGCAGCGAGACGGGGGCGGCCCCTTGGGGGCCCACCAGCAGGAACCGGCTCCCGTCGGGGCCGAAGCGGAGGTCGCGGGCCCCCACCTCCACGCCCGCACGCACCCCGAAGCGCCACACTTCCGGTGCCTCCACCGCGTCCCACGTGGGGTCGTCGCCGTTGAGCACCGCGCGCCCCCCGGGAGCCAGGTGCCCCAGCAGGCGCAGCTTGGCGTCGCGATACGCCTTCATGGTACCGTGGTAATCCAGGTGGTCTCGCGTGAGGTTGGTGAAGGCGGCGGCCGCGAAGGCCACCCCCTCGACCCGCCGCTGGTCCAGCGCGTGCGACGAGACCTCCATGGCCACCGTGCGCACGCCATGATCGGCGAGCGCCCGCAGGAGCCGCTGCAATTCCACGGGGCCGGGCGTGGTGAGCCCCTGCCCCCCGGGAAACGGCTCGCCGGGGCTCCCCACCAGCACCCCCAACGTCCCGATTGAGGCCGCCGGCGCCGACGCGCGGTGCAGCAGGTGCCGCAGCAGCCCCACCGTCGTCGTCTTGCCGTTGGTGCCGGTGACCCCCACCATGATGAGCGCCCGCGCTGGCCACCCATGGAATGCCGCCGCCGCCACGCCAGCCGCACGCCGGCCGTCGCGCACGACCAGCGCGGGAATGCCCGCCGCCACGGCGGCCGCGGCGTCCTCCACGATGGCCAGCGCCGCGCCGCCGTGCCGTGCCGCCGCCAGCCACGCGTGACCATCCTGCGCGTGCCCGCGCACGGCCACGAATGCCGCGCCGGCCGAGATGCCGCGGCTGTCGTCCACCATGTCGGCCACCGCCTCGGGGAGCGCATCGGTGGTGGTCACCAGCAGGCCGGCGTCCGCGAGCGCCGTCACCAGCCGTGCCACGGGAATCGGGGTCATGGCGGCACCTCCAACGTGATGAGTGCCCCGGCCGGGCGCAGCACGCCCGCCTCCGGACGCGTGCGGACCGAGGCGCCAACGTCCGGTCCCCGCGCCACGCGCACGGCAAACCCGGCCTGCACGAGCACGCGGGCGGCCTGACGCGCATCCAACCCCTCCACGTCAGGGACCGCCACGGGGGCTCGTGCGACTCCAGGCGCCGCCGGTGCGGATGGTTGCAGCGGCAGGCGCACGACAATGCGGGCGGGGACCGGCGGCGGCACCACCGGGGGCACTGCGGGAGACGGTGCGTCCGCTTCCGTCCCGTCCATGCGCGCGACGGTCGGGGCCGACTCCATGGGGACGGGAGCGCCCCCGCGCGCCTGTGGCGCCCGCGCGAACACCGCCAGCCGGCCCCGGTCCATCCCCGCGTCGCGCGACGCCAGCGCCCGCTGCAGCAGGTCGTTCACCAGCCCGCCAGCCACGGTCCCGCCGAAGATGCTCCCCTTTGGATCGACCAGCCGCGCCAGCACCACCACCTGCGGATCCTGCGACGGGAAGAGGCCGACGAAGGTGGCGTTGTAGCCCCCTGGCACGTAGCGCCCTCGTTCGGCGCGCTTCGCCGTGCCCGACTTGCCGGCAACGGTGAAGGTGGCGAGCGCGGCGGCCCGCGACGTCCCGCTGTCCACCACCGACTCCAGCATGCCGCGGATCGCCCGGGCGGTGGCGGGGCTCATCACCCGCCGGATCACCGTGCGCCCGTGCGCCTGCACCACGCGCCCCTGTCCGTCGAGCCACGCGCGCACCAGGACCGGCTGCAGCAGTTCGCCGCCGTTGGCGATGGACGCATAGGCGGCCGCCAGCTGGAGCGGGGTGGCCTGCAAGGCGTAGCCGATGCCGAGCTGCGTGGGGGTGGGCGAGCGGTAGGGTGGACGCGGCAGCACGCCCGCCGCGTCCGCCGGGTGCGGCACCCCCACCGGCATCCCGAAGCCGAAATCGCGCAGCGCCTCGTACTCCTCGCGCGCCGACAGGCGGCGCACGAGCTTGGCGATCCCCACGTTGCTCGACAGGCGCAGGATGTCCGTCACCGTCATCTGCGGCGCCTTGTGCTCGTCCATCAGCGGCCCGGAGCGGCGCCCCGGCTCCTCCAGCCGCCCATTCTCGGTGTTGATGATCTCGCCAGGCGTGGTGCGGCCCAACTCGAGCAGCCGCGCCACCACGAAGGGTTTCATCACCGACCCGGGTTCGTACGCATCGGCCAGCGGGTGGCTCCCCCCTTCGGCGCCACCGGAACGCACTCCCACCAGCGCGAGGATGGCCCCGTCGGCAGGATCAAGGACCACGACATCGCCGCCGGTTGCTCCCGTGCGCGCCAGCGCATCCGCCAACGCCCGCTCGACGATGTCCTGCAGCGCCGAGTTGATGGTCAACCGCGCCGTCAGCCCGGGACGGGCGTCGGCGCCATGGAACTCCGGCGAGGTGACCGCGCCGTCGTTGACGGCCACCACGAGCGTGTCGATGCCCGCGGTGCCGCGCAGGAGCGGATCCAGCTCCAATTCCAGCCCGGTCACCCCGACCCCCGCCCCGTTGACCCCGCCGATGACCCCGCGCAGCCCCGGGGAGGCGGTGAACGTGCGGCGCACCTCGGGGAAGCGCATCACCCCCGGGATGCCGGCGAATCGCTCGGCGTCCGACGGCAGGAACAGCCGCGGCAGCACCACGGGGCGTTGCAGCGTGTCCAATGCCCGCCGGACCAGCGCCTCATCGATCGCCAGCGCCCGCAACCCGTTGCCGACCCGCGTGCGATGGTCCGGCACTGAATCCGCAGCCCCGCGCCGACGCCCCGCATCCGCGCGCAACACTCGCGGGTCAATGGAGAGCCGCACCAGGTCGCGACTCTGCGCCAGGACGGTTCCCGTGGCGTCCTCGATGGCGCCGCGCAGGGGTCGAACCGCACGCTCGGTCACGTGCTGGCGGAGGGCGAGCCGGGTCCACTGCTCGTGCTCGACCACCTGCAGCTGCGCCGCACGGACCACCACCGCGACGGCCCCCGCCAGCAGCGACGCCAGCACGGCCGCCCGTCGCCCCGGGCGCACCGGCGATGGCTCGAGTCCGTGCAGCAACGGCGCTCCGTCGCGCATCACGGCGCCGGCGTCCGGGGCGCCAGGGGGTCACCCGCCGTCAACAGGCGCGTCTGCTGCTCCCCGGCCACGTGCATCCCCAGCCGGCGGGCCGCCTCGACGGGAACCTGCCGCTCCGCCAGGCGGATGTCGCGCCCCAGGGTGATCACCTCGGTGCGCAACGCCCGCCGGCGCTGCTCCAACGCGCGAAGTTCGCGCGCCACGGCCACCCCGCGGCTCCGCCGCCACACGGCCGCCGAGGCCACCACGAGGAACGCGGCCAGCGCCCCCAGCAACAGGGTGCGCCCGCGCAGCCCCCACGGCGTGCTGCGGCGACGCGCCGCGCTCACGCCAGTCCCGCGCGCTTCCACGCGCGCAGCCGGGCGCTCCGTGCGCGCACGTTGTCCGCCACCTCGACCTCCGACGCCACCACGCCGCGGCGCGTGAGCGTCTCGCCCAGGGGCACGCCGCGGCAGGTGCAGATGACCTGCCGGGGGGGACACGTGCAGGCGACGCTCCACGCCCGGAAGGCCTGCTTCACCAGCCGGTCCTCCCCGGAGTGATAGCTGATGACCACGAGGACGCCACCCGGGGTGAGGTGCTCGCGCAAGGCGGGGAGGGCGCGCTGCAGCCCCGACAGCTCGTCGTTGACGGCGATGCGCACCGCCTGGAAGACGCGCGCAAAGTCGGGCGGGCCGCTGCGCGGGCCCAGGACGGCGCGGATGGCCCCCACCAGGTCGTCGGCGGTGACGAAGGGGCGCGTGGCGCGACGCCGCACGATCTCCCGGGCGAGGCGCGCGGCGCGCGGCTCGTCGGCGTAGCCGCGCAGGAGGGCGGAGAGGTCCACCTCCTCGATGCTGTTGAGAAGGTCGGCGGCATCCTGGTCGGCGTCGCCGCCCATGCGCATGTCCAGCGGCGCCCCCTCACGGAAGGTGAAGCCCCGGCGGGGATCGTCGAACTGGTGCGACGAGACCCCGAGGTCCAGGAGGATGCCGTCGAAGCGCTCGGCGGCGCCGACGCCGGCGCGCCCGAGGTCGGCGTAGTTCCCCAGGAGCGCCCGGAAGCGGCCGGCGCGCTCCTCCGCCTCGAGCCGCTCACGCGCCGTGGTGATGGCACGCGCGTCCCGGTCGACCGCGGTGACGCGGGCGCCCCGGGCAAGGAGGGCGGCGGAGTGGCCGCCGCCGCCCAGCGTGCAGTCCAGCACCGTGGCCGCCCCGGCGAGGAGCGCCTCCACCTCGGCGAGCAGGACGGGAACGTGGTAGGCGCCGAGGCGCCCGGAGGGAGCGGTGCGGACCGGGCTCACGCTGGGGACACGGGGGAGGCGAGGGCGGTCATGTTAGCGAGAGCTCGCGCGGGGCGTCAAGCGCGCGGGACACGCCGGGCGCGTGTGCACGGGGACGCCGCCCGCAGCTTTGTGATGCCGCGAGGGCCCACCAAAGCGCAACGGGCTCGCCGTCCCCTGGGTGGGACGGCGAGCCCGCCGACAAGCCTGGGGCGCCTACTTGCAGAACGCCTTGATCATCTGGTCGGCCGCGGGGTCCAGCTGCATGACCCCCTGCATTGCCGCGCGCATGGCGTCTGGCGCGAAGGATCCGCCCTTGGGGAGCATGATCTGCGCCTCGACGAACATGTTCTTGGCCTCTTTGGCCGGGGCGCACGCCTTGGTGGACTGCGCCTCGGACAGCTTGAGCTGGCCGAAGGTGACGTAGGTGACACCGAGCAGGAACTGCGCCTGCGCCTTGGACGCGCCGGTGGTGATGGAGTCGGCGTACATCAGGGTGCCCAGCGCGACCTTGTAGTCGTCGGGGCTGTTGGACTTGGTGGCCGCCGTCCGCTGCTCGTTGCCGACGCCCAGCACCATCTGGCGCAGGGAGGTGGTGGTATCGCCGGCGGCGATCAGCTCGCGCGCCACGGTCACGATCTCGGTGCTGCGCCCGAGATCCTTGAGGAGCGAGACGCGCAGGAAGCTGGCGTTCTCCACCGGGATCCTTGCCGCGACGGCCTTGGTGAGCGCCTCCAGCGACTCCTGCGGCTTGCCAGCCTGCCGGAGCGCCACGATCTGCGAGAAGGTGAGCCCGGGGTGGGCGGGGAACTTGGCGAGCCCCTGCGCGCTGGTCTCCGCGGCCTTGGCGAAGTTGCTGTCGGCGGCGTAGGCCGCGACGGTGCGGATGAAGTACGTGGTGTCCGCGAACGCCGTGTCCAGCTTCACGAGCTCGTCACCCTGCGCGAACGCTTCCTTGAAGTCGCGCGTGGAGAGCAGGATGAGCCAGCGCAGGCGGAGCAGGTCCGGGTCGCCGGGGTTGAGGGCGACGGCCGTGTCGATGACCGGGCGCGCGATCTTGGGGTTGGCGAGCGCGGCGAGCGCCTCGACCACGTCGCGCTGCAGGCGCGGGTTGCGCGGGTCGGTGGCCAGCAGGCGGGTGAGCATCACCACCGCCGAGTCCTGCTGGTTGAGATCCCGGTAGCTCTGGGCCAGGATCGCCAGCCCGGGACGGCTGCGCGGATCGATGTCCACGATCTCGCGCGCCACCGCCAGCTGCTCGGCGGCGGAGGCCTTCTGCGCCACCAGCACGTTGGCGTGGCAGATGCGCACCAGCGTGGCCTTGGGATAGAGGGCGATCCCCTCCTTCGCCGCGGCGATGGCCTCGGCGTACTTCTGCTCGCGCGCGAGGTTCACGCACTTCTTCTCGGCCGCGACCTGCTTGCGGGCCTCCTTGAGCTCCTTGGCAATGAGCCCGGCCGCCTGCCCGAGGTTCTTGGCGTCGTACGACCCCACCGGCTGCACCAGCGAATTGTCGCGGGCCAGCACCAGCGCCGCCTCCACCTTGACACCATCCGCGGTCTTGGTGGCGGTGCCGGTCACGTACTCGTCGGCGCGCAGCAGCGTGGCCAGCGCGCGCTGGTCATGCGGCTCCAGCGCGTCCGTGATGGAGAACCCCGACGCCTCCAGGGTGGCGTTGATGTCCGTCTTGGGGAGGACGTACACCTGCTTGAACGGGAACTCCGTGCCGACACGGGAGCGCACGGCGTCCGCCGCCTGAACGCCGAGCCCCTTCTCCGAGGAACGGAACACCGCCACCAGCACCCGGGTGGCGTTGGGATCGGGTGCCCGGACGTACTGGGCCGACGCCACGGCCGGCGCCAGCAGAGAGCCGCCAAGCACTGCGCCGAACGCGGACCACGCGTGGAGAAGCCGAGCCTTCAAAGTCGTAACCTCCGCACCGAGTTGCCGTAGGCCCGGACGACGCCGGGATCGCACCGACCTGCACCCCGCGCCCCCCGGGGACCCGGGCAGGGGCGCGACAAACCTCGCCGACACAATGCGGCAGCGGGCAGGGCGGTTCCGCACCGTACCCGCACTCCCACCGCCGTCGATGGGCGAAGAGGGATTCGAACCCCCGACGTCCTGTGTGTAAGACAGGTGCTCTGACCAGCTGAGCTATTCGCCCGAACAGCCCCCGTCCGCCACCGGAGCGTATTCTACATGCCCCAACCGGAAGGGTAGCCGGCACGCCGAAAATTAACCGGATCCTCACGTTTCCCGGTGGGGCCAGCGCGCCCCCGACAGCTCACCCCTTGAGGATGGCTACCGGCACCAGGACGAGGTACCCGAGCACCAACAGGATGGGCGCGAGCGTCTCCCCGCCGCGAGCGAGGTCCAGGTAGCCGACCGCCAGGGCGGCTGCGGCCAGCCCCCAGAGGGCCAGGGCGCGCGATCGGGAAGCAGGAGGCGTGGGCATCCCCGATACTACCCGGCCACCGGGGGGGGCGACAAGGGCGTCCCCCCGTCACCGGCCAGCAGCGCCTCCAGGGCACTCGCCGACTGGGCGGCCTCCTGCGCCGCCTCAGCCGCCCGCATCGCCGCCAGCCGGCGCCGATCCCGCCGTCGACGCGCGACGAACAGCGGCCCCAACAGGACGCCAAGCCCCCCCGCCACGATCGACACGTTGGCGGCCAGCGCGAGGGCCCCGTAGCGCCGCCGGGTGGCCGCCCGCCAGTGCCGATCGAACCCCTCGCCCGTCAGGCCGTAGCTCCGCCGCAGCGCGCGTTCCAGCGACCCCTCCGCCCGCCACTGCGCCAGCAGCGGCGCGATCCCGTGCTCGGGGTCCAGGGCCATCAACTCGGCCACTGCCCGGTGCGCCAGCGTGTAGCTCCAGGCGGCCGCCGCTCCGCCACCGCCAAACCCCGCCTCCACCGAATCCAGCCCGGGGAGCGAGCGCCAGAGCATCCCCACGGCGGTCTCGAGCGCCGCCTCCCGCGTCCATTCGCCCGCCGCGACGCTGGCGTAGCCCTCGTCGAACCACCGCGGGGGGAGGGAGCCCAGCTGTTCATGGAGAGCCAAGTGCGCCAACTCGTGGCGCAGCACCTGCACCGGGTCGCCGGCATCGCTGCCGGCGAAACGGCCTTGCATGACCACCCGCTGTTCGTCGGGGAAGGCGATGGCCGCCCCCCATTCCGGGGCGGCGGGCCCCACCCAGCGGAGAAAGCGGGCGGCGTCGGGGGCGACGGCAATGAGCACGCGCGCCTGCGGGCGCGGCAGCCCGGGAAAGCTGTCCTGCGCCAGGGCGGCGGACAGCAGCGCGCGCGCCAGCCGCGCGTCACCGGCGTCCGCCACCACCGTGAACCGGCCGCCGTCGAGCCGGAG
>JAGWYS010000199.1 GCA_018969225.1 Gemmatimonadota bacterium | reverse complement strand
CCACCGGCGCGCCGGCGATCGCCCAGCTCTTGAAGGTGAAGATCAGCCCGAGGATGGCCAGCAGCACGATGTGCCCCGCCGTCATGTTGGCGAAGAGGCGGATGGCCAGCGCGAAGGGCTTGGTGAGCTTCCCCACCATCTCCACGGGGCTCATCACGAAGAACATGACGACCCGCATGGGGAAGGCGAGCTGCGTGTTCCAGTAGAACATCGTGGAGAGGTAGCCCAGCCCGTTGGCCCGGATCCCCGCGATCTCCACCACGAAGAAGGTGATGAGCGCCAGGGTGGCCGTCACCGAGACGTTGCCGGTGGCGGTGGCGCCGTAGGGGATGAGCCCCCACAGGTTGCAGCAGAGGATGAAGAAGAAGAGGGTCAGCGCGAAGGGGACGAACTTCTCCCCGTGGTGCCCCACGTTGGGGAGCACCACCTCGTTGCGCAGGTACAGCGCCATGGCCTCCACGGCGCCGGCGAACCCCTTGCTGTGCCCCGCCGCGGCGTGCTGCCGGCGGCTGGCGTTCCCGGCGGTGATCAGGAGCAGCGCCGCCGTGGTGGCAGCCAGCAGCATGAACACCACGTGCTTGGTGGGGGAGAGGTCCAGCGCGAGCGGGCCCACGTGGACCGGGGCCCACTGCGGCAACTCGACCTCGCGGGCGAGGTGGCTGTTGGGCCACGGGATCTCGAGGTGGCGCCCGTCGGTGATGTGCGGGGTGATGATGTCCACGGGCCCCTCGGCGGGGGCCGCGTGCTCCCCGGCGGGGGCGGCGTGCCCGGCGGCGGGCTCCTGCGCGCCCAGCGACGGCGACAAGGGCGCGGCGGGCGCGACGGCGAGGAGCAGGGCGCAGGACAGCGAACGGAGCATCAACGGCGTCCGGATCTAAAGGTGCAGGAACAGCGGCTCAAGCAGCGTGGACAGAAAGAAGCACAGCACCAGCGACAGGAGCGCCGGCGACCCGGGGAGCCCCAGGGCCTTGGCCCCGACCAGCCCCCACGCGGCCACCGCCGCGAACCGCATCAGCACCCCCACCCCCCAGCCGGCAATCACCTGCTGCCGCGCCACCAGCCGCGCGACGGCGAAGGTGAACACCTGCACCACCACCGCCACGACGGCGCTGGCGCGCACCGCCTCGGCAGCCGCGCCGTAGGGCCACATGAAGCGCTGCAGCGCCCACGCCGCCAGCGCCACCACCGCCGCCTGGGCCACCGTGAACAGCATCACGGCGCGCACCAGCCCGGTACGCACTGCCGGTGGGGCGAGGGGGTCTGACATGTCCCGTAGGCGTGGGCGTGGAAGATGAAGGCGCTAGGCCGACGTCCCCCCGCCCGGCCCGCGCGCCCCGTTGCGCAGGAACGGCCGAACCAGGCGAACGAAGACGGCACCAGCAAGGACCAGCCCGCCCAGCACCCCCAGCGGTGCGGAACTGAGGCGTCGATCGAGCCACGCCCCACCCCCGACCCCGAGCAGCAGGGCCACCAGGAATTGGGCCCCAAGCCCCGCCAGCTGCCACGGCGACGGCGCGTGCGGTGTGGAACCGGGCGCTCCCGGCGAACCGGGGGGCTCGACCTCGTCCATTGGCGCGAATCCTAGGCGCTTGTGAAATTTTTCGCAAGCGAACCGCGGCGGGGGAAGGCTGAGCCCGGCACTCATCCCCCTTCTCAGGTCGGGGCCGGCATCCCCCAACCATTCCACCACTTAGATCCCCACCACGCGTGTCGCCGACTCTTGACACTCGGCCATTCTGTCCCTAATGTCGCCACATCGGCCCCTGCCGTGTGGATAACACGGTTCGTCCTCGCTCCTGTGCGCCCCCTCCCGTCCACCCCGCGTCCCACCCATGTCGCGCGCACTCCTCCTAGCGTCCGTTGCTGTCGCGTTGATGATTGGATGCCGCCAGTATGCGCCACGTGCGGGGGCAGACTCGCGCCCCAAACGCCAGGCGGATCGCGGGGTGGTGACGCACCTGCGCGTGGACACGGTGGGGGGGCGGGTGCGCTTCGCGTTGGCCGTTTTCAATGATTCCGACCACCGGATCGAGCTGGACTTCCCGGACGGGCGCACGCACGACTTCGCGGTGGAGGACGGTGGGGGGCGCCCGGTGTGGCGCTGGAGCGCCGGGCGGATGTTCACGCAGGGGATGCAGAACCGCCTCGTGGAGGCGCGCGATTCGGTGGTGTTCGACGAGGCGTGGGCGCCCGACGCGCCGGCGGCGTATGTTGGGCAGTATGTTGTGATGGCCGAGCTGCGCAGCGAGAACTATCCCGTGCGCACCACCACTCGCTTCGCCCTCCGCTAGCGCGCCGTTGCGGCCCGGGGGGTCCCACCCCACTTCGCCGTGACCGCTTCTCCCGACTCGCAGGACCTGGCCCTCCTCGCGGAGCTGGCCGACGCCCGTCGCGCCCTCACGCGCTCCATCGCGCAGCGCATCGTGGGACAGGCGACGGTGGTGGACGACCTCGTCACCGCGCTCATGGCCGGCGGGCACGTGCTGCTCATCGGCGCCCCGGGGCTGGCCAAGACGCTGCTGGTGCAGACGGTCGCCGAGGCGCTCGACCTGCAGTTCTCGCGCGTGCAGTTCACCCCCGACCTCATGCCCAGCGACATCACGGGCACCGAGCTCATGGAGGAGGAGGCTGGCACGGGCAAGCGCGCCTTCCGCTTCGTGGCCGGCCCCATCTTCGGCAACATCGTCCTGGCCGACGAGATCAACCGCGCCCCCCCGAAGACGCAGGCCGCGCTGCTGCAGGCCATGCAGGAGCGGACGGTCACCGTGGCGGGGCGCACCTACGAACTCCCGCGCCCGTTCTTCGTGCTGGCCACGCAGAACCCCATCGAGCAGGAGGGGACGTACCCGCTCCCCGAGGCGCAGCTGGACCGCTTCATGTTCGAGCTCACGGTGGGGTACCCCTCGCGTGAGGAGGAGGTGCAGATCGTGACCAGCACCACGGGGGCCACCTCGGGCACGGTGACGCCCGTGCTGGGGGGCGGGCGGTTGCAGGCGATGCAGCAGCTGGTGCGGCGGCTCCCCGCGCCGCCGTCGCTGGTGGAGCACGCCGTGCGGCTGGTGCGCGCCACGCGCCCCGACGATCCCGGCGCGTCGCCGCGCGTGCGGCAGTACGTCAGCTGGGGCGCCGGGCCGCGCGCGTCGCAGTACCTCGTGCTGGGGGCCAAGGCGCGCGCGGCGCTCGACGGGCGCGCCGTGCCCGACCTGGACGACGTGCGCGCCGTCATGCGCGGCGTCCTGCGGCACCGCCTGGTGCTCAACTTCCAGGCGGAGGCCGACGGCGTCACCGCCGACTCCCTGTTGGAGGCAACGGGGTGACCCTGCGGTCTGGACCCGGCCGCGCGCGGCGTCGCGCCCACGGGAGATGACGCCGCGCTGACGCCGCGGGCGGATGCATTGGGGGGTCGTCGCGCGATGGGCCGACGACATCGGGTTTGTCCCTCACCCCCGGGTCATGACCGCACCGCTGCTCCGCCTGGCGCCCACCGCGCCCTTTCGCCCCCTCGCCACCATGTCCCCCGTCCCCCCGTATGCGTCGGGGCGCCCCGCCGTCGCGGCGCGGCTGCGCTTCTGCACGCTGGGCGCCGCGCTGGTGCACGTGGGCGGCGTGCAGGTGACCCCGTCGTCGGGGGTGCTGTTCGCGCTGCTGGTGCGCCTGGCGCATTCGCCCGGGCAGTCGGTGACGCGCGACCAGCTGGTGGCGGAGCTGTGGCCCGGCTTCGACCCGGTGCGGCAGCGCGCCAACCTGCGCCAGGCGCTCTACAAGCTCCGCTCGATGGGGGTGCGGATCTCGGCCGGGCACGCGGTGGTGGCGCTGGACGCGGCGCAGGTGGCGCCGTCGTTTGCGCTGGAGCGCTCCGCCGCGCTGTTCAAGGGGCAGGTGCTGACGCAATCGGAACCGTTCGGCCCCTTCCTCCCCGGCTTCGTGGCCGAGGGGGGCGAGTTCGCGGAGTGGGTGGAGCTGCAGCGCGGGGTGGTGCACGGCGAGGTGCGGCACGTCCTGGTGGCGGAGCTGCGGCAGCGGCGCGACGCGGGGGACTGGGGCGGGACCGAGGCGGTGGCGCGCGGGCTGCTGCGGTTCGATCCGCTCAACGAGGAAGCGACGCTGCAGCTGGCGGAGTGCGTGATGCTGGCGGGGGCCAAGGCGGAAGCGCTGGCCATCCTGGACCGGTACCTGGCGGAGCTGGGGGCGGTCCCCGCCGAGGTGCGGGAGCGCGCCCAGGCGATGCGCCGCCGCTTCCAGGACCCGCCACCGCGACGGGTGCGGGAGCGCGAGGCGCAGGACCGGCACTTCGTGGGGCGGGTGGAGGAGCTGGCCCAGTTGACGCAGGCGTTGCGCCGGGCGCGCTGGCAGGACGGGGGCGCGGTGCTGGTGCACGGGGCGCCGGGGATCGGCAAGACGCGCCTGACGCAGGCGCTGTCGCAGGTGTCCGCCGGGGAGGGGTTCCGGGAGGTGCGGCTCGCCTGTCGGGACGGCGACCAGCTGAACCGCTACCACTTGCTGGCGGAGCTGGTGCAGCGGCTGCTGGCGCTGCCGGGGGCGCTGGGGTGCGAGCCCGCGAGCATGCGGCGGCTGCGGGCGCAGTGGCCGGAGCCGGGCGGCACCGTGGAGGTGCCGCCCTTGGCGGGGACGGACGGGGACGCGGCGTCGGATTTCGTGCAGCAGGCGGCCACCCGGGAGGCGTTGCTGGACCTGATGGCGGCGGTGGCCGAGGAGCGGCCGCTGCTGCTGGTGGTGGAGGATGTGCACTGGCTGGACGCGGGGAGCTGGCAGGTGCTGCAGCTGTTCGCCAGCGCGACAGGGGCCCTGCGTCTGCTGCTGGTGTGCACGGCGCGCGAGCGGACCCCGCAGCCGCTGCGGGGGGTGGCGACGTCCCCTCGGCTGGCGGTGCTGGCGCTGGGGCCGCTGGCGCCGGCGGAGGTGGCGGCGCTGGCGGACGGGGTGGCGGCGGAGTACGCGACGGACCTGCCGGCGGCGGTGGGAGCGCGCCTGGCGGCGGTGAGCGAAGGGAATCCGCTGTTCCTGCGGGCGCTGGTGCAGCACTGGGTGGACACCGGCGAGGCGGAGGGGGTGCCGGGGACGCTGACGCAGCTGCTGGAGGCGCGGCTGGACCGGCTGCCGGCGACGGCGCTGACGGTGCTGCAGACGATCGTGGCGCTGGGGCCGCTGGCGCGGGTGGAGCGGTTGCGGGAGGCGGTGGGGGTGGGGACGCTGGCGCTGGTGGGGGCGCTGGAGGAGCTGGAACGGGCGGACTGCATCCGGTCGGTGCCGCCGTATCACGTGGCGTCGCACGACCTGGTGGGGCGGCTGGCGTGGGGGCGGCTGTCGGGGCCGGCGTCGGCGGTGCTGGCGGGGGCGGTGGCGGAGGTGCTGGAGCGGGAGTACCGGCAGACGTCGGAGGGGGCGCTGCTCCCGGCGGTGCTGGCGGGGCTGGCAGCGTCGGGGCGCGGCGACCGGTTCGGCCGGCTGCTGGAGGAGGCGCAAGGGGCCGTGCTGGCGCTGGGGAACCCGGCGCCAGTGCTGCAGCTGGCGGAGCGCCTGGCGGCGGACGGCCCGACGGGGTGGATGCGGGACGACGTGCGTCGCGTGCTGGCGCAGCTGCAGGCGCAGGCGGGGAACTACGCGGAGAGCCTGCGGCTGGCGGGCGGGGTGATGCGGCTGCCGGAAGGGGAAGGCGCGCTGGATGAGCGGACGGCGGCGGCGATGCTGACGTATTTGGAAAGCGCGTACCGATCCGACGTGACGCACGACGTGGAGCTTGTTGCAGAGGCGGTCACTCGCCTCTGCGAGCTGCGACACTTACCACTGCCATTCCGGGTTTCAGCGGCAAAGATCGGCTTGATCATTTCGGCAAATCAAGCTTCCATCGAGAATGCGCGTCGTTGCTTCGCAGTAATCGGGTCAAATGAAAGTGACCATCTTAGTGAATCCGACAGCCGTTTCATCGGAATGATCTATCACACAACTTTCGGCGATACCGCAACAGCACGTTCCTTGGCGCTCTCCCTCGCAAACGAGTTTCCACGCGGAGATCTGACCGCTGCGGAAATCAACTTTTTCAACAATGTTGGATTTGCCCTGAGGTATTGCAATGAAGTCGAAGTCGCGCGAAAGATCCTTCATCAGTGTGATGATGCGGCGATCAGCCTACATCTACCTCGCTTGAGAGAGTTCAGCCTTTGGCAACTTGCATCGATTCATTTTACACAAGGAGACATCGACCAATTCCAAATTGTTCGCCGAGTACTGGAGAGATTCCTCGAGGATTCGGGAGATCCGGGGAGCTTTCATTCGGCAAACGCGTTCCTTCTACGTGTGTGCTTGTGGGAGGGCAACCGTGAGCAGGCTCAGATACGGCATGAGATGCACAAGAAATCAATTGGATCTAACGCTTCGGCACTGGCACTTGCTTACACAGCGAGCGTTGAACTTGCCGTATCGCAACTAGACATCAAGTGGTGCCCGGAAGCTTCCCAAGTTGAGGCTGCACTCTCTCAGTTCCAGCGGGTGGCCCCACACGGATTCACTGACTATTTCTTGGCACCGATCCTGGAAGGACTGGTCAGAATCGATCGAGAGCAAGAAGCCATAGCACTTGCGTTCAATTTCGTTCACGAGTCACGTCGCCAGATGGGAGCACTTGGCCCTGAGCTCTCTCATATGCTACGAAAGCTACGTGCAATACCTACCGCATTCGACCTCGGCAACGGCAACTAACTGTGCGTCCAGAGGCGCTGAGCTCGACTTCGTTTAGGCTGCTGCGGGTCTGCTAGCGCGCTTGCGCGCCGACCGAAAAATTCCGGTCACGGAGCGAACTCGGCCCGAATCTTCTGCATCGAAAAGGCGGAAGAAGTCTGGTGAAGCAAGCAGCATCTCGCAGATACGTGGGTCAAACTGCGTCCCACTGTACTTCGCCAGTTCCTCCCTAACTTCCTTTTCACCCATCGCTTTTC
>JAGWYS010000198.1 GCA_018969225.1 Gemmatimonadota bacterium | reverse complement strand
GACCGCCGCGCCCGCCACCGGCGCCACCGGCGCCACCCGTCGCCGAGTCGGCGCGCGCCGAGTCGCTGGCGATGTAGTACAGCCCGGGGCCCGTGGGCATCCACGCCAGCCCCTTCCGCGCCCCCGCCGCCTGCGCCGTGTCGCCGGCGTAGCGCACCCCGCGCTTCGACAGCTCCGCCAGCACCGTCCCGTTCGCGTCCCAGATGGCCTCGCGCTGCGGGAAGCTCTGCCAGGGCACCACGTACGAGAACGGCTTCTCCAGCGTGGTCACGCGGAAGTGGTCGGCATCCGGCGACGCATCCACCGCCGTGATCATCGCGGGGGCGCCCACCTTCTGCACCGCGCGCGTCTTCACGTTCAGCAGCGCCAGCTGCCCCGTGACGTGCCACGCCAGCTGCTCGGCCTGCCACGGCTCCTCCAGCAGCGACCAGTGCATCCGCTCCGGGGCCTTCTTCCCCGGCTCCATCCACAGGCGCACCTGCGGCCCCGACGCCACGGCCGGGGCGCCGGGCATCGGCGGGCGCGCGTCGGGGATGAGCACCGCCACCAGGCGGGTGCCGTCGGCGGTCCACTCCACCGAGGTCACCGCCGTCGCCAGCAGCGGCGTGCGGCTCACGGCGGTGCTCTTGCCGGTGGCCAGCTCCGCCACGTAGGCGTGGGTGGCGGCGTCGAAGTGGGTCAGGTAGGCGATGCGCGTGCCGTCCGGGGACCACACCGCCCCGCTCACCTGCGCCCCGGCGGGGGTCTGCAGCGTGGTGACCGCGCCGGTGCGCGCGTCAATCACCTGCAGCCCCGTGGCGCCGCGGACCCCCAGGAGGCGCGACCGGTTGGCCTTGGGGTCCACCTGCAGCCCGGCGTAGTACACGTGCGGGCGCCCCATCTGCGCCACCGAGGGCGCCCCCTCGCTCTGCTCCTTGAGGTACTTCGTGCGGTCGGGGCTGGGGTTGGCCAGCGACACGTTGAGGTGCCGCGGGGCGGTCACCAGCGCGGCGATCTCGGCGGGAGGCGTGGCGTACCCCTCCTGCTCGAGGATGGCCTTGAGCGCCCGGGTGCGGTCGTCGGCAGCCGGCGGCTGCGCGGACAGGGGGAGCGCCAGCAGGAGCAGCGCGGCCGCACGGGCGACGCGCGAGCGGAACACGGACGGGAGCATGTGCGCGCGGGAGGGGGGAAGGTGATCCGGGGACGTTGCCCCGATATTACGCCCGGGACCGCTTCGGTGCTGGACCATGCGATGGACGGTGCGCCGCGCCCGCCGGAGGCCGACGTGCCCCGCAGGGGTGGCGATCCCTGCGACGGCCCCCCCATCTTTCGCCCCCATGCGCACCATGTTCCGGCAGCTTCTCGACCTGATGGACGCGTACGACCGGCGTCGTGCCACGATCGTGATGCTGCTGACCCTGGTGATGGCCCTCCTGGACGTCGTGGGCGTGGCATCCATCATGCCGTTCATGGCGGTGGTCGCCGACGCGAAGGTGGTCGAGACCAACGGGATGGTGTCCCGGGCGTACCACGCGCTGGGCTTCACCGACCCGCAGCGCTTCCTCATGGCGCTGGGCATCGTGGTCTTCGTCACGCTCGTCGCCTCGCAGGTCCTCAAGGCGCTCGGCGCCTACGCGCAGCTCCGCTTCGCCCTCATGCGCGAGGCCAGCCTCAGCGAGCGCCTGATGGCCGGCTACCTGCGCCAGCCCTACCAGTGGTTCCTCCACCGCCACAGCGCGGACCTGGGCAACACCATCATCGGCGAGGTCAGCCAGGTCGTCTACGGCGCGCTGATGCCCATGATGGTGGTCATCGCGCAGGGGATCGTGCTGGTGGCGCTCCTCGCCCTGCTGGTGGCGGTCAACGTCCGGCTCGCCGTCACCGCCGGCGCGGTGCTGGCCCTGGCGTACGGCCTCGTCTACGCCCTCACCAGCCGCCGGCTGGGGCGCATGGGCGTCGTGCGCCTCGAGGCGAACAGCGCCCGCGTGCGCACCATCAGCGAGGCGTTCAGCGGCGTCAAGGAGATCAAGGTGGGGGGGCACGAGGCCGCCTACCTCGACGGCTACCGGCACTGGTCGCGCCGCTTCGGCGGGGTGCAGGCCACCATGCAGACCGTCACCCAGCTGCCGCGCTTCGCCCTGGAGGCGGTCGCCTTCGGCGGCATGGTGCTGGTGGTGCTCATCCTGATGGCCGGCTCGGGGGAGTTGTCGTCGGTCCTCCCGGTCATCGCGCTCTACGCCTTCGCCGGCTACCGGCTGATGCCGGCCGCGCAGCAGCTGTACGCCAGCGTGGCCACGTTGCGCTCGGCAGCCCCGGTCCTCGCCAAGCTGCACGGCGAGATGATGGCGCTCCCCCGCATGCCCGCCGCCGGGAACCCGTCCGACACGGAGCCGTTGCCCGTGCGCACCGCGATCGTGCTCGACCACGTGACCTACCGGTATCCGGGCGCGCCCCAGCCGGCGCTGCGGGAGCTGTGCCTGCGCATCCCCGCCCGGCAGACCGTGGGGCTCGTGGGGAGCAGCGGCAGCGGCAAGACCACCACGGTGGACGTCGTGCTGGGGCTGCTGGAGCCGGAGGCAGGGACGCTGTCGGTGGACGGCGCGCCCGTCACGGCCGCCCTGGTCCGCCGCTGGCAGCGCACCATCGGGTACGTCCCGCAGCAGATCTACCTGGCCGATGACACCGTCGCGGCCAACATCGCCCTCGGCATCCCCCGGGACCGCATCGACCGCGCGGCGGTGGAGCGCGCCGCGCGCGTCGCCAACCTCCACGACTTCGTGGCCACCCAGCTCCCGCAGGGATACGACACCCGCGTCGGCGAGCGCGGCGTCCGCCTCTCCGGGGGGCAGCGCCAGCGGATCGGCATCGCCCGCGCGCTGTACCACCGCCCGCAGGTGCTGATCCTGGACGAGGCCACCAGCGCCCTCGACAACCTCACCGAGCAGGCGGTCATGGAGGCCGTCTACAACCTGGGGGGCGAAATCACGGTGATCATGATCGCGCACCGCCTGTCCACCGTGCGGGGCGCCACCCGGATCTTCCAGCTGCACGAGGGGCAGGTGGTGGCCGAGGGCACCTTCGACGAGTTGCTCGCCGCCAGCGAGACCTTCCGGGCCATGGCCGCGCACGACGTGTGACCCGCCCGACACCTCCTCCGCCCCGCCCATGTCCGACACGCGACGCGACTTCCTGCGCCACGCGGCCCTCGCCGGTGCCGCGCTGACGCTCCCCCCGGCCCGCGCGCTGGGTGCGTTGGGCGGCACGCCGTCCGACGCCACCGCGGCCTCCGCCACGCCGGCGCCCGGGCGCGCCAAGCGCCTCCTCATCCTCGGGGGCACGGGGTTCATCGGCCCCAACACGGTGAAGTACGCGCTGGCCCGCGGGCACGAGGTCACCATCCTCACGCGCGGCCGCAGCGCCACCAAGGTGGACGGCGTGGAGCACCTCATCGCCGACCGCGAGGGGGACCTGGGCGTGCTGGCCAAGCGCCGCTGGGACGCGGTGCTGGACAACAACGCGCGCGACTACCGGTGGGTGCAGCGGAGCACGCGCGCGCTGCGCGACAGCACGGGGCACTACCTGTTCGTCTCCTCCATATCCGCCTACCGCACGCCGACGATGTCATACGACACGGCGGGGGCGGTGCGGATGGCCCCCGTCACCGAGGAGCACGAGCGGTTCACGCCGCCGCCCGCCTGGAAGGACGGCGACGAGGCCCCCTACGGCCTCACCAAGGCGCTCTCGGAGGACCTCGTGAACGCCGCCTTCCCCGGGCGCGCCACGATCGTGCGCCCCGGGCTCATCGTGGGCCCCACCGACCCCACCGACCGGTGGACGTACTGGCCGGTGCGCGTGGATGAGGGGGGCGAGGTGCTGGCCCCGGGGAACCCGGCGCACTCGTCGCAGGTGATCGACCAGCGCGACCTGACGGAGTGGATGGTGCGGCTGGCCGAGGGCGGGGTGACGGGGGCGTTCAACGCGACCGGGCCGGCCACGCGGATGACCATGGCCGAGATGCTGGCCGGGTGCCGCGCGGCCACCTCCTCGGCGGTGACGTTCACCTGGGTGCCGGAGGCGTTCCTGGCCGAGCAGCAGGTGCGCATCTGGAGCGAGATGCCGGCGTGGGCCCCCGGCGACCCGCTCATGTACGTGAGCGTGGCGCGCGCCGTGGCGGCGGGGCTCACCTATCGCCCGCTGGCGGTGACCGCGATGGACACCATGGCATGGGACAAGGCGCGCCCCGCCGAGGAGCGCGCCAAGCGGGCGGCCGGGATGACGCGCGAGCGGGAGCGGGAGCTGCTGGCGCGCTGGAAGCGGCGTGCGGGGTAGCAGGGTCGGCGCGGCGGCCGCGGGGGCGGCCGTCGCGCTGCTGTGTTCCTGCGGGGCGCCGGCCGCCCCCGCCCCGCCGCCGGCGCCCCCCGTGATCACCGCGCACCCCGCCTCGCGCGTGGTGCCGGTGAACGCCACCGCCGAGTTGGCGGTGACCGCCACCGGGACGGGGCTCGCCTACCAGTGGCGGCGAAACGGGGTGCCCATTGCCGGCGCCACGGCGGCGCGGCACACGGTGCGACCCGCGGCAATGACCGATGGCGGCGCGCTGGACGTGGTGGTGGCCAACGGTGGCGGACAGGTCACCTCCACGGCGGCCACCGTGCGGGTGGTCACCGAGCAGGGGCCGTGGCGCAACGACCTGCGGATGGCCAGTGGCGCCTCGCCAACGGCGTTCGGGCCCTTTGCGGTCTGGGTGCGCCAGGCGGGGGTGGCCAGTCTCGCGCGCCTCCCGGACGGGCGCCTGGTGGGGGTCTTTCAGTGGTTCCCCTTCGACGACCTCGCCGCCTTCGACCAGGTGGCGGTGGTGTTCTCGGCGGACAGCGGGCGCAGCTGGAGCGCGCCGCGCCCCATCGTGGTGACGGGGCTCCCCGACACCCTGCAGCGTCCTTTCGATCCCACGATCACCGTGACCGAGCGCGGGCAGCTGCGCGTGTACTTCACGACCTCGCGGATGGCGAACCGCCAGCCCGTGGGCCCCCTGGGATTCTCCAGCGCCGTGGGCACCGACGGCGTGACCTACGCGTGGGAGCCGGGGATGCGCTTCCAGCCGCCGCGCTCCACGGTGGACTGCGCGGTGATCCGCTGGAACGGCGCGTGGCACCTGGTGTCCCCCGTGGGGGCGCCGGCGGAGGGGGCGTACCACGCGGTCAGCGACGACGGGCTCACCTTCACCCGGCTCCCGGACATCCCCGGGGTCGGTTCCGCCACGAGCTTCATCGGCAACCTGGCCGTGGTGGGGGGCGCGCTCCGCTTCTACGGCGGCTCCCCGCAGGGACTGTGGCACACCGAATTCGCGCCGGGACGCGGCTGGGGCCCCCCGTCCGCCGTGCCGGGGATCGGCGGGGGAGACCCGGCACTGGTGGAGGCGGCCCCGGGGCGGTGGCTGCTGGTGAACACGCAGTAGGCTGGCCCGGGACGACCCGAAAGCGGTGACGCTCGCGCCAACGCGAGCGGAGAGGTGTGCCGCTGGCGATCCGGAAACGGCGCGCGGGGTCGCGGGACCCCCGACCGCTCCCGAGTTCCCTACGGCCCCGCCTTCCGCGCCGCGGCCCGCGCCGCCGCCACCATGGCCTCGCGCGCCGCGCGGTCGTACACGCGCCCGTTGGCCACCACCAGGTGCACGCGCCCCACGTTGCCGATGTCGGCCAGCGGGTCGGCGTCCAGCACCACCAGGTCGGCCACCGCGCGCGGCGCCACCCGTCCCAGCGAATCGGCCGCCAGGTAGCGCGCGGGCTCGGTGGTCACCGTCCGCAGCGCCTCGCGCGGCGACAGCCCGGCCGCCACCAGGTAGCGCAGCT
Source organism: Gemmatimonadota bacterium (assembly GCA_018969225.1). Taxonomy (GTDB): domain Bacteria; phylum Gemmatimonadota; class Gemmatimonadetes; order Gemmatimonadales; family Gemmatimonadaceae; genus Gemmatimonas. Next base: position 1,146 of record JAGWYS010000198.1, on the reverse strand, counting down.
CCCCCGCCAGCGACTTCCCCGGGCCGCCGGCCGCCAGTGGCGCGTCGGTCCCCCCCAATAGCGGCACGCCCGCCGCGTGCAGACCGCGCACCACCTCCAGCCGCTTGCGGAACAGCACCGCCCCCGCCGCGACGGCCGTGGGCGGGGGGATCGGCGGCAACTCCATCTCCATGGCCACGCGGCGCATCAGCGCGTCGGGGTACAACTGCGCGGTGCTGTCGCCGGCCACGATCGTGGGACGCATGGAGGCCAGCATTTCCTGCACGATGAGCGTGGGGGTCACCCACGTGCGCTGCCGCGCCAGGGCCGCGTACACCCCGGCCTGCGACGCCGACGTGCACGCCCCCATGACGAATTGCTGGATGGGGAGCCCCGCCGCCACCGTCGCGGAATCGGCCGCGTCGCACGCGTTGGCAAAGCCGTACAGGTGCTCCTGCGACCGCTGCCCCGCCTCAGCCGCCTGGAGCACCGTGGTGGGGGCCGCCACATGCCCGGCAAACACCAGCCCGCGGCGCTTCGCCTCGGCGGCGATCACCCGGTGCGCCGCGGCCGGGATCCAGTTGTGCACCTTGATGAAGTCGGCCCCCGAGGCGGCCACGGCGGCGACGCCGGCCACGGCGCTCGCCGAGTCGGTCACCACATGGTGCGGCATCCCGAACGCCGGCGGGAGCGGGCGTCCCACGAGGTACGGCCCCGACACCACCATGCGCGGTCCCACCAGCGTCCCGGCCGCCACGTCGCGCTGGAAGCGGCGCAACGTGTCGAGGTGCCCGTTCATGTCGCGCACGCCGGTCACGCCGTGGGCCACGAACAGCGGCAGCAGCGCACGTGCCCCTGGGGCGTCGGCGTGCACATGCATGTCCCACATCCCGGGGATCACGAACTTCCCGGTGGCGTCCACCACCCGGGCGCCGCGCGGCACGGAGGTGGTGGCGCTGGGCCCCACCGCCTCGATGCGCGCGCCGCGCACCACGATGGTCTGGTCGCGGCGCGGCTGCGCCGCGTCGGGGTCCACCACCGTGGCGTGGGTGAGGACCAGCAGCTGCAGGACGACGGGGAGGGGGGCCATCGGCGGCGGGGCGGGACGGGGACGCGCGGCGCCGCCTGCCGGCGGCGCGGGGATCCGCCTATCCTACCGCGCCGCCG
>JAGWYS010000197.1 GCA_018969225.1 Gemmatimonadota bacterium | reverse complement strand
CCAGCGGCAGCAGCAGCGAGGCACGACGGATGGTGGACATGCGCAGAGGTTACCCTCCGCACGGCGGCGGCGGAAGAAGCGCGGCGCGAGACTGTCGCCCCACGGCCGGGGAAGGCACATTCTCCCCATGACCCCCCTCGACGCCGCCTCCGCCACCGCCCCGCGCCCCGCCCGCACCGGGTGGCTGGCACCCCTCCTCCTGCTGGCCCTCCTCCCCACGCCAGCGGTGGCCCAGCCCTCCCGCCCCGTCGCCATCCGCGCCGACCGGCTGGTGGTGGGGGACGGCACCCAGATCGTCAACCCGGTGGTGCTGGTGCAGGGGGAGCGCATCACCGCGGTCGGGACCGCGGCGCAGGTGCGCATCCCCGAGGGGGCGACCGTGGTGGACCTCGCGGGGCACACGCTGCTGCCGGGGTTCATCGACGCGCACACCCACCTCACCTCCATCGACAACGACGGTGGCGACCTGGCGGCGCTCAAGGAGACGCCGGCCCACGGCGCGATCTACGCCACCATCAACGCGCGCAAGACCCTGGAGGCGGGATTCACCACCGTGCGCGAGGCGGGGTCGCTGGGGTACGTGGACGTGGCGGTGCGCGACGCCATCACCCGGGGGCTCATTCCGGGACCGCGGATCCACGCCTCGGGGCCGGCGCTGGGGACCACCGGCGGGCACGCCGACGTGAACGGCTGGAGCCCCTTCCTGTCGCTCCCGGGCACCGGCGCCATCGTGGACGGCGCCGACGCGGTGCGCAAGCAAGTGCGCCTCAACGTCAAGTACGGCGCTGACCAGATCAAGATCGTGGCCACCGGCGGGATCCTGTCGGTGGGAGACGCCGTGGGGGCCCCGCAGATGACCGACGAGGAGTTGCGCGCCGCGGTGAGCGAGGCGGCGCGACTGGGGCGGAAGGTCATGGCGCACGCGCACGCCGGCGCCGGGCTGCTGGGCGCGGTGCGCGCCGGCGTGGCGTCGATCGAGCATGGGAGCCTGGTGGACGCCGAAGCCGCCGCCGAGATGAAGCAGCGGGGGACCTACCTGGTCCCCACGCTCATCATCCTGGAGGAGATCGTGAAGGACGGTGCCCGGAAGGGGGTGCCCCCCTACGCCGTGCAAAAGGCCACGGCCATTGCCGCCGAGCGGCGGCAGCGGCTGCGGGCCGCGTTCCAGGCGGGGGTGCCCTTTGCGCTGGGGACCGACGCCACCAGCGACATCCACGGGCGCAACGGCGAGGAGTTCCAGTACATGGTGGAGATCCTGGGAGCCACGCCCATGCAGGCGATCACCATCGGCACCCTCAATGCGGCGAAGCTCCTGGGAGTGGACCAGGAGCTCGGGACCGTGGCGGCGGGAAAGCTGGCGGACCTGGTGGCAGTGGCCGGCAACCCGCTGGAGGACGCGCGTCGCCTGGCCACCACCGCCTTCGTGATGAAAGGGGGCGTTATCGCGAAGGGGCCGGAGCCGCGGCGGGCGCCTCGGTAGTCGCGGCGCTGCGCAGCAGCGACCAGGCGGTGTAGGCCACCACCGCGGCCACCAGCCACCGGAGCGCGGTGAGGGGGAGCGACTTCACCAGGTACACCGCCACCAGCACCGCCGGGACGCCGCCGACGATGAGCCCGAACACCGCCTTCTTGTCCACCGCCCCCAGGCGCATGAAGCGCGCGCCGGCAGCGGGCATGAGGAAGGCGCACGACCCCATCATGATGGGGAACGCCGTGACCGGGTTCATCCCCAGCATGCTCACCAGCAGCATGCAGGGGCCGTAGAGCCCGATGCCGATGGTCATGAGCGCGCCAAGGACGAAGTTCACCAGCAGCGCGATCCCCAGCTTCACCCCGGTCACGCCGATGGCGGTGCCGCCGCCCGGGACGAGGTTGAGCGCCTGCATCACGAACAGCGCCGCCGCAGCGGCGAGGCACAATCCCATCCCCCGCTGGATGCGCGCCTTCGGCCACCGCGCCACCGAATTCGCCCCCAAGAGTGACCCGGACACCGCGGCCATGATCATTCCGATCAGGGTCACCGGGTCCACATCCACGGCCTTGGTGAAGATCACCGTCTGCACCAGCGTGGCCATGGTGTGCCCGGCGTTGAGCGTGCCGGGGATCCTCTCCACGGGCACCGAGTTGGTGGCGCGGAAGATGGCCGTGGTGGTGGCGTAGGAGCCGATCCCCAGCGTGTCGAAGAAGTTGGTGACCGCCCCGATCGCGAGCCCCCGCCAACTGGGGGCGTTGGCGCGGAAGGGACGCAGCCCGGCCACCGTGGTGGCCAGGTAGTACACGAAGGTGACGCCGAGGGCGGCCAGCAGGAGCGTCTTGGGATCGAGCGACATGCGCGGCGGGGCAAGAAGTCGGGGGAGGGGGACCCTGGGACCCGGATCAGGCGGGAATGTGGGGGCGGGGCGGGCGGGGCACAAATCGCGGCACGCGCGCCTGGTAGGCGCGATAGGCGTCGCCACGCGTGGCCAGCAGGTGCGCCTCGGTGAGCGGCACCCCCGTGACGCGCAGCAGCAGGTACAGCATCGCCGCCGGGGCCGCCAGCGCGAGCGCCCCCCACGCGGTCGGGAGGGCGAGGAGGGCAAACGCCACCCAGGCCAGCCACTCGCCGAAATAGTTGGGGTGCCGCGACCACCCCCACAGCCCCTCGTCGCAGACGCCCCCATGCGGCACGCGGCGGCGGAACCGGCGCAGTTGCGCGTCGGCCACCGCCTCGACGAGCCACCCGGCGGCGAACACGCCCCCCGCAGCCAGCAGCCACGCGCGCGAGGCCGGGGCCGGCTCGCGCGCGGCCAGCGCGAACGGCACCGCCAGCAGCACCACGCTGAGCGCCTGGTTGACGTAGAACCGCGCCATGCTGCGGCGCACGTCCCACCCCTGCGAGTGCCAGCCGTCGCGCAGGCGGCGGTAACGCGCGTCCTCGGGCTCGGCCATCAGGCGCCGCAGCAGGTGCCCCCCAAGTCGGGCGCCCCATGCGCCGGCCATCACCGCCAGCGCCACGCGCCGACCGACATCCCCCGAGCCCAGCCACGCGTACAGCACCCCGGCGGCGCCCAGCGTGGACGCCCACACGGCGTCCACCACGGCGGCATTGTCGGTGAGACGGTAGAACAGGTACGCGCCCCCGAACGTCACCGACGCGAGCAGCGCGCCGGCGACGGAGAGCCATGCCACCTCCTGCAGCGCCTCCATGCGACTACCGGCGCGCCATGACGGGATTGCGCAGCACCCCCACCCCTTCCAGCTCCACCTCCACCACGTCGCCGACCTTCATCGGCTTCGTGGTCCCGGGGGTGCCGGTGTAGATCACGTCGCCCGGCTCGAGCGTGACGTAGCGGCTCACGTAGCTCACGATGGTGGCCACGTCGAAGAGCAGGTCCTTCGTGCGCTGCGACTGCACCACCTCGCCATTGAGCCGCGTCTGCAACAGCAGGTCCTCGTAGTTCACCCCGGTCACCAGCTCGGGGCCCAGCGGCCCGAAGGTGTCGGCCGCCTTGGCGCGGAACCACTGCAGGTCGTTCTTCTGCCAGTCGCGCTCCGACACGTCGTTCCCCACCGTCACGCCAAACACGTGCGCCTTCGCCTCGGCCGGCGACACGTCGCGCGCGCGGCGGCCGATCACCAGCACCATCTCCCCCTCGTAGTGCACGTTCTTCGCATCGGGAGGCAGCTGGATCTCCTCGCCGTCGGCCACGATGGACGTGGGGAGCTTGGCGAAGAGCCCGGGGTATGCCGCCGAGGGGCGCTCCCCGAGGTGCGACTTGTAGTTGAGCCCCACGGCAATGACCTTGGACGGCGCGGCCGGCGCCAGCAGCTGCACCTGGGTACGCAGGACGCGCATCCCGGTGGGCGTGGGGTCGGCCCACGGCGCCCCCCGCAGCTGCACGATGGAAGCCCCCTCGATGCGCCCCCAGGCCACGTCGTTGGCGATGCGGTAGCGCACGTAGCGCACGGGCGCCTGCGCGGCCAGCGGGGCGGGGCGCAGCCCGGCGACGGCGGACACGGCCACCAGGGCCAGCAGGGGCAGGTACCGGAGGCGCAGGGGCGAACGGCGCGGCGGCGACGGGCGCAGGAGCGAACGCATGGGTGGATCGGTGGGGGTGGGCGGGGAACCCGGGCGACCTTGCCCGGCGCCGCTAAACAACGCGCCGGGTGCCGCCGGCGGAAGTGGCGGATCGTCCGGAGGGGGCCGGCGGGACCGCCCCCCGGGCGCTACCGCCCCGGGCGCACGGGGTACACCAACTGCGCCGCGAACCCCTCCGGCACCGGGTTCCCCGCGATGCCGTACCCCGCGGGCCACTGCCCCGGCGGCCCGTAGTAGGTGCCGAACAGGCGATCGATCCACGGGAAGTGCACCGCGAAGTTCTTGTCGATCGCCTCGGCCTCGATGGCATGGTGCCAGTGGTGGAAGCGCGGGGTGACCACCAGCGCCTCCACCCACCGCGGGAACGTCCACGACACGTTGGCGTGGATGAACACCGCATGCAGCGAGACGAACACCAGGTAGGCGTACAGCGGGGCGGTGTCGAACCCCAGCAGGAACAGCGGCACGAAGGTGAGTCCCCGCGTGAGCACCACGTCCACCACGTGGAGCCGCGACCCGGCCAGCCAGTCCATCGCCTGGCTGGAGTGGTGCACCGCATGGAACGGCCACAGCCATCGCAGCCGGTGGAACAGCCGGTGCACGGCGTACTCCGTGAGGTCGGCCACCACGGCGCACGCCACGAACTGCAGCACGGCCGGCAACCCGCGCACCGTCCCCTGCACCGCCGGGGTGACGGCCCACCGGAAGAACACCGTGGCCGGCATCAGCGTGAGCAGCGTGGACCCCTGCACCAGCAGGTGGCTCACGAAGAAGTACACGGCGTCGGTGGTCCAGCCGGGGCGGAACACCGTGCGCCGGTGCAGCGGCCAGAGCTTTTCCAGCGGGATGAACAGCAGCGTCAGCAGCAGGATGTTGAGGAGGAACCAGTCGAGCCCCAGGTACACCGGGGTGGCGGGGAGGGCGCCGGGAAGCGGGACCTGCCCGCCGCCCCCGCCCCCGGCGAGAAGGGCCAGCGCCATCCCGGTGGCCCCCAGCACCTTGCGACGGCGCAGGAGCGTGCTGAGCAGCCCCAGCAGGAAGGCCACCCCGATGACCAGCTCGATGGTGGCGCGCACCAGCGGCAGCGGCAGGAGCGCGCGCACCTCGGGGCTGGTGAGGAGCTGGGGCCAGCGCAGGCACGCCACGGCACCAAGGCCCAGCGTCCCCAGGAACACGGCGAGGGTGCCAGAGAGCCAGCCGGAACCCACATGCTCAGGTTCGTCATCCCCGAACAGGCGCTGCAGGGCGCGGTCGAGATCCATGGCGTGCATCCTATTCCCCATCCCCCGACCCCGGCAACGGCCGCCACGCCCCGCCATTGACGGCAGCCTGCCGAGGGTGAGAATGGGGGAGGGTCCTTCCCTCCCCCTTCCACCACCCCCCATGGACCGTCGCGCCTTCCTGCAGCACGCGAGCGTGCCCCTTGGTGCCGCCGCGTTGGACCGTTGGCTTCCCGCCGGGGCCGACGCGGCGTCCCCCGCCCCGACGCCTGGGCCGGCGGTCCAGGCGACCCGTCGCTCAAGCGTGGTGGTGGTGGGAGGCGGGGCCTTCGGGGCGTGGACCGCGCTGCACCTGCGCGAGCAGGGGCACTCGGTCACGCTGGTGGACGCCTATGGGCCGGGAAACTCCCGCGCCACCTCCGGGGACGAGACGCGGCAGCTCCGTATCGGCTACGGCGACCGGGAGCTGTACGCCCGCTTCGCGCAGCGGGCCATGGCGGCCTGGCGGCAGCGCGAGGCGGAGTTCGGCGTGCCGCTGCTGGTGCAGACGGGACGGCTGGAGCTGGCCCCCGACTGGACCCCCGGCATGCGCGCCACGGCGGCGATGCTTCCCACGCTGGGAGCGACGGTCGAGGCCATGGGGCACGACGACCTGCGGCGCCGCTATCCGCAGCTGAACCCCGAGGGGATCGGGGTGGGGCTGCTGGAGCCGGATGCCTGCGTGGTGCGCGCCAAGCAGGCGATCGTCACCGTGGCGAAGACCTTTGTCCGCAAGGGGGGCACGCTGTCCGTCGCCCGCGTGCAGCCGGGGCGCGCCACGGGGCGCCGCCTGGACGAACTGGTGGCCGGCGACGGGAGCCGCCTGTCAGCCGACGCGTACGTGTTCGCGTGCGGACCGTGGCTGCCGCGCGTGTTCCCCGAGCTGCTGGGGAAGCGGATCGCCGTCCCGGGGCGTGACGTCTACTACTTCGGGCTCCCCGCCGGCGACGACCGGCTGGCCCACCCCAACTTCCCCAACTTCTCCGAAAGCGCCTACTACGGCTTCCCCAGCGTGGACGGGCGGGGGGTGAAGGTGTGCCCCACCACGGGGCCCGCCAGCTTCGACCCGGACACCGACGAACGGATCGTGAGCCCCCACCAGGTGCGACGGGCGCGGGCATACCTCGCCATGCGCTTCCCGTCCATCAAGGACCAGCCCATCACCGAGACGCGCGTGTGCCAGCTGGAGAACACGCCGGACGAGCACTTCATCATCGACCGCCACCCCGACTGGGACAACGTGCTCATCGCGGGAGGCGGCTCGGGGCACGCCTTCAAGCACGGGCCGGTGATGGGCGAGTACGTCGCGCGCCGCGCGCTGGGGGAGGCCACCGACCCGGCGTTTGACGCCATGGTGCGGCTGGCCAAGTGACCGCGCTCACCTCGCAGCGCCCGGCCCCCGCCGAGGCCCCCCCGTACTTTTCCGGCTACCTGGCCGCCGTCCCCGACGGGGACCTGCTGCGAACACTGGACGAGTCCGGCACGGAACTCACCGCGTGGCTCCTGCGCCGGGCGCCCGGGGCGTTGGCCGAGCGCCCTGCCCCGGGGAAGTGGACGGTGGGAGAGACGATGCAGCACGTCATCGACACCGAGCGGGTGTTCACGTTTCGGCTGCTCTGGATCGCCCGCGGCGCCCCCGACCCGCTTCCGGGGTTCGATCAGGACGCGTGGGTGCCGCACTCCGGCGCGGCGGGTCGGACGC
>JAGWYS010000196.1 GCA_018969225.1 Gemmatimonadota bacterium | reverse complement strand
TGGGGATGAAGCGGTCGGTGCAGGGGGGGAAGGGGGAGTGGGTGGCGAACGCCACCGACCTCTTCAACACCATGCGCCCCGAGCGAACCCTGCGGGGGAACGGCTTCACGCTGGCGAGCACCGACTTCCTGGAGACGCAGGTGGTGCGGGTGGGGTACAGCCGTGCGTTCTGATCGAGGCGTTCCATGATGCAGACCACCGTGGACGGCTTCCTGGCCGACGGCTGCGGCCGCTGCGCCCACTTTGCCACGCCGCAGTGCAAGGTGCACCCGTGGCGCGCGGTGCTGGCGCGGCTGCGGGCGCTGGTGCTGTCGTGCGGGCTGGCGGAGACTGTGAAGTGGGGGATGCCCTGCTACACCGTGGACGGGAAGAACGTGGTGCTGCTGGGGGCGCTGCGCGACCGGTGCACGATCAGCTTCCTCAAGGGTTCGCTGCTAGATGACCCGGAAGGGGTATTGGAGGCGGCGGGCCCCCACTCGCGCGTGGCGCGTCAGGTGAACCTGACCAGCCTGGAGGCGCTGGAATCGCTGGCACCGGCGCTGGAGGCGCTGGTGCGGGCGGCCGCGGCGGCCGAGCGGGCGGGGGCGCGGGTGGCGCCAGCCCCCACCGCCGAGCCGGTCCCCGCCGAGTTCGAGGCGGCGTGCGCCGAGCACCCCGGGCTGGCGGCGGCGTTCGCGGCGCTCACTCCGGGGCGGCGGCGCGGGTACCTGCTGCATTTTGGCGGGGCCAAGCAGGCGGCCACGCGGGCGCGGCGGATCGCGGCGTGCGTGCCGGCGATTCTGGCGGGGAAAGGGCTGCAGGACTAGCCGGCGGCGCGGCGTCTGATCACGCGCGACGGATACGGCCGTCCACGACCTGGCGCCGCTCGGGCGACAGCGATTCCATCAGGTCCAGACGCTGCGCCAGCACGTCGCGGCTGACCACACCCAACGCCATCAGGGCCGCGCAGAACTCGAGGTCCTTGTCCCGTCCCACCACGGCCTTGGACAACCAGAGGTCGTGCGGCTCCACGCACCAGGCCACCACCCCGCGCGTGCCCGGCGTTTCATATCGGATGAGGCGATCGCGCCAACCGGCGGGCAACATGGCGGTGGCCGGTCCAACGCCATGCGCGTAGTAGCCAAACGTCTCGTGAAACATGGAGGCCTCGCCGATGGCGCCATCGATCAGGTCCGCCTGCCGGCCATCGGCATCATCGGGCGGGACCAGATCCACCTCCACCGAGCGTTCGGCCACGGGCGGCAGTGCGCCGTTGATGCAGGCGTGCAGGGCCTGACTCCCGATCACCAGCAGTTCGCCAACGCCCAGGACGGCCCCCGCTGCGCGGACGGCATGGTCAAACTGGTCGCGCGTCACGCCGCGTCCTCCGCCGCAGGGGTGCGGTGGTCGCTCGCCATCGCCTCCCGCTCACGCTCCTCCCGCTGAAACGCCCGGAGGACGACCGTCCGTTCGGCGGCGGACAACACGCCGGCGAACGGTGTCACGTGGCGGAGTTCCCGCGCCCATTCCGACCGGTCGGTCAGAACCGGCAGCAGGGCTGCCACCGGCCGGCGCAGCAGCACGTCCCACTCCCCCAGCAGGAGGGCGGCGTTCGGATGGAGCCGCTGCATCGTCGCCAGCACGGCGCCCGCCCGCGCGCGCACGCCATCCGGATCGCGCGCCAGCCGCTCGGCGATGGCCGTGTGCAAGGCCAGCGACCGTCGCTCCTCGCGCGTGAACGCCCGGTGCACGCGCACCTCCATCTCCAGACCGGCGGCGGCAGCCATGCGCGACAGGGTGCGCAGCGTCGGACTCTTGCTCCCGCCCTCATAGGCGGCAATGGCGGGCTGCGAGGTACCGGCCGCGCGGGCGAGCTCCTCCTGCGTCCAGCCACGGCACTGCCGCATGCGTCGCACGGGGTTCATGGGGGAAATATATCTGAACGGATATTCGCCCGCCACGCCCCACGAACTCGACGGGCTCCGTACGCCACGCGCGTCCTGGGGACGCAGGCGTGGCACCCCGTGTGGCGCCACGCCGAGTCCCCAGGACGGTTACCGCGGACTGATGGTGAAGTCCACGAGGATGTCGTTGACGAAGCTCGCGGCCACCTTCATCCCGCCCGAGGCGTAGTTCCGCTTGAGCACGGTGATGGGCCCCTGCTTCTCCTCGGCGGCGGTCACGGCGGGCCCCAGCAATGCCTCGACCTCGCGCACGGAGAGCCCCTTGCGCAGGGCGGTCAGCCCGCCGGCGCCGGACGGGGCGGGTGCCGTGGCGGAGGCCGCCGACGACGCCCCACCCGGCGCGGCAGCGGCAGCGGCAGCGGTGGCCCCCTTGGCGCCGGTGGCGGCGAAGTCCACGTAGGGCCCCAGCGCCGCCATCAACCCGTCAGGGGTGAGCGCGTCGGCGGGGATGCCTCCCTGGTAGCGGACGTTGAAGCGGCTCCCCCCCTCCTGCCGCCGCCCGCGGAGGTTGGCCTCGCGCGCCGCATTGGCCTGCTCCGCCTCGGCGCGGGCCTTGTCGTTCTCGCGCTGGCGCGCCGCGCGCGCGCTGTTGAGGTCGCGCTGCATGCGGGCGCGCACCTTGGCATCCGTGGCCGTCTTGATGGAGTCGCGCAGCGCGCGCTCGCGCGCCGACTCCCCCTCGAAGCCGGCGAAGATGCGCTGGGTGCCGGCGTCGTCGCCAAAGGTGCCGAAGCCGCCGCCGCCCAGCTGGAACTCGATGTGCGAGTCCTTCTTGACGACGACCTTGGTGACCATCACCTGCGCCCCCACGTCGAGGGCGGTGCCGAACTCCTTGATGCGGTCGGCCACCTGCCGGTAGTTGATGGCCATCTGCTGCTGCGGAAAGACGTCCACCCCCTTGGCGGTGCCGGGCATGGCCATGCGCACGGAGACGAGCTTCCCCTCGAAGGCCTGGCGGAGGGCGGCCTCGTTCTGGGCGCGGGCGACGGCGGGGGTGAGGGCGAGGGCGAGGAGCAGGGCGCGCATGGGAGGCGGATGGTGGGGTGGGACGAACGGTGGCTCCCTAATTGGCATCGGCGGCTCGGGGTCCCGCAATGCGGGGAGACGCCAAGGGGGCGCCGCAGCCGGGGCCCCTGCGGCACGATATGATATCCGACACCCCCGGCCTGGTGGTCTGCCGGCCGATCTACCCCCCCAGCTCGCCGACCATGGTCTGCGCCCATTCCTTCCGATGCCTCGTCCTTGGCGCCCTATCGGCGCTGCTGGTCCACCCCGCAGCGGCGCAGGGGCGTCCGGCCGCCGGCGCCGCAGCGGCCGCCATGGCCCCCGCCCCCGCGGCTGACACCGCCGCCCTCCACGCCCAACTGCGGGGGATGGCGCAGCGGTTGTTTGACGGGATGAAGGCGCGTGACACCAGCGCGCTCCGGGCCCTGCTTCCGGCCGGGGTGGCGCTGCACGCCGTGCAGGAGCGCAACGGCGAGACGGTGGTGCGCACCACCACGGCCGACGCCTGGCTGCAGGGGCTGGCGGCGGGGCCGGCGGACCAGGTGATCGAGGAGCGGCTGTTCCGCTCGGAGTTCCGGGCGGACGGCGGGCTGGCGATCCTGTGGGCGGAGTACGACCTGTGGATCGGCCCGCGGTTCAGCCACTGCGGCATCGACCAGTTCACGTTTGCGCGCACGGCGGCCGGGTGGCGGCTGCTGTCGCTGGCGTACACGATCCAGCAGGGGGCGCGGTGCCTCACGGCGCCGCGGGGGTAGGGGCGCGCGGGGCGCCGTGGGCGCCCCGCGTCGGGTGATCCGGAGGTGGGCGGGCGGCGGGTCTTGACAGCTTTGTGAACAGTGTTAACATTTCAATATAAGCTCACTCCCATGACGACCCCCTCTCGTACCCCCACCCGTGCCGACCGCGTCCGGGCCCGCTCGCAGGCCCGGCGGGAGCACGAGCGCGCGTCGATGCGGGCCACCATCCTGGACATCGCGCTGCGCCAGCTGGTGGCCCACGGGTACGAGCGGTTCTCGCTGCGGGAGGTGGCGGAAGAGGCGGGGTACACCCCCACCGCGCTGTATCGGTACTTCGCCGACCGCGACGCCCTGCTGCAGGCGGTGCTGGAGGGGTGCCTGGCCCGTTTTGCCGCGGCGCTGGCCGCCGCCGACGCCACCGGCCGCACCGCCCGGGAGCGGCTTCAGGCGCAGGCGGAAGGCTATGTGCGCTTCGCCATCGACAATCCGGAGGTGTACCGGGCGATGTTCCTGGAGCGCCCCGAGCTGGGGATGTCGCACACCATGGACCAGGTGGCCTCCGACCCCGCCTTCGCAACGCTGATGCGGGCGGTGCAGGCGCTGGCCGCCGAGGAGGGGATCGGCGGCCGGTCGGCGGAGGAGGTGAGCCTCATCCTCTGGGCCGGGGTGCACGGGTTGGCCACCATGGCGGTGACCATGGACCTGATGCCGCCGGAGGCGCTGCTGGCGCTGGCGCGGCAAGTGTCCGCCACGATCCAGGCGGGCGTGCTGGGGCGCTGATTTTTTTTGCTCATGAAGTGAACACTGTCAACAAAAGCGTTGCCACCAACTTCCGGAGACTTGCTCATGTCATTCCCGTCCTTCATCACTCGCCGCCTCACCTCCGCGCTGTTCCACTCAGCGTTCCCCCTGCTCCTCGTTGCGCCGCCCCAGCCGCAGGCGGCCGCACCGGCGAGCCAGCCCCCCGCCGCCACCACCCCGCAGCCCCCGGCCGCCACCGGGCGCATCACCGGCACCCTGGTGGACCAGGCCACCCGCCACCCGGTGGCCGATGCGCAGGTGACCGTCGTGGGGACCACGCGGGCGGCCCGCTCCGACAGCGTGGGACGGTTCGTGGTCACCCAGCTCCCCCCCGGCACCTACACGCTGCGCGTGGTGCGCCTGGGGTACCGCGCCACCGCGCTCCCCGAACTGCTGGTGGCGCCCGGGCGCGTCACGCAGGCGCTGGTGGAGCTGCCCCCCGCCGCCGCCGCGCTGGGCGCCGTGGCGGTCGAGGGGGGCGCCACCTCCCTCACCCCGCCGCGGCAGGTCCCCAACAGCCGCGTGGCGCTGAGCTACGAGGAGATCCGACGCTCCCCCGGCGCCGTCGGGGACGTGAGCCGCCTGGTGCAGGCGCTCCCCGGGGTGGTCTCGGGGAACGACTCCCGCAACGACATCATCGCGCGCGGCGGCTCCACCCTGGAGAACCTCACGCTGCTGGACGGCATCGAGGTCCCCAACATCAACCACTTCGCCGACCAGGGGAGCACCGGCGGTCCCATCGGCATGATCAACAACGAGCTGGTGCGCGGCGCCACCTTCATGGCAGGCGGGTTCCCATCGCGCTACGGCAACCGGCTCTCCAGCGTGCTGGACATCAGCCTCCGCGAGGGGAACGGCGACCGGTGGCGCTCGGAGTTCGACCTCAGCACCGCCGGCGCCGGCTTCATCGCCGAGGGGCCGCTGGGGCGCACGGCCACGGTGATCGCCTCGGCGCGGCAGAGCTACCTGGACCTCCTGGCCCCGGCGCTGGGGCTCACCGCCACCCCGTACACCACCAACTTCCAGGGGAAGCTGGCGTGGCACCCCACGGCGCGCGCCACGGTGTCGCTGATCGGGCTGGGGGGGCTGGACCACATCACCTTCCGGAGCACCGCGGCCGACACCGCCGACCCCCGCCCCCCGGGGAGCACGCGCTTCGTGGGGGAGCGCTGGGTGGGAGGCGCCACCTGGCAGCAGCTGCTGGGGGCGCGCGGCGTGGGGACGCTGGTGCTGAGCGCCACCACGGCCACCACCGACGTGCGCGCCGTGGAGACGGCGGTGAGCGCCGATCCGGTGCTGGACAGCCGCGCCCGCGACACCGAGCTGACCGCGCGCTACGAACTGCAGTGGTCGTTCCCCCACTTGGCCGACCTGCACGCCGGCGTCAGCGCCAAGCGGCTGGCGCTGCGCAGCGACCTGCGGGCGCCCTTCGGCATCCAGAACCCGCTGGTGGCCACCCCGGGGCGGGTGGACGCGCTGGCCGTGTCGCAGACCACGGCCACGCCGTTGCTGGGAAGCTGGCTGGAGCTGACGCGCACTGTGGGGGCGCTGGACCTGGTGGCCAGCGCGCGGGCCGACCGCTACGAGGCGCGCCGCGCGGTGCGGGTGTCTCCCCGCGCCACCGCCACCTGGCACGCCACCGGGCAGGTGGCGGTGAGCGGGACCTGGGCGCGGACGCACCAGCAGGTGCCGCTGTTCATCACCGCCAACGTGCCCGCCAACGCCGACCTGGCGCCGATGCGGGCCGACCAGGGGGTGCTGTCGGTGCGCTGGACGCCGCGCAGCGACCTGCTGCTGTCGGTGGAGGGGTTCGACAAGCGGTACGCCGACTACCCGGTGGCGCTGGCCTATCCCCAGCTGTCGCTGGCCAACACCGGGGACGACTTCGGCATCCAGGCGGTGACGGTGCCCATGGCCAGCCGGGGGACGGGGCGGGCGCGCGGGGTGGAACTGTTCGTCCAGCAGAAGTTCAGCGGGCGCACCTACGGGCAGCTGAGCTACACGCGCTCGGGGGTGCGGCACCGCGCGCTGGACGGGGTGTGGCGCCGGGGGGCGTACGATGTCCCGGACATGCTGACGCTGATCCTGGGGGCCAAGTCGGGGACGAAGCGCGAGCTCTCCACCCGGATCGGCTACGGCACCGGACGCCCCACCACGCCGCTGCTGGCGGGGGCCAGCGCGGCGCAGAACCGGCTGGTGTTCGACGTGGCGCGACTGAACGGCACCCGGGCCCCGGACTACTTCCGGATGGATGTGCGCTACGACCACCGGGTGCCGGTGCGCGGCGGGTGGCTGGCGATGTTCCTCGAGCTGCAGAACCTCACGAACCGGCAGAACGTGACGACGCCGGAATGGAACCCCAAGCTGGCGCGCGCGCAGTGGCGGTCGCAGACCACCTTCCTGCCGGTGGTGGGGATGAACTGGAAGTTCTGAGCAGGGCGCCGGGGGCGGGGGGGCGGCATTTGACAGCGGCCGGTGCGCCCGGTGAGGTTGCGGGCGGCGCCCGCGCGGGCGGGGGCGGGCCACCGGCCGCCCCGCCCGCGCCCCGGGCGCCGCCTCCTCCACCCG
>JAGWYS010000195.1 GCA_018969225.1 Gemmatimonadota bacterium | reverse complement strand
GTGGCACCCGGCCGCCACGGCCAGCTGCGCGAGGGGGTAGTTGAAGTAGTACGGGATGGCGCTGCACACCGCGTCGGCGCCGGCCAGCGCCTCGCGGACGGCATCGTGGTCGCGGACGTCGAGCGCCCGCAGCTGCAGGCGCGCGCCGACGTGCGGGGCGAGGAACGGGGGGAGGGCGTCCACGCGGAGGTCGGCCAGCGTGACGGTGGCCACGGCGGGGTCCTGCAAGAGGTCGGCGGCGCAGGCGGTGCCCTGCAGGCCGGCGCCAAGGACGAGAAATCGCACGGGAGGCAGCGGAAGGTGGTGGAGGCGCGCGCGGGCGGCGCGCCAGGGGACGGGGTCAGGTGCAGACGCGATTGCGCCCGTCGGCCTTGGCCCGGTACAGCGCCGCATCGGCGCGGACGAAGAGGTCCTCGGCGGTGTGGACGCGGGGGGCGGGGAAGAGCGCCACCCCGAGGCTGGCGGTGAGGCGCAGCGTCGCGCCTCCGCTGTCGAAGGGGTGCGCCTCGACGGCCTGCCGGATGCGCTCGGCAAAGCCCTCGGCGCCCGCGTCGTCGGTCTCCGGGAGGAGGACCAGGAACTCCTCGCCCCCGTAGCGGGCCACCACGTCGGCGGTGCGCACCGTCTCGAGCAGGAGGCGCGCGAGGTCGCGCAGCGCGTCGTCGCCGACGAGGTGGCCGTGCGTGTCGTTGACCGCCTTGAAGTGGTCGAGGTCCACGAGGAGGAGGGCGAGGCTCGCGTCGTAGCGGAGGGCGCGCTCCATCTCCTGCTGCAGCCGCTCGGTGAAGGCGCGGCGGTTGAGGAGCTGGGTGAGCGGGTCGGTCTGGGCGAGGCGCTCGAGGCGGGCGTTGTCGGCGCGGGCGTTCTCCACCACCTGGGCGCGCTGGATCACCGCGACGGCGGCGGTGATGGCGGCCTCGGCGAACTCGAGGTCCGGCTCGGTGAAGGGGGGCTGCCCGGTGGTGCGGCGCAGCAGGAAGACGCCGTGGCGGCCGCGGTCCACCGAGAAGGGGAGGGCGATCGCGGAGCGGAGGGGGGCCGGGTGGCCGTCGAGCCCGCGCACCGCGCGCCCGGCGGGGTAGAGGGGGTGCGTGCCGAGGTCGGGGACGAGGACCGGGAGCCCGGACTCGAGGGCGGCGCGGACCTCGGGGAAGCGATCGAGCGCCACGGGCTCGCGCTGGAGCGCGGGATCCTCGACGGCGGCGACGACCTCCCCCTCGTGGTGCCCCGGGGGGGCGAGGATGACGGCGCAGTGCGAGACGCCCAGCGCGCGGGCCGCGCGGCGCACGAGCAGGGCGAACAGCTCGGGGACGGAGAGGTCGCCGGTGACCTCGTGGAGGATGTCCACGAGGGTGCGGCGGCTCTCGGCGTCGTGGCGCACGTGCGCCAGCTCGGCCTGGGCGCGGAGCTGGGCCTCGCGGGCGCCGCGCAGGAGGGCGCCCCCGCGCAGGCGCGCCTGGACGCGCGCCACGAGCTCGCGCGGACGCGCGGGGGTGCGGAGATAGTCGGCCGCACCCAGCCCCAGCGCGCGGACGCCCCCCTCCTCGGCGGGGGCGTCGGCCAGCACGATGACCGGCAGGTCGCGGAACCGCTCCGCCGCCAGCGTGCGCTCGAGGAACTGGTAGCCGTCGCCGTCGGGGAACTGCGCCGCGAGGAGGAGGAGCTGGGGGTCGCGCTGCTCGAGCGCGGCCAGCGCGGCCGCCGTGTCGGCCGCGGGGAGCACCTCGCAGCCGTGCTCCGCCAGCAGCGCGGCCAGGGCGCGACGCACCGCGGGGTCGGGATCGGCCACCACGATGCGCGGCGCGCTCATGCGCCCCCCTCGCCCCCCTCGGCCCCCTCGGGCCCCTCGCCGCGCCCCTCCTCCTCGGGGATCACCCGCGCCACCGCCGACACCACGTCCTGCTCGTCGAGGGCCACCAGCTTGACCCCCTGCGCCACGCGCCCGGTCACGCGGATCTCGCTGACCTTCGAGCGGATGGCGATCCCGCCGCGCGTCATCAGCATCAGCTCGTCCTCGGGGACCACCTCCAGGAGCGCCACCACGTGCCCGGTCTTCTGCGTCAGGTCGAGGGTCTTGATCCCCTTCCCGGCGCGGTTCTGCACCCGGTACTCGGCCACGCCGCTGCACTTCCCCAGCCCGCGCTCGGTGACCACCAGCAGCGTCGCCTCGCGGCGGATCACCACCATCCCCACCACCGCGTCGCCGGGGCGCAGGTCGATCCCCTTCACCCCGGTGGTGTCGCGCCCCATGGGGCGCACGTCCCCCTCGTGGAAGCGCACCGACATCCCGGTGCGGGTGGCCAGCACCACGTCGTTGCTCCCGCTGGTCACCTGCACGTCGATGAGCGCGTCCCCCTCGGCCACGTTGATGGCGATGAGGCCGTTGCTCCGCGGGTTGGCGTACTGCGACAGCGCCGTCTTCTTGACCGTCCCGTCGCGGGTGGCGAAGAGGAGGAACTCGGTGTCCGAGAACTCGCGCACGGGCACGATGGCGCGGATGCGCGTGTCGGGGCTGACGTTGACCAGGTTGACGATGGGCTTGCCGCGGCTGGCGCGCCCCAGCTGCGGCAGCTCGTGCACCTTGAGCCAGAAGCAGCGCCCGTCGTCGGTGAAGATGAGCAGGTACGTGTGGGTGCTGGCCACGTACAGCCGCTCGATGAAGTCGTCCTCGCGCAGGTCGGCGCCCACCTTGCCGCGGCCGCCGCGCCCCTGCCGCTGGTACAGCGACACCGCCGTGCGCTTGATGTACCCCTTGTGGGAGATGGTCACCACCATCTCCTCCTCGGCGATCAGGTCCTCGACCGTGAACTCCCCCTCCTCGCTCACGATCTCGGTGCGCCGCGCGTCGCCGTGCGCCTCCACCACGGCGTCCAGCTCCCCCAGCAGCAGCTGCATCCGCCGCGGGCGCGAGCCGAGGATGTCGCGCAGCTCGGCGATCAGCGCCCGCACCTCGCGCAGCTCCCCCTCCAGCTTGTCGCGCTCCAGCCCGGTGAGCTTGGCCAGGCGCATGTTGAGGATCGCCTCCGCCTGCCGCTCCGACAGCCCGAAGCGCGCCTGCAGCTGCGCCGACGCCGTCGGCGTGTCCGCCGCCGCCCGGATGAGCGCGATGACCGCGTCGATGTTGTCGACCGCGATCTTGAGCCCCTCGAGGATGTGCTCCCGCTCCAGCGCCTTGTCCAGGTCGAACTGGGTGCGCCGGGTGATCACCTCGTGCCGGTGGTCGATGTAGTGCTGCAGGCACTGCTTCAGCGTGAGCACCCGCGGCACCAGCTGCCGCGTGGCCGGGTCGGGGACCAGCGCCAGCAGGATCACCCCGAAGGTGCTCTGCATGGCGGTGTGCTTGTACAGCTGGTTGAGCACCACGCGCGGGATGGCGTCGCGCTTGAGCTCGATGACCACGCGCACGCCGTCCTTGTCGGACTCGTCGCGCAGCGCGCTGATCCCGGTGAGCTTCTGCTCGCGCACCAGCTCGGAGATGTCCGCCACCAGCTTGGCCTTGTTGACCTGGTACGGCACCTCGGTGACGACGATCTGCGACCGCCCCGAGCTCTCCTTCTCCTCGATGACGGCGCGCGCGCGCATCACGATGCGCCCGCGCCCGGTGTCCTGGTAGTCGGCGATGCCGGCGCGGCCGTAGATGTAGCCGCCGGTGGGGAAGTCGGGCCCCTTCACGTGGCGCCGCAGCGCCGCCGCGTCCAGCGTCGGGTCGTCCACCAGCGCCCGCACCGCCGCCGCCACCTCCCGCAGGTTGTGGGGCGGGATGTTGGTGGCCATCCCCACCGCGATCCCCGCCGAGCCGTTCACCAGCAGCGCCGGGATCCCGGCGGGGAGCACCCGCGGCTCCTCGAGCCGGTCGTCGAAGTTGGGGGCGAAGTCCACCGTCCCCCGGTCGATGTCGGCCAGCAGCTCCATCGCCACCCGGGTGAGCCGCGCCTCGGTGTAGCGGTACGCCGCGGCGTTGTCGCCGTCCATCGACCCGAAGTTCCCCTGCCCGTCCACCAGCGGGTAGCGCAGCGAGAAGTCCTGCACCATGCGCACGAGGGCGTCGTACACGCTGCTGTCGCCGTGCGGGTGGTACTTGCCCAGCACGTCCCCCACCACCGTGGCGGACTTCTTGTACGGCCGCCCCGGGGTCAGCCCCAGCTCGTTCATCGCGTACAGCACGCGCCGGTGCACCGGCTTGAGCCCATCCCGCACGTCGGGGAGCGCGCGCGACACGATCACGCTCATCGAGTAATTGAGGAACGACTCCTGCACCTCCTCGTCGATGAGGCGGGGGAGGATGCGCTCGCGCGCGTTGGGCACAGTCATGGCACGACGGGTAAGGGGCGACAGCCACAGCACGGACCAATCCCTGCAATATAACCGGGGGGCTCGTGGCAATCAATGCCGCAGGATCCGCCTAACACATTGCCAATCAAGCACTTGCAACGCAGGGCCTGACACGCCCCCGCCCGCGCCCCCGCTCACCACGCGGTGGGCGCGTCCCCGGGGCGCTCCGGTCGCGCCGCCTCCCCGTCCTCCCCCTCCCCCGCCTCGTCCCCCGACACCTCCGCCTCCGTCTCGGCCTCCTCCGCCGCCGCCTCGGCGTCGATCGCCCGCTGCTCGGCCCGATACCGCTCGTACCACTCCCGCGTCACTTCCGCCGCGAGCTCCCGGTTCCCCAAGCCGAACGCCAGCGCCAGCGCCAGCGCCACCGCGCCAAACAGGATGGCGAACGCGGTGGTCACGATGTCCGTGGCGATCCCCAGCTCCTGCAACGCCATGAACACCGCCAGCACGATCACCCCGCCCCGCCCCACCCGGGCCAGCCAGGGCCCCCCGTGCAGCCCCCCCGCCGACGCCTGGATGAGCCCCCCCACGAACCGCCCCAGCACGATCCCCAGCAGGATCACCACCACCGCCGCGATCACGCTGGGGATGTAGCTCACCAGCTCCGAGAACACGTTGGCCAGCGACTCCAGCCCGATGGCGTTGGCCGCCACCAGCAGCACCGCGAACATCACCAGCCAGAAGAGCAGGTTGGCCAGCACGCGCGCCGGGTTGAGGTGCGACCCCGAGCGCTCCACCGCCTGCAGCACCCCGCCCCGCTCCAGCAGGTCGTTGAAGTGCACCCGGCGCAGGAGCTTCAGCACCCCCTTCTCCAGCACCTTCGCCAGCAGGTAGCCGGCGAAGAGGATCACCAGCGCGCCGAACAGCGCGGGGACGAACTCGCCCAACAGCGCAAAGCCCTGCTCCAGCCGCTCGGTGAAGGTGCTGGTGGCGCCCCCCGCGTCCGACTGGGGCGCGCGCACCATCGACACGCCCGAGGCGGCGCGCGCGGAGGACAGGAGGGACGGCAGGACGGACGGCACGGCGACGGTCACGGCGACGCTCACCACACGAGTGGGGGAACAGGGACACCCCGACGGCCGCCTCCAGGAGGGGAGGCAGGGCGCGGGGCGCTCCGGGCAAAGCTAGTCGCGGACGCGGGCGCCCTGTAGCCGCCTCCCGACGCCGATGCCCCGCCGGCCGCGGCCTACAGCCGCGTCCCGCGCCGCACGTCGAAGATGGCGCTCCGGCGGCACGACGGGCACAGCAGCCACTCCCGCTGGCGGCGGTACCCCAGCCCGAACGACCCGCCCCCCAGCGGGCGCTGCGTCAGGCGCACCGCGCACCGGGGACAGTCGGGCGCCTCCCCGGCCGCCACCGCCGCCCGCAGCCCGCGTTCCTCCTCGGCGGTGAAGCGCGCCCCCTCGGTCACAGCCGCACCACCACCTTGCCGAACTGCTCCCCCGACGCCAGCCGCGCATAGGCCGCCGGCGCCTCCTCCAGCGGAAAAACGCTGTCCACCGGGGGGTGGAACCGCCCGCCCCGGAAGGGCTCCAGCATCGCCCGGCACTCCGCCACGCTTCCCATGGTGGAGCCCATCAGCGTCCACTGGTTCCAGAACAGCCGCCGCACATCCACCTGCACCAGCGGCCCGCTGGTGCCGCCACAGGTCACCAACCGCCCGCGCCGCCCCAGGGCGGCCAGCGACTGCGGCCACGTGGCCTCCCCCACCGAATCGATGACCACGTCCACCCCGCGCTTCCCCGTGCCGGCCCGGATCGCCGCGGCCACCTCCTCCCCGTGCGGGAGGAGGTGGTCGGCCCCCAGCGCCGCGGCGCGTTCCAGCTTCCAGCGGCTGCGCGACGTGACCCACACCGTCGCCCCCTGCGCCTTGGCCAGCTGCAGCGCGGCCAGCGCCACGCCCCCGCCAATCCCCCACACCAGCACCTGATCGCCGGGGGCCACGCGCGCGCGCCCCAGCACCATGCGCCACGCGGTGAGGGTGGCCAGCGGAAACGCCGCCGCCACCTCCCACGGGATGGTGTCGGGGATGCGATGCACCTGGCGCGCGGGGACCACGACGTAGTCGGCCAGCGTGCCCGGGCGGTGCTCCCCCAGGATGCCGTAGCTGCGGCAGTGCGGCTCGTCCCCTTCCCGGCAGTACGGACACGTGCACCCTGGGTCGGTGATCCCGGGGTTGAGCAGCACCCGGTCGCCGGGGGCCAGGTCGGCCACCCCGTCGCCCACGGCGTCCACCTCCCCGGCCCCGTCCGACCCCACCACCCAGCCGGGGTGGATGCGCACGCCGGGGATCCCCCCCAGCACCCACAGGTCGAGCCGGTTGAGCGAGGCGGCGCGCAGCCGCACCCGCACGTCGTGCGCCCCCGTCAGCGGCGGCACCGCCACGTCGTCGCGCACCCGCAGCTGCTCGAGCCCTCCGTGCTGGTCGATCGTGACGGCGCGCATCATGGCGGACTGGGGTGCGGGAATGGGGAGCAGAGCGGACGCGGTCCGCCTCATATATTGCGCGCACGCTCGGGACGATGGCAGGGCGCGCTTCCGCGCCGACGCCACGCCCCCTCGGTCTCCGCCACGCACCCGCTCATGCCGTCCATCAAGGTTCCGCCCCTTGGCGAGTCGATCGTCGAGGCCACCGTGTCCCGCTGGCTCCGCCAGGAAGGGGACGCCGTCGCCGTGGGCGACGCGCTTGTAGAACTCGAGACCGACAAGGTCACCGTCGAGGTCCCGGCGC
>JAGWYS010000194.1 GCA_018969225.1 Gemmatimonadota bacterium | reverse complement strand
CGCGCGCGCGGCGTGGCGGTGAGCCGGCGCGCCGGGCCCCCGGCCCGCTCGGTGACCCAGACGCGCCCCAGCGTCGAGAAGGCCGTGCGCCCGTCGGGGGCCGTGGCCAGCTGCTGCACGCGGCGCGAGCGCACGGCGCCGGTGTCCACCCGGTGCGCCACGCGAATGGGGGGCACCACCTCCAGCGACACGTCGGCCGAGAAGGGGATGACCGTGTCGGAGCCGTCGTGCACCCCCAGCCGGTGGATGTGCCCGCCGAACGCGGCGTACAGCCAGCGGCCGTCGGGGGAGAAGGCGGCGGTGGGGAGCACGTCGCGCGAGGCGCGCGCCTCCAGCTGGTGGCGGTCCACCGGGTACGCGAGCCACCGCTCCGCGCCGGTGGCGAGGGTGCGCACCTTGAGCCCGGTGCGCCCCTCGCGCACGGTGCCGTACACCAGCGTGCCGCCGTCGGGGGAGAGCATCGGCTTCATGGCCGGCGTCCCTTCCACCACCACGGTTTCGGCGGGGCCGCCGGCCGCGGGGATGCGCTGGATGGCGCTGCTGGCGCCGGTGCGGCTGCCGTAGGGGCGCGGCGTGACGGAGGCAAACCACACCTGCCGACCGTCGGGGGAGGGCCATGCGCCGTAGGGGCCGGGGAGGGGGGACGAGACGAGCGGCGCCGCCAGCCCGTTCGTGTTCTCCTGCACCCGCGTCCCCTCCCCCGTGGCCACGGGGAAGCGCCACAGCTCCGCCGTGCGCGTCACGAACGGGTCGGTGACCGTGACCACGATCGAGGCCCCGTCAGGGGTCCACGCCGGCGACAGCATGCCGGAACGCGGGAGGCGCGTCACCGGCCGCGCGCCGCTGCCGTCGAGGTTGGCCACCCACACGTTGTCGGAGCCGCTGGCGTCGCTGATGTAGGCGAGGCGCGTCCCGTCGGGGGAGACGCGCGGCTGCGACTGGAAGGCGCGCCCGGTGAGCAGCGGTCGCGCGCGCCCGCCCTCCACCGGGAGCGTGTAGATGTCGCCCAGCAGTTCGAACAGCAGGGTGCGTCCGTCGCGGGAGACGTCGAGGGACATCCAGGTGCCTTCCGTGGTGGTGAAGGCCACGGTGCGGAGCGGGGGCGCGCCCTGCGCCGTCGTTGCCTGCACGGGGAGCACGAGGCTGGCGGCCAGGAGGCCCGGCAGCAGGGCAACGGCAGGGCGTGTCGGGGTCATGGGGCGGGTTGCACGGGGCGGGAACGGCGCCGGGGTGGCGGGGCCGGGCGCACGAGCCGTTCCACTTGCTCGCGCGCGAAGGCCACCTGCCACGCGGCCGGACGGGGGGGCTGCATCATGGCCACGTGCACGGCCATCCCCTCGACGAAGAGGGCGATGGCCATGCCGGTGGCCTCGGCGTCGGCCACGCCCAGCGGCGCGACCAGCTCGGCGAAGAAGGCAAACCACGCGCGCATGCGCCGGTCGTGCGCGCGCCGCATGGATGCGGAACCGACGGCGCTGCCGTGGAACGCCACCAGCAGCCGCCAGCTGGTGCGCCGCTCGGCATCCACGGGCAGCAGCTCGGCGACCACGGCGTGGAGCCGCTCGATCCCGTCGGCCCCTGCGGCGGCCTCGCGGGCGCGCGCCAGGTGGCCGTCAAAGGCGCGCGCCTTGGTGAAGGCGACGAGCGCGTCCTTGGAGGGGAAGTAATGGGTGAGGACCCCCGTGGTGACGCCCAGGGTGGCTGCGATGTCGCGGAGCGTGACCTGCTCCAGCCCGCGGGTGGCGATGGCGCGGGCGGCGGCCCGCGCGATGGCCTCGCGCCGGCCGGCGTGGTCGCCGCGGGGGCGGCTCACGGGGCGGCCTCGGCGGCCCGCGGGCGGGGGCGGCGTTTGCGGGTTTCCATAATCGCGGTTACGATAACGCGCAGCCCCGCCGGCCGCGAGCGCGCCGGCCCCGCCCGTCCCCAGCCCCCCGTCCCATGTCCTCCGCCCCCTTCCGCACGCACCGCACCTGGACCACGCAGCCCGCCGCCGCCGCGCTGGTGCGCACCGTGCTCGACGACGCGCTGGCCCGCGTCCCCGCCGCCGCCGCGCTGGCGGGGCGGCTGCTGGACGATCTGGGCGTGCGGATGCTGGACCTGCTGGACCATGTGCGCACGGGGGACGCGGCGCTGGTGGCCCAGTTCCGGGAGGCGGGGTGGGAGGACGACCCGGCGCAGCCGGGGGTGCTGCGCAACCCCACCGGGCTGTTCCCCGCCGTGCTGTCGGGCGGGGCGGGGCTCACGGTGGGGTTCAAGGTGGAGTACGCGCATGAGTTCGTGGCGGCGCAGCGGCTGGACGCGCCGGTGGAGGGGGCGATGCACGCGCCCTTCCGGCGGGTGCGGCTGGCGGCGGCCGGCGGGGTGGCGTTCGACGCCATCGAGCGGCGCGGGTCCACGGCGTTCGAGCCGCACGACCCGTCGCCCGCGCAGCTGCGCGAGGCGCGGCTGCAGCTGCAGGCGTTCCGCGCGCGTCGCCGCGCCTTCGATGACATCGGCGCCGGCTACGACCACACCGACGCGCTGGTGGCGCGCGCCGTGGCCGCGCTGGGGCAGGACTGGGCCTGCTGGCTGTGGCTGCGCGCGGAGCGCGAGTACTGGGAGTCGCGCAACCGCGCGGGACGCATCCAGAAGGCGCGGCAGGACGCGCACGGCATCGGGTGGGCCAACCAGGACCACCACACCTATGACAGCTCCCGCGAATGGTTCCACCGCAATGTCGCGGTGCTGGAAGCGCTCGGATTCGAGTGCCGGGAGCTGTTCTATGCAGGGCACGCGGCCGGGTGGGGGTCGCAGATCCTGGAGCAGGCGGCCATCGGCTCGGTGATCTTCGCCGACATCGACCTGGCCCCCGAGGAGCTCGACATCGACTTCGCGCACCTGCCGCTGGAGCCGCTGCCGTACCTGCGGCGGGCGGGGCTCTGGTGCGCGCTGCATGGCGAGTCGGTGCTGGAGGCGGGGATCAACCACCTGGAGTGCATGTACGACCACGTGCGGATGCAGGCCGGGCTCGAGGCGGCCGGCGTGTCGTTCATGCCCCCCTTCTCCGACTTCCCCCACCTGTACCAGGCGCTGACGCAGGGGGAGTGGTGGCCGGTGGACCCCGCGCGGGTGGACGCGCTGGAGCGCGCGGGGCTCATCGCGGCGGACCAGGCGGAGGACTTCCGGCTGCACGGGGCGATCGGGTCGCACCTGGAGAACCTGGAGCGGAACGACGGCTTCAAGGGGTTCAACCAGCCGGGGATCGACGGGGTGCTGCGGATCATCGACCCGCGGAAGAACCTGGTGGGGGCGGGGGCGTAGCGGGGGGCGCAACCTCGGGCGGGGGCGGGCGGCGGGGGCGCACGGGGCGCAGATTTCCCGGCATGCCTCGCCTCCCCCTCCTCCCCGCGGCCCTGCTGGTCGCCGTCACCCCGCTGGCCGCCCAGTCCCCCCGTCCTGTCACCCCGGGGGATCTCTACCGTTTCCGCGACGTGGGCGCCGGGCGCCTCTCCCCCGACGGCCAGTGGGTGGCCTACACGGTCACCACGGCCGACTCGGCCAAGGATCGCCGTGACACCGACGTGTGGATGACCAGCTGGGACGGCGTCCGCACCGTCCGGCTCACCGCCTCCCCCGAAAGCGAGGGGAACCCGCGGTGGAGCCCTGACAACCGGTACCTGGCGTTCGTGTCGGGACGCTACGACGCCAAGGGGGGGCAGCTCTGGCTGCTGGACCGCACCGGCGGCGAGGCGGTGCGGCTCACCGATCTCAAGGGCGGGGTGAGCGACTACGAGTGGTCTCCCGACGGCACCCGGCTGGTGGTGCTGTCCCGCGACCCCGACCCGGCGGAGGCCAAGCCCGACTCGGCGCGCGACAAGGGGCCGCGCCCGGTGGTGATGGACCGCTACGCCTTCAAGCGCGACGGCGACGGCTACCTGGACCGGCGGCGCACGCACCTGTGGCTGGTGACCGTGGCGACGCGCGCCGCCGTGCAGCTCACCACGGGGGACTACGACGACGCCGCGCCGCGCTGGTCTCCCGACGGCACGCGGCTGGCGTTCACCAGCGAGCGCGAGGGGGCGGACCCCGACCGCCAGAACAACAGCGATGTGTACGTGGTGGAGGCCGTGCCCGGAGCCGCGCCGCGGCGCCTCACGACCTGGGCGGGCCCCGATGCGTCGCCGGTGTGGAGCCCCGATGGCCGCCGCATCGCCTACCTGCAGGGAAGCGCCCCTGAGCTGTCGGCGTACACGCAGAACACCCTGGCGGTGGTCTCCGTGGAGGGGGGCGCGCCGCAGCTGGTGGCCGCGGCGCTGGACCGCGACGTGAGCGCGGTGACGTGGCGTCCTGACGGCGCGGCGCTGCGCTTCCTGCTGGGGGACGACCGGGCGCAGCACCTGGCCGAGGCGGAGGTGGCCACCGGGCGGGTGACGCGGCTGGTGGACGGGCGGCGCGTGGTGACGGCGTACGACGGCAACCGGGAGGGGCGCGTGGTGCTGAACACCGGCACGGCGGCGCGCAGCGCCGAGGTGTTCGCGCTGGAGGGACGGACCCTGCGGGCGCTGACGCACGTGAACGACAGCCTGTTCGCGGCGCTGCAGGTGGCCACCACCGAGGACGTGCAGTTCCGCAACCGCGACGGGCAGGAGGTGGGGGCGCTGCTGGTGAAGCCGCACGGCTTCGACCCGGCGAGGACGTACCCGCTGCTGCTGCGCATCCATGGCGGCCCCAACGGGCAGGACCAGCACCTGTACGCGCTGGAGCGGGAGCTGTTCGCCGCCAACGGCTACCTCGTGCTGGCGGTGAACTACCGCGGCAGCAGCGGGCGGGGGCAGGCGTGGAAGAAGGCGATCTTCGCCGACTGGGGGAACAAGGAGGTGCAGGACCTGCTGGCCGGGGTGGACCACGTGCTGTCGCTGGGGTTCGCCGATGCAGCGCGGCTGGGGATCGGCGGGTGGAGCTACGGCGGGATCCTCACCAACTACACCATCGCCACCACGACGCGCTTCCGCGCGGCCACCAGCGGGGCGGGGAGCTCGCTGCAGACCAGCATGTACGGCACCGACCAGTACATCTACCAGTACGAGAACGAGCTGGGGGCGCCGTGGAAGAATCCCAGGCTGTGGGAGAAGGTGAGCTATCCGTTCTACAAGGCCGACCGGATCACCACCCCCACGCAGTTCCTTGGCGGGGAGAAGGACTTCAACGTGCCTATCGCCGGGAGCGAGCAGATGTACCAGGCGCTGCGGTCGCTGGGGGTGCCCACGCAGCTGGTGGTGTATCCCGGCGAGTTCCACGGCATCAGCCGCCCCAGCTTCGTGAAGGACCGGTATGAGCGGTACCTGGGGTGGTACGCGCAGCACCTGGGGGCGAAGGTTCCGTGAGGTGGGCGACGGCGCTGGCGGGTGCGGGGCTCGCGGTGTCCGCGTGCGTCCAGCCGCCGCGGCTGGTGGTGTCCGACGCCGACCGCGTGCTGGCCGGCGTGTCGCTGGACGCTCCCAACCCCGGGGCGCCGGGGCCGTACCGGGTGGCGCACTTCGTCTATGGCAGCGGCACCGACCGGCGGCGTGCCGCGTTTCGCGACTCGGTGACGGTCCGCACGCGCCCGGTGAACGGGACGCCGTTCCTGCGCGGGATCGACGCCAAGGCGCTGCGCACGCGCTGGCGCTACTGGGGCTTTGACGCGAAGGCGCTGCCGCGCAACGGGCGCGTGTGGCACCCGGACACCGCGGGCGTGTTCCCGCTGGTGCTGATGGTGCACGGCAACCACAACATGAAGGAGTATTCCGATCCGGGGTACGAGTGGATCGGGCGCCACCTGGCCAGCCACGGCTACATCGCCGTGTCGGTGGACGAGAACTTCCTGAACGGGGCCATCCGCTCGGAGAACGACGCGCGCGGGTGGATGCTGCTGCAGCACCTGGCGCTCTGGCGCGCGTGGGCGGGGGACTCGGCGTTCCCGCTGGCCGGGCGGGTGGACACGGCGCGCATCGCTCTCATGGGGCACTCGCGCGGCGGCGAGGCGATCACCGTGGCGGCGGCGTTCAACCGGCTGGCGCACTGGCCCGACGATGCGCGCATCCCCTTCGCCTTCAACTTCGGCATCCGCGCGCTGGTGGCCATCGCCCCCGTGGATGGGCAGTACCTGCCCGCCGACCGGTTTCCCCCCGTGCGCGGGGTGAGCTACTTCGTGATGCACGGGTCGCACGACGCCGACGTGTCGTCGTTCAACGGGCAGCGCGCGTACCTGCGCGCCGACGTGCGCGACCCGGGGACGGTGAAGGCCTCGCTGTACGTGTACCGCGCCAACCACGGGCAGTGGAACACCGTGTGGGGGGACAACGACGTGGGCCCCATGGGGCGGTGGCTGGCCAAGCGGTCGCTGCTGTCGGGGGAGGAGCAGCGGCAGGTGGGGCGGGTGTACTTCACCGGCTTCCTGGCGCTCACGCTGCGGGGGGACGCGCGCTACGCGCCGATGTTCCGCGACTACCGCACGGTGGGGGGATGGCTGCCGCGCACGCAGTACGTGTCGCAGTACGCCGACGGCAGGGAGCGGGCCGTGGCCACGTACGAGGAGGACATCGACGTGACGACGGCCACGGCGGGGGGGGCGATCCGCGCGCACGGACTGACGCAGTGGCGCGAGGGGATGCTCCCGATGCGCGGCGGCGGACGGTCGTCGTTCGAGACCAACGTGGCGTACCTGGGGTGGAAGGCACCGGCGGGCCGGGGCGACTCGGTGACGGCACGCCAGGCGACCCCCCGCGATACGGCCTGGTACGAGGTGGCGCTGCCGCCGGGGGCGCTGACCGATTCCTCACGGGTGCTGTTCAGCATCGCACAGCTGGCCTCGGTGCCCGGCGCGCTGGCGGCGGCGGACACCCTGACGCCGCGCGACAGCGCCGCCCCGGCGGCGGCGAAGGCCCCGGCGGCCGCGAAGGGGCCCAAGGCCCCCAAGCCCCCTGCGACGCACAAGGACGGGGGGCGGCGCGACACCCTTCCCGCCGACTCGTTGCGGGTGGACTTCACGGTGGAACTGGTGACGGTGAACGGTCGGCATGCCGCGGTGCCGCTGTCGTCGGCGGTGGCGCTGCGCCCG
>JAGWYS010000007.1 GCA_018969225.1 Gemmatimonadota bacterium | reverse complement strand
TGACGGGTTCCATGCGGGGCGGGCGGGGTGCGGGTGGCGGGGTCAGCGCACGGGGCCGATGAGCGCCACGAGGCGGAGGTCGAGGAGGGCGAGCGCGAGCCCCTGCACGATGACGCCGGCGCCGGCGCCCACCGCCCCGGGGCGCGGCCCCCACCGCCAGGCGGTGAGCGCGAGGGTGGCGCCCACCGCCACGTACCCGGCGTCGAGCCCCACGTTGAACCACAGGAAGCTCACCAGCCCCTGCGCGCCCGCGAAGTCGCGGAGGGCCAGCCCGCGCCACGCCCACGCCACGATGGCGAGGTCCACCAGCCCCCAGGCGGCGCATTGGATGGCGAAGTGGCGCAGCAGCGGCGCGACGCGGTGCGCCAGCGCCAGCCAGGCGAGCAGCGCGGAGCCCGCCAGCACGCTGCCGCCGCCCCAGAGCGCGAGGCGCAGCAGGTGCCCCCGCTCGAGTGCCAGGAGGGTGTCGGCCCACATGCGGCGAACGCTAAGCGGTGCGGCGCGATGGCGCCAACGGTCCCGTCGCCGGGGGCGCGAACGGCAATGGGGGCGGGACCGATGTCGGCCCCGCCCCCGTGCTTCACCCCCAGCGGCGTGCGCGGGCGCCGAGGCGCCCGGGCGGCTTACTGGACGATGACCTTCCCCTTCATGTTCATCGCGAGGTGCGGCGTGCAGTGGAACTCGTAGCTGCCAGCCGGGACGCCCGCGAACGAGATGGTGTAGCTCTCGCCGGCGTTGATCATCATCTTGCCGGACAGCTCGCCCATCTGCTCGGGCATGTTGGCCGCCAGGGCGGCCTTGGCCGCGCCGACCGTGGCCGGGTCGAAGGCCACGTTGTGCGGGCCGCCGGACACCATCTCGAACTTGATGCCGTCGCCGGCCTTGATCGTGATCTCCGCGGGCTCGAAGCGATAGCCCTTCTCGTCACCCACCATCTTCACGGTCACGGTCTGCCCCGTGATGGGGGCCATCGCACCGGGGGCCGCAGGAGCCGACGCCGCCGGCGCCGCCTCCGCCGCCGGAGCCGCCGCCGCCGAATCGGCCGCCGGGGCCTTCTCACCACCACCGCACGCACCCAGCACGATCGCCGCGCCGGTCACCGCCACAAAGCCGAGGAACCGCATGTGAAGAGGCCTCCAGAGCCTATTCGGAATGTCTGATGCATCAGGGAAACCACGGAACGGGCCGCCCTGAGGCCCGCAGGGCCCTGCGAGCTTCGTGAATTTATTCACAAGCCCCCCGGGAATGGCACCCCCCGCCTCTCCACCCCCACCTCCAACTCCAACTCCCACCTCCAACTCCATCTCCATCTCCATCTCCACCTCCTTGACTCCCCCCCCCGCCCACCGTACGATCCACGGATGCTCGCCGCCCGCACCCACCACCATCGCCCCCGCCCGACCGGGCCGAGGGGCCCCCACGTGCGGCGGTAATTCGGTTCCGGCTCCCCGGACCCCCCCCACACCATCCCTCGGCTCGTCCCCCCCGGACGGGCTTTTTTCATGCCCTGAGGGGGGCTCCCCACACCCCGACCCCCCAATGCTCCGCATCGCCCTCCCCAACAAGGGCCGCCTCGCCGAAGACACGCGCGACCTCTTCAACGACGCCGGCCTCGAGGTCCGCACCGCCGGCGACCGCGCCCTCACCGCCTCCCTCGGCGGCGAGTACGAGGCCATCTTCGTCCGCGCCCAGGACATCCCCGAATTCGTCGCCGACGGCGCCGCCGATGCCGGCGTCACCGGCTGGGACCTCGTCCAGGAGTCCGGGCGACCCCTCGCCTCCCGACTCGACCTCGGCTTCGGGCGCTGCCGCCTCGTCGTCGCCACCCGCGACGACGGCTCCCCCCCCTCCCTCGACGCCCTCCGCGCCGCCCCCGCCCCCACCCGGGTGGCCACGGTCTTCCCGCGCATCACCCGCCGCTACCTGGACGCTCAGGGGATCCCCGCCGAGATCGTCCCCGTCTCCGGCGCCGCCGAAATCGCCCCCCACCTCGGCATCGCCGACGTCGTCGTCGACCTCACCTCCACCGGCTCCACCCTCCGCGTCAACGGCCTCCGCGAGGTCGCCACGGTGCTCACCTCCAGCGCCCACCTCGTCACCGCCGACGCCATCGCCGCCACCCCGCGCGCCGCCGAGGTCGAGGAACTCGCCAGCGCCCTCGCCTCGGTCATCCGTGCCCGCGGACAGCGCTACCTCATGGCCAACGTGCCGCGCAGCGCCGTGGACCACGTCCGCGCCATCCTCCCGGGGCTCAACGGCCCCACCGTCATCGACATCGCCTCCGCCGGCGCCTTCGTGGCCGTCCATGCCGTGGTGGCCGCCAACGCCGTGTACCGCACCATCGCGCAGCTCCGCACCCTTGGCGCCGAAGGGATCCTGGTGACCCGCATCGAACGGCTGGTGCCATGAACGCCCCCGCGCCGACCCCCGCGCCGGCCGCGCCATTGCGCGTGCGGTACCGGGGACCCCTCGCCGACCTCCCCCCCGCCACCCGCGCCCTCCTCATGGACCGCGCCGGGGTGGCCGCGGACGCCAGCGTCCGCAGCCGCACCGCCCGCATCCTCGAGGACGTCAAGCAGGGGGGAGACGACGCCATCCGCGCCCTCTCCCGCTCCATCGACCGCCTCGTCCTCGAGCACCTCGAGGTGCCCCGCGCGCACTGGATGCGGGCGCTCGACGCCCTCGACCCGGCGCTGCGCGCCGCCATGGAGCGCGCCGCCCGCAACATCCGCACGGTGCACGAGGCCTTCAAGCCGGTCCCGGTGCAGTGCACCCCCGAGCCGGGGATCGTCGTGGGGCGCCGCCCCGATCCCCTCCCGCGTGTGGGGATCTACGCCCCGGGCGGAAAGGCGGCCTACCCCAGTTCGCTGCTGATGGGCGCCATCCCCGCACGCGTGGCCGGCGTCCCCGACGTCATCGTCTGCTCGCCCCCCTCCAGCACGGGGTTCCCCTCGGATGTGGTGTGCGCCGCCGCCGCGCTGGCCGGGGTGGACCGCCTCTTTGCCGTGGGGGGTGCCGTGGCCGTCGGGGCCATGGCCTACGGCACCGCCACCATCCCCCGCGTGGCGCGCATCGTGGGACCGGGCAACGCCTGGGTGGCCGAAGCCAAGCGACAGGTGAGCACCTGGTGCGGCATCGATTCCCCCGCCGGCCCCTCCGAGCTGCTCATCATCGCCGATGGCACCGCCTCGGCCGCCGCCGTGGCGCGTGAACTGCTGGCGCAGGCCGAGCACGACCCCGACGCCGCCGTCCTGGCCCTGCTGGTGGGGCCGGGGGAGACCGCGGCGGCCCAGCTGCGCCAGGTCGAGGAGGCGCTGGCCACGCAGGGGCGCGAGATGCCGCGGCTGGAGGTGATCGCCCAGGCGCTGGCCGCCCGCGGCGCCCTCATCACCGTCCCCTCGCACGGGGAGGCGATGGCCTTTGCCAGCGAGTGGTCGGCCGAACACCTGTCGCTCATGGTGGCCGAGCCGTGGCGCGCCCCGCTCCTGGAGGGGCTCCGTGGCGCGGGCGCCGTGTTCGTGGGGGAGCACAGCGCCGTGGCGTTTGGCGACTACATGACGGGGGCCAACCATGTGCTCCCCACCGGCGGCGCCGGCGTGCTGCACTCGGGGCTCTCCACCGCGGACTTCGTGCGCTGGACCAGCTGGCAGGAGGTGTCCCCAGACGCGGCCGCGCGGCTGGCCGATGACGTGGCGCGCTTTGCCGACGCCGAAGGGCTGCCGGGGCACGCCGCGGCGGCGCGACGGGTCGCCGCCGAGGCGCGCCCATGAGTGCGACCATGAATGCGGAAGGGCATGCCCCTCCCCGCCACCGCCTGGCGCGGGCCGCACTGGCCGACGTGCCGCTGTACGACCCGCGGCGTGCCCCCGTGGCGCTGGACCTCACCGACAACACCAACCGCTGGGGGATCCCCCCGCACGCGGCCGCCGCGCTGCGCGCGCTCGACCCCGAGGCGGTCACCCGCTACCCGTCGCTGTACACCGCCGAGCTCAAGGCGGCGCTCGCCGCGCGCGCGGGCGTCTCGGTCGACATGGTCGTCACCGGCTGCGGCAGCGACGACCTGCTTGACTGCGCCTTCCGCGCCTTTGCCGAGCCGGACATGGTGGTGGCCGCGCCGGTGCCGTCGTTTGCCATGGTGCCCCTCTTCGCGCGCGGCAACGCGCTGCGTTACGTGGGCGTGACGGAGGACGCGGCGCACCAGCCCGACCTGGACGCGCTGCTGGCGGCGCGCCCGCGCATCCTCTACCTCTGCTCCCCCAACAACCCCACCGGCGTGGTGGTGGCGCGCGCGCTGCTGGAGCGCGCCGTGGCCGAGGCCCCCGGGCTGGTGGTGGTGGACGAGGCGTACGCGGAGTTCGCCGGCACGTCGGCGGTGGAGCTCCTGGCGCGCGCCGACAACCTGCTGGTGGTGCGCACCTGCTCCAAGGCGTACGGGTTGGCGGGGCTGCGCGTGGGGTACGCGCTGGGGGCGCCGTTGGTGGTGCACGAGCTGGAGAAGGCGCGCGGGCCGTACAAGGTGTCGGCGCCCGCCGAGCGCGCCGCGCTGGCCGCGGTGCGCGACGACGCGGCCTGGGTGGACGCGCACGTGGCGCTGGCGGTGGCCGTGCGCGAGCGGCTGGCCGACGCGTTGCGCGCGCGCGGGCTGTCGCCACTGCCGTCGGGGGCCAATTTCGTGTGCGTGCCGGTGCCGGGCGCCGTGGCGGTGGGGCAGGCGCTGCGCGCGCGCGGCGTGGCCGTGCGCCCCTTCGAGGCGCTCCCGCGGGTGGGCGACGCCCTGCGCATCAGCGTGGGGCCGTGGGAGCAGATGACCGTGCTGCTGGAGGCGCTGGACGCCGTGCTGGCCGGACCCCGGGACCTGGAGACATGAGCACCATGCGCGTGGCCTGCTTCGACTATGGCGCGGGTAACCTCCACTCGCTCGTGAAGGCGCTGGAGGCGGGGGGCGCCACCGTGCGGGTGGACCCCGACCCGCAGACGCTGTGTCGCGACGCGGACGCCGTGGTGCTGCCGGGGGTGGGCGCCTTCGCCCCCGCCGCCGCGCGCCTCGCCCCGGGGCGCGACGCCATCCGCGACGCCGTGGCCGCCGGGCTTCCGGTGCTGGGGATCTGCCTGGGCATGCAGCTGTTCGCCGACACCAGCGACGAGGGGCCCGGCGAGGGGCTGGGGCTCGTGGCCGGGCGGGTGCAGCGGCTACGCAGCGTGCGCGTGCCGCAGATTGGCTGGAACCGGCTGGAGGCGGTGCGCGATCCGCTGCTGCAGGCGGCGGATCTTCGCCTGGCCTACTATGCCAACTCCTACGTGCTGCGCCCCGCCGCGGGCGCCCAGGAGGCCGTCGTGGCGTGGAGTGAGCACGAAGGGGACCGCTTCCCCGCCGCCGTGCGCGCGGGGAGCGCGGTGGGGGTGCAGTTCCACCCGGAGAAGTCCAGCGCCCCCGGGCTCGCCTTCTTGCGCGCGTTCCTGGCCATGGCGGCGGGAGTGGCCGCATGATTGCCATCCCGGCGGTGGACCTGCGCGCGGGTCGCTGCGTGCAGCTGGTGGGGGGCGATTACGCGCAGGAGCGCGTGCGCCTGGACGACCCGGTGGAGGTGGCGCGCGAGTGGGTGCGCACCGGCTTTGCCCGTCTGCACGTGGTGGACCTGGACGCCGCCACCGGGCGGGGGAGCAACCGCGCGCTGGTGCGCGAGCTGCTGCGCGAGGTGGCGCGCGAGGGCGCGGGCGCCGTCCCCGTGCAGGTGGGGGGCGGGGTGCGCGAGGAGGAGGACATCGCGGCGCTGCTGGACGACGGCGCAGCCGCCGTGGTGGTGGGGACGCGCGCGGTGGAGGACGCGCACTGGCGCGAGGCGATGGCGCTCCGCTATCCCGGGCAGCTGGTGCTGGCCGCCGACGTGCGCGGCCGGCAGGTGGTGACGCGCGGCTGGAGCGCCACCTCCGCGCACGACGTCACGGACCTGGTGCGCGCGTGCGACGGCCTGCCGCTGGCGGCGCTGCTGGTCACCGCCGTGCAGCTGGAAGGGCGGATGGCGGGCACCGACCTGCCGCTGATGGAAGAGCTGGCGGCGGAGGCCGCCGTCCCCCTGCTCGCCTCGGGCGGGGTGGCCACGCTGGACGACCTGCGCGCCCTGGCGCACCGCGGCGCGGCCGGCGCGGTGCTGGGGATGGCGCTCTACACCGGCGCGCTGGACGCGCGCCACACCGCGGAGGAGTTCGGCGCATGACGACCGTGGCGCGCGAGTCGCGCGAGACGAAGGTTCGCATCACCCTCACCGCCGGCACCGGCGCCGCGCAGGTGGCCACCACCGAGCCCTTCCTGGACCACATGCTGGTGGCGCTGGCGCGCTACGCCGGGGTGGACCTGGTGTGTGAGGCCACGGGCGACCTGCCGCACCACCTCATCGAGGACGTGGCCATCACCCTCGGGCACGCGGTGGCGGCGTTCCTCCCCGCGGGGTGCGCGCGCTACGGCGAGCGCACGGTCCCCATGGACGACGCGCTGGTGCAGGTGGTGGTGGACCTGGGAGGGCGCCCGTACTACCGCGGTCCGCTTCCCGCGCCGCTGTACGACCATTTCTTCCGCTCCTTCGCCGACCACGCGCGCGCCACGGTGCACGTGCGCGTGCTGCGCGGCACCGACCGGCACCATGTGGTGGAGGCGGCGTTCAAGGCGCTGGGGCTGGCGCTGCGCGAGGCGTTCGTGGAGACGGGGGCGGTGTTCAGCACCAAGGGCGCGGTGCGGCTCGACGTCACCCCCTGAGGGCGCGCGCACGATGCTGACCCGCCGGCTGATCGTCTGCCTGGACGTGCAGGGAGACCGCGTGGTGAAGGGGGTGCGGTTCGTCGGGCTCCGCGACGTGGGGGACCCGGTGGTGCTGGCCACGCGCTACGAAGCCGAAGGGGCCGACGAGATCACCTTCCTGGACATCTCGGCCAGCGCCGAGGCGCGCGCCACGCTGCTGGAGGTCGCGCGGCGCACCGCCGAGCGGCTGTTCATCCCGCTCACCATCGGCGGCGGCGTGCGCACCGCCGACGACATGGCGCGCGCCCTGCGCGCCGGCGCCGACAAGGTGTCGGTCAACTCCGCCGCGGTCACCCGCCCGGCGCTGCTCACCGAGGCGGCGGAGCGCTTCGGCGCGCAGTGCGTGGTGGCGTCCATCGACGCCAGGCGCGACGCCGACGGCGTGGCGCGCGTGTGGGTGAAGGGAGGGCGCGAGGCGACGCCGCTGGAGGCGGTGGCGTGGGCGCAGGAGTGCGTGGCGCGCGGCGCGGGGGAGATCCTGCTCACGGCCATCGACCGCGACGGCGCCCGTGCGGGGTACGACGTGGCGCTCACGCGGCAGGTGGCCGAGGCGGTGTCGGTGCCGGTGATCGCGTCGGGGGGGGCCGGCGAGGCGCGGCACCTGGTGGAGGCGGTGCGGGAGGGGAAGGCGGACGCGGTGCTGGTGGCGGGGATCCTGCACGACGGGGTGACCACGGTGGGGGCGCTCAAGGGCGGGATGCGGGCGGCCGGGGTGGACGTGCGGGAGGCGCCGTGACCCCGTCGCTGCTGCTGCAGGCGGCCGAGGAGCTGGCGCGGCGTGCGGCCGGCGTGGCCATGCGCTGGTACGGCGCCGGCGTGGCGGTGGACACCAAGGGGGACGGGTCGCCGGTCACCATCGCCGATCGCGAGGCGGAGCAGGCGGCGCGGGCGTGGCTGGCGCAGCGCTTCCCGGCCGACGGCGTGATGGGGGAGGAGTTCGGCGTCGTGCGCCCGGAGGCGGCGCGGCGCTGGATCATCGACCCCATCGACGGCACCAAGGCCTTCGTGCGCGGCGTGCCGCTGTGGGGCACGCTGGTGGCGTGCTGCGAGGGGGAGACCGTGCTGGCGGGCGCCGTCTGCTACCCGGCGGTGCAGGAGACGCTGGTGGCCGCCGTGGGGGAAGGGTGCTGGTGGAACGGCAGCCGCGCGCGCGTCTCCGCGGTGGACGCGCTAGGGGCGGCCACGGCGTGCATCACCGACGAGCGCTTCCCCGGGCGCCCGCACCGCGCGGCGCAGTGGCGCGCGCTGGCCGCCGACTGCGGCGTGGTTCGCACCTGGGGGGACTGCTACGGCTACCTGCTGCTGGCCACCGGGCGGGCGGAGATCATGGTGGACGACCGCATGAACCCGTGGGACGCCGCCGCCGTGCTGCCGCTGGTGACCGAGGCGGGCGGCGCCTTCACCGACTGGCGCGGCCGCACCACCGCCTTCGGCGGCGACGTGATCGCCACGAACGCCGCCCTGGCCGCGCCCGTACGCACCCGCCTGCACGACAAATCCGGAAGCACCGCCTAAGCACCCGCACCCCCAACTCCAACTCCAACCCCAACTCCAACTCCAACCCCAACCCATGAACCTCTCCACCCTCAACTTCACCAAAGGCGCCGGCCTGGTCACCGTCGTCACCCAGGACGCCCGCACCGGCGCCGTGCTGATGGTGGCCCACGCCGACCGCGAGGCCCTGGAGCTGACGCTGTCCACCGGCGAGATGCACTACCGTTCGCGCACGCGCGGGCTGTGGCACAAGGGGGCCACCAGCGGGAACGTGCAGCGCGTGGAGTCGCTGTCGGCCGACTGCGACGGTGACGCGGTGCTGGCCCGCGTGCTCCCCGCCGGCCCCGCCTGCCACACCGGGGCGGTGAGCTGCTTCGGGGCGGAGGCGCAGGCCGCCGACACGCTGGCGCGGCTGGACGCCGTCATTGCCGCGCGGGCCGCCGAGCCCGAGGGGACGGCGGCGGAGCGCCCCAGCTACACGCGGAAGCTCCTGGCCAACCGGAACCTGCGCCTCAAGAAGCTGGGGGAGGAGGCGGTGGAGTTGGCCACCGCCTGCGCCGACGGCGACGCCGAGCGCGCCGCGGAGGAAGCCGCGGATGTGGTGTACCACACCCTGGTGGCCGTCAGGGCGCTGGGGGTGGAGTGGGCGGCGGTGGCGGCGGTGCTGCGGAAGCGGGCGGAAGGGTAGCTACAGCTCCCACCCCTTGCGGTACACGCGCGTCAGGTACTGGTTCGCGTCCGGCGCGTTGGTGAACGCCATCGCGGCCCCGTCGTACCGCACCTTCTTCCCCTGCCCCGCGCGAAGCGCCGCGATCCCCAGCAGCATCGTCTCCGTGAGGGCCGCGGCCTCCTTGAAGGGCGAGCTCGTCGTCCCCTCCCCCTTGGCCGCGTTCACCCAGTTCATCTCGTGCGACGTGGTGACGCGCGGGAGCGTCTTCGGCACCGCCTCCGCCTTCTTCGCGATGGCCTCGGGGAAGATCCGCGGCTTGTTGCCGTAGGTCTCGTAGAACATGATCCCCTTCTCGCCGATGAACACGCCGCCGCCGCCGTCGCTGAGCGGCGCCACCAGCGGCTCGCTGTCGGGGAGCATCGCCGGACGCGGCGGAAGCAGCCCGCCATCATACCAGTGCAGCGTGACCGGGCCGCGCTTCCCCACGGCGGGGAACTCGTAGCGCGCCGTCATGGCCAGCGGATACGACGCGGGGGTCTTCTCGCCGCCGCCCCACGGGGTGGACGACGCCTCGATGGACGTGGGGGTGGTGAGCCCCAGCGCCGAGAAGGGCTGGTCGAGCAGGTGGGCGCCCATGTCGCCCAGGGACGCGGTGCCGAACTCGATCCACCCGCGCCAGGTGAACGGGTGGTACGCCGGGTGGTACGGCATGTCAGGCACCGGCCCCAGGTACAGCTCCCAGTTCATCCCGGCGGGGGGCGTGTAGTCGTTCAGCTGCATGGCCGCGCGCAGCGCGTTCTCCACCGTCCCCAGGTTCCACGCCGGGCGGAGCGGGGCCACCGGGATGGGGGAGCCGGCGTTGCGCGGACGCGGGATCCCCTGCGCCCAGTAGCGCACCGGGCGGTCGGTCCACACGTGCACCTCGCTGATCTTCCCCAGCACCCCCGAGGCGACAATCTCGTTCACGCGGCGCGACCCCTCGCCGCTGCGCCCCTGGTTCCCCATCTGCGTGGCCAGCGCCGGGTTGGCGGCCGCCGCCTTGGCCAGCAGCCGCGCCTCGTGCACCGAGTAGGTGAGCGGCTTCTGCACGTACACGTGCTTGCCGGCCGCCATCGCCGCCAGCGCGATCGGGGCGTGCAGGTGGTCGGGAGTGGCCACCACCACCGCGTCGATGTCCTTCTGCTTCTCCAGCATCACGCGGAAGTCGGCGTACTTGGCCGCCTTGGCGTACGCCTCCCCCAGCTTGACGTCCTCGGGCTTCGGCTCCCCGCGCGCCGGCTTCACCCGCTGCGCCAGCGACCGCTCCACGTAGCCGAAGTCCACGTCGCACAGCGCCACGATGTTCTCGGAGAGGAGCATCGACAGGTTGCTCATCCCCATCCCGCCCACGCCGCACACGGCGATGTTGAGCGTGCGGCTGGGGGGCTGGTAGCCGGGGCCCCCCAGGACGTGGCGCGGCACGATCATCGCGCCCAGCGCGAGGGTGGCGGAGGTGCCGACGAAGTCGCGGCGCGAGGTGGGCTTCTCGATCATGGCGGGGATCGGCAAGGAGGTGGGAGCGGCGCCCAACGGCCGCCGACAGGGATATACGCCGCCGACCGGGGGTCCGGAAGACGGGGGGGTGGCACCCGGCCTGTCAGAACCGCAGCAACCGCGCCGGCGTCACCCGCGACGGGTCGCCCACGTATGCCCACCGCAGGTTGGTCATGTACTTCCGCGCGGCCCGGCGGATGTCCTCCGGGCGCACCGCCCGCAGCTCCTCCACGAACTTGCCAGCCCGCCGGAAGTCCCCCTGGTACAGCGCCGCGCGCGCCAGCAGGTTCGCCTGGTCGGCGTTGGTCTCGTTGTCCAGGAAGTACGTCACGATGAACTGCTGCACCAGCCGCTCCAGCCCCTCGTCGGTGATGGTGCCGTTCCGCAGCGCGTCCACCTGCTGCAGCATGATCCGCAGCACCTCGTCCGGCTGCGTGGTGGTGACGTACAGCCCCCCCACCGCAAACGCCCGCTCCTCGAACGGCGCGTTCACCGAGTAGGTCAGGTTGCGCCGCCCGCGCACCTCCGCGAACAGCCGCCCCGACAGCACCGCGCACGCCAGCCGCAGCGCCGCGTAGTCGGGGGACGTCGCGGGCGGGCCGTGGAAGTACCCCTGCAGGTAGTTCGTGGGGAGCGACCGCGACACGATCACGCGGTCCGACGGCAGGTCGGACGGGGGCGCGGGCGGGGCCCAGCGGTAGCTGCCCGTCGGCAGCCGCCCGAGGGTGCCGCGCACCAGCCGCTCCACGCGCGCCCGCGACACATTCCCCACCACCACCAGCCGCATCCGCGACGTCACCAGCTGCGTCTGCTGGTACTGCCGCAGCTGCGCCACCGTGAGCGCCGACAGCGACGCCTCCGTCCCCACCGGGTCCAGCGCGTACGGGTGCCCCACGAACGCGATGCTGTCCGACAGGTGGTCCAGCAGCGCGTCCGGCGAGTCGGTGCGCTGCCGCACCGCCGTCAGCAGCTGCTCGCGCACCAGCTCCACCTCCGCGGGCACCAGCCGCGGCGCCATCAGCCGGTCGGCCATGATGGCCCACGTGCTGTCCAGCCCGCCCACCGTCGCCCGCACCCCCACCGTCGTCCAGTCCAGCCCGGGGCTCACGCCAACGGCGCTCCCCAGCGCCGCCATCTTCTGGCGCAGCACCTCGCGCGGATACTTGGCCGTCCCCCGTTCGCTCGCCTCCAGCAGCAACAGCTCGATCCCCTGCGTGGCGGGCGTCAGCTGCCGCACCCCCCCCAGCAGGTACAGGTTGGCCGCCACCACGTTGTTGGCCGTCACCCGCCGCAGGATCACCGGGATCCCGCTCACCTCGAACTCCGTGGTGAGCGTATCGCCCCCCGCCGCGTCCGCCGGTGCCGCCGGCTCGGCCGCAGGCGCCGGCTTCGGGGCGGGCGCGGGCGCCGGGCGCCGGGCCGGCTGCGCCGGCAGTGCGCCAGCCACCCCCGTCGCCAGCAGCGCCAGCGCGGCCACCCCCCACCGGGCGCGCCTCACTTGCCCCCCGCCGTGAACGGGCGCGCCAGCTCCGCCTCGGTCACCCCCAGCTGCCGGCGCGCCTCGCGCGACAGCAGCAGGCTGGTCACCCGCGGCTTCCCCACGATGTAGGCCCTCGTGTACCGCAGCAGGTCGGTGATGCGCTGCTGCGCCATCTGGTCGATGTACCCCATGAAGTAGTCCAGGCTGGACACGCTCCACCAGAAGCCGATGGTGTGCGCGATCTCCGACGCCTTCTCGATCCCGAACGCGCTCGACACCGCTCGCTGCGCCTTCACCGCCTCCAGCTCGCGCGGCGTCACGTAGGTGGGGTCGCCGAAGCGCGCGATCTCCGCCTCCAGCGCCTGCATGGCCGCGCGGAACTTCTCCGGCGTGGTCTGCCCCGAGATGGAGATGGGTCCCACCTGGTTGAGCGTGTAGTAGTTGACCCCGATCCCCTGCCAGAGCCCGCTGTCCACCAGCCGCTTCTGGAAGCCCGACCCCGGCGTATTGAGCACGTCGCTGAAGACGTCCGCCGCAAACGTGGCCCCGGGATCCTTCCCCACGCTGGGCCCCTGCCACTGCAGTAGCACCGCCACGCCGTTGATCGGCTCCTCGCTGATGGACCCCGCGTTCCCCGCCAGCGGCGGGATGGGCGGGATGGGGGCCGTCACGAACGGATCGGCGCCGCGCGGCCACCCCCCGAACGCCCGTTCCGCAAGGGCGAACACGCTGTCGGGCACCACGTCCCCCGTCACGATCAGCGCGCAGTTGTTGGGGACGTAGT
This sequence comes from Gemmatimonadota bacterium, assembly GCA_018969225.1. Lineage (GTDB taxonomy): Bacteria > Gemmatimonadota > Gemmatimonadetes > Gemmatimonadales > Gemmatimonadaceae > Gemmatimonas. The sequence goes on along the minus strand of JAGWYS010000007.1, from coordinate 24,288 downwards.
ACAGCCGCTGGATCTCCCGCATCTGCGCCGGCGTCACGTTCGCGATCACCTGCCGGTTGCCGATGGTGTTCTTGCGGCTCGACTGCCCGGGGTACAGCAGCGCCGTGGCCTCCTGCTGCCACCGGAACCCGGGCTGCCCCTCGTTGCGGTCGTACTCCCCCAGCACGACCTCCTTCTCCGCCTTCAGCTCCGCCTCCAGGAACAGCGGCGACATCAGCGCGTCCGCCAGGAAACGCAACCCCCCCGCCACCGAGTCCGCCGGCAGCGTGAGGTAGTAGTTCACCCGCTCCTCCTGCGTGGTGCCGTTGTACACCGCCCCCAGCTCGGCCGCCCGGTCGGCAAAGGCCTCCGCGTCGGGGAGCGCCGCGTTGGCCTTGAAGAACATGTGCTCGTACAGGTGCGCCAGCCCCTCGGTGGCCGGCGACTGCGTGAACGCCCCGTTGCGCACGTTGATCTCCAGCGTGGCGATCGGGACGCCGTGGTTCTCCACCACGATCACCTCCATCCCGTTCGCCAGCACCTTGCGCCGCAGCACCTTCTCCAGCTCGGCGCGCGACTGCGCCCCCGCCGTCGGCGTTGCCACCCCCAGCGCGCCCAGCGCCGCCGCCGCCAGCACCGCCCACCGCGTCATCCCCGTCATCGATGCCCGCCCGGTCCCGTGATCAGAAGTCGCCTCAGAAGTCGCCAATGAAGCCGATCTCCGGCTCCAGGTGATGGCCGAACCGCTCCGCCACCGCGCGCTGCGCGTGGGCAATGAGGGCCCGCACGTCGGCCGCGGTGGCCGCCCCCAGGTTCACCAGGATGTTCGCGTGCAGGTGCGACACCTGCGCGTCGCCGATGCGGAACCCCTTGAGTCCGCACTGGTCCACCAGCCGCCCCGCCCCCACCCCGTCGATCTTCTTGAAGATCGACCCCGCGCTGGGGTGGATGGCCAGCCACGGATGCCGCGCCCCGCGCCACGACAGGTTCTCCTGCAGCACGCGATGCAGCGCACCAGGGTCGCCGCGCGTGAGGCGGAAGGTGGCGGACAGCACCACGTCGCGCCGGTGGTGGAAGATGGACTCGTCGTAGCCGAACCCCATCTCGTCCACCCGCAGCACCCGCCGGTCCCCCTCCTCCCGCAGCACGTCCGCCCCCTCCACCACCTCGGCGATGAACATGGTGCGTTCGCGCTCGGGCGCCGGTGACAGGAAGTGGAGGTTCTGCCACAGCGCCCCCCCCACCGTGCTGGGGATGCCGATGTAGTGCTCCAGCCCCGACCACCCCGCGCGCACCGAGGCCAGCACGAGCGCCTCCACCACCGCGCCGCTCTCGGCCACCAGTCGCCCGTCGTCGTGCAGCGTGAACGCCTCGGCGCGGTTGCGGATCACCAGCCCGCGCACGCCGCGGTCCCCCACCAGGATGTTGGCCCCCAGCCCCAGCACGAACCACGGCGCGCCCAGCGCACGCGCCGCCGTCACCGCCGCCGCCAGCTCGTCGGCCGACGTGGCCTCGTACAGCACGTCGGCAGGGCCGCCGATGCGGAAGGTGGTGCAGGGGGCCAGCGGCTCCCGCAGGCGCAGGCGGTCGGCGCCCAGCGTGGGCGCCAGCGCGGCGGCCAGGGCTTCGGGCGATTGAGTGGTGGACGAGATGGGCACGGCTGAAGCTTCGCCCATCAAGGCCCCACCGACAATTGCTCCCCCCTGGCCGCATCTGCGAGGCGAACATCCAGCGTGACGAAGTGCAGCCGCGCCGGATCCGGCTCTGCCACCTCCAGTGCTGCCGATAGCTGCAAGGCGTCCGCTGCACGCAGCGGCCAGCGTCGGACCAGCTCCACTGCGCGGGCACGGATCGCGGGGGAGGGTTGGACCTCGTGCCAATGGTTGGCCAGAACGCCAAGCTGCTGCCGGTAGGCGTCCACCAGCACGCGACTGCTCGAGAGCGTGCGTTCCAGCCGCGCCAGCGCACTTTCGCACTCCAGGCGGGTACCCCACCACACCACCAGAGGGGATGGCGTCGGAAGGTGTTGGAGCGCTACGGCACCAGGCTCCCCGACCAGCCTCGCCACGAGCGCGGAACTGTCCCAGAACTGCATCACAAGGACTCGTCGCGCTCTTCCAGCAGGGCCTGAAGGACGCCGGGAAGCGGGGGCAAGGCCGACGGTTGCATGAACCAGTCGGGGACGGTCCCCAAGCCTAGGATCACCCGGCCGTCCCGCGCCATGTCTTCCAGATGGGGATCAGGAGGGGGGACGAAGCCCTCGGGCACCGGGCACAACAGGGCCACAGGCTCGTCCCGGTCGTAGATGACGACGGTTTCCCCTGACCGGGCTTCTCGGACCAGCCGGCTGAACTGGTCGCGGGCTTTGCCGATGGTGTACCGATGCATAGCCCAAACTACGCCAAGTTGGCGAAGTTGGCAATCCGTCGTCAGCCCTTCCCCCCCGCCCCCTACTTCAGCAGCCCCAGCCCCAGCGCGTGCACGCGCGCGTACCCGGCCGTGTCCGGGCGCACCTCGTTGGTGGTGTTGAACGCCACCACGATCCCCCGGGTGCTCTCGGGGTCGAAGTAGAAGAAGCTCCGGTACCCCCCCTGGAAGCCGGTGTGTCCGACGATCCGCTGCGCCCCCCGCTGCCGCACGAAGAAGCCGAGCCCGATGCCCTGGTCGGGGCTGGCCTCGTACCCCTCGGCCATCGGCACCACGGGGCGCCACATCAGTTCCAGCGCCTCCCGCGACAGCACGGCGTCGGTGGCCTCGGTGCGCAGCACCCCGGTCAGCCATGCCACATAGCGCGCCAGCTCCCCCACGGGGGCGTTCCACCCGCCGTTGGGGGTGGTGATCCCCGGGTCGAAGTCCGGCCCCGTGGCCGCCAGCCGCGTCCCCCCGGGCGCCGTGCTGTCGCGCACGACGGTGTACCCGTACCCCCGGTGCTTCACGAGGTGCACGGGGGTGCCGCGGAAATAGCTCCGCGTGAGCCCCAGCGGCGTGAAGAGGTTCTTGTGGATGTAACTGTCCCACGGGTCGCCGGTGCGCTGCTCCACCAACCGCGCCAGATACACATACGCGGGGTTGGAGTAGCCGTACCGCTCCCCCGGCGGAAACAGCAGCTGCTGGTACGGCATCATCGCCACCAGCTGCTCCCACGTGGTGGGCTCGAACGGCTCCCAGGGCGCCCCCTGCGCGTACGGCCACGTGCCGTTGCGAAACCCCGCCGAATGCGAGAGCAGCATCCGCACCGTGATGCGCTCCACCCCGCCAAACGGGTCGTGGATGCGGCGCAGCTCGGGGAGGTCGCGCACCACGGGGTGGTCCAGCGACAGCCGCCCCCGCTGCACCTGCTGCATCACCGCCACGGCGGTGAGCGTCTTGGTGATGGACCCCCAATGGAACAGCGTGTTGGTGTCCACCGGCACGCGGGCGTCGCGGTCCTGGTATCCCACCGCGACGCGCGCCACCACCTGCCCGCGGTGCACCGCCACCGCCGAGGCCCCCACGATCCCGTCGGCCTCCACGTAGGCGCGGAACGCCCGCTCGAACTCCGCCCAGCCGGCAGGGGCCGTTTGCGCGGGTGCGACGGTCGCTGTAGCGGCGGCGAGCAGTGCGGCCGCCAGTGCGGTGCGGGGCCGGCTTGGTCGGGGAGCGGCGGAACCGCCGCTTGCTGCGCTGCGCGCAGAGGCGGCGTTCCACCGCCCCCCTCCCCGCCGGCCGGCGGGCATCGGTGCACCCGCATGACGTCGACCTGACGTACGGTTCCTCCTCAGGAGGGGCCCGAGGGGCCGGAGCGCCGCCTCTGCGCGAAGCGCAGCAAGCGGCGACTCCGGCCCCTCGGCGATCCTCCCCCCGCACCGAACCAACGTCACGAGCCCTGTCACAACACCGGTCACGACCCCGGAGCCCGGCGCGGCGGCGCCGGCAGCGTCCCGCCGTTCGCGATCGCCTTGCCGATCGCCTCCACCGTCACGCGCGTGCGAAACGCCACGATCTCGTCCGCCCACTTCCGGTTCTGCTTGTCGTTGGCCACCGAGACGCCGTTGATCGTCGCCAGCCCGGCCTTCTTGCGCTCCGCCAGCCGCACCGAGCTGGGGTCCGTGGTCCACATGTTGAGCGTGATCACCGGGTCGTCATGCAGCCCGTCCGCCTTGGCGTCCTTCATCCCGTGCTCTTCCATGTGCTTCGCCACCGACGCGTAGTCGTAGTACTCCTGGATGTGCGCCACGATCGGCTTCCCCTTCCAGATCCCCGTCAGCGAGTCCGCCACGGCGCGCTGCCCGGCCTGGTTCCCGCCGCTGTCGCCGATGAGGATGATGGTGGTGAAGCCGTGCTGCTTGAGGCTGTGGACCACGTCGGTGAGCAGGAGCCGGAACGTCGCCTCGCGCAGGCTGATGGTCCCGGGGCTCGTCATGTGGCTCGTGGGCGGGTCGATGTTCCCCTCGGGGACGAACTTGATCGTCGGCGCGCACAGCGCGTTCCCCATCGCCCGCGCGATCGCCTCGCAGTTGGCGCGCAGCACGTAGTTGTGCTTGCCGGTCACCAGGAACGGGCCGTTGGGCTCCATCCCCCCCGTGGTGATGATGGCCGTAGTCTTCCCCGCCTTGAGGGCGTCGCGCACGTCCATCCAGGTCATCTCCTCCATCCACACCGTGTTCGGCGCCGGGAGCGGGTTGGGGGCGTCCACGCAGTTCCACGGGTTGGCGCCGCACTGCCCACCCCCCATGCTGCGCGGGTCGCGCTGCCCGCCGGGCTGGGCCGCCAGGGGCGCGGCGGACAGCGCCAGCAGCGCAGCGGCCGTGGTGACGGCCGTGGTGACGACCGTGGTGACGACCGTGGTAACGGCCGTGATGACGGCGGCGGGCGCGACAGGCGACGGATGACGACGGGGGGACGCGGGGTGCGGGGCGGGAAGCGCGGGCATGGCCACTCCGGGGGTGGAGACGCAGGGTGGGAATGCAGGATGGAGTCGCCGCGTGGGAACGCAGCAGGGGACGGGGTCCGGCCGTATCTTGGCAACGGACGGTGCGGACGACGGTGCGCCCCTAATCTGGGGGGCGCTTCACGCCTCCGCTTGCCGTCGCCATCGTTCGTGCGGTGCGCCGGCGGGGCCGTCGGCGCACCCCGATGGAGCACGTCCCTCGCCCCTTCCCGTCATGTCCATGTTCTCCCGCCGTGCGGTTCCCCGGCCCCGCCCGGCTCGCCTCGGCGTCGCGCTGCTGGCCCTGGCCGGCGTCCTCGCCCTCCCCGTGCGCGGCGATGCGCAGGGCGCCGTCGCTCCGCTCTCCCCCGCCGAGCTGCGCAAGCTGGTGGAGACGCACCTGCTCGTGAGTGCCGTGCACGACTCGGCGGACATCGAGGCGTCGCGGCAGCGCAACAAGACACCGGCCCGGCAGACGGAGCTGGCCGAGCTCAAGCGCAAGCAGCTGGCCGATGTGCTGGCCCGGCAGGGGCTCACCGCCGAGGCGTACCAGCGGCAGCGGTACCTGGTGAGCGTGGACAACGGGCTGCGCTTCTCGTTCGACTCGCTGGTGGCCACGCTCACCGGGGCGCCGCTCCCTGGCACCGTTGTTCCGGCGGCGCCGGCCGCGGCGGCGGCGGGGGGACCAGGTGGCGCGGCGGGGGGGCCGCCGGGCGCCATTCCCAATGCGCAGCTCCCCTCCGGGCTGGTGGGCACGCACATCGGGCACCTGGGGACCACGTTCCCGGACACGCCGGAGAAATGGGGGCTGCTCCCCACCGCCGTGGCGGAGGCCACCATCGCCCAGCAGCACGCGGCCTTTGCGGCGCGCACCCCGGCCGACCTGGCGTCGATGCAGCGGCACGCCGGGCATGTGCTGCACGCGCTGGACCCGTCGGTGGAGGCGCAGGGACCGGGGCGCGGCTTCGGCGTGAAGCGCGCGGCCAACGGCGCGGCCACGCACATCGAGATGGCCGCCAAGGAGCCGACGGCGTCGGCCAACGTGAAGACGCACGCCGTGCACGTGGCCACCGCCTCCAGGGCCGTGGCGGCGCGCGTGGACGCGGCGGTGGAGCTGGCGCAGAAGATCCGCAAGGCCGCCAGCGCCGCCGAGGCGGCGGGGCTGGTCAGCCAGCTGGTGTCGCTGTGCGACCAGCTGGTGGCCGGCGTGGATGCCAACGCCGACGGGCGGATCGGGTGGGACGCGCAGGAGGGCGGGCTGCGGCAGGCCCAGCAGCACCTGCAGCTGCTGGTGGCGGGGGAACGGAAATGACCAGGGGGCGGCCGCGCAGCAGCCGCCCCCCATCACCTCCAACTCGAACTACAACTCCATCTCAAACTACAACTACAACTTCATCTCCAACTCCCACCTAGGTCGTTACCACCTTAGGTCCTGGTTGTAGTTGCAGTTGTGGTTGTAGTTGCATTTGCAGTTGGCATCAGCACCCCACGCACCGGTGGTTGTTCTTCGCCCCCATCTTCTCCAGCAACGCGATCGTCTCCGGGAACGGGCGCAGCCGCTGCACCGGGCCGTTGGCCATGTCCACCGTGGTCCGCCCGTTGCGCGCCACCGCCTTGGGATCCGCCCCCTTGCTCACCAGGTACAGGATCATCTCGTTGTCGCCGCGTGACGCCGCGTGGTGGAGCGCCGTGTAGCCATTGAGGTCGCGCTGGTTCACGTCGTGCCCCAGCACCTCCACCAGGTACTTCATCGCCGGCATCCAGCCGTCGGGGGCGTGGCGGTGCGAGTTGCCGGCAAAGCCGTTGCCGTACCCCACCCCGGCCGCCGCGTGGATCGGGTACACCCCGATCCCCACCGGCGCCGCCTTGGCCGCCGAGTCGGTGGCGAAGTCGGTGCCCGGCAGCGGCGGGCCGCCGGCGCCTCCGAAGCGCGCCGCCAGCGCCGCGCGGGCGCGGTTGTTGGCGGGCTCGCGGTACGACGGCAGCGTGTCGATCGCCCCCGCCGCCTTGAGCAGCTTCATCGCCTCCAGGTCCACCGCGTACACCGCGCGCCAGAAGGGGGTGGTGCCGTCCAGGTACTCCAGCCCGCAGTTGGCGTTGCCGCAGTTGTTGTAGCCGAAGAACCAGAGGTTCTTGCGCAGTCGCACGTTCACGTCGGCGCCGGCCTGGATCAGCGCGTCCATCAGCTGCAGGTGCGACGTGGCCTGCACCTGCACCGACTGCGGCTGCGGGTAGCGCGACTTGGGGGACCAGAAGGTGTTGAGCGCGGCGTACAGCGGCGTGAGCCCCGCCGTGCTGGCCAGCTGCACGTTGGCGCCCCGCTTGACGAGCGCGAGGGCCAGGTCGTAGTGGCCGTTGATCGCCGCCATCAGCAGCGGCGACGTGCTGTCGCCCGCGGTGACCGTGTTGATGTCCGCGCCGCCGTCCACCAGCGCCAGCGCCGCCGCCGTGTTCCCCTGGCGCACCGCATGGTGCAGCGCCGTGAGCCCCCCCAGCGACCCCACCGTGGCCTCGTACCCGGCCACCTGCCCCTCGAACAGCTCCCCCTGTTCGGTGGGGGCCTTGGGCACCGACGCGGCGGCCAGCACCTCGCGCCCCGCCTTGATCGCCTGCTCCACCACCTCCGGCGACAGTGCGTTCACCGGCGGCGTGTTGAGCCCGGGGGAGTAGGGGCGCGGAGCGGCACGCGTGGAATCCGGGCGCGTCGCCGCCGCGGGGGCCGCTGCAGCCGGAGCCGCCGCAGCCGGAGCCGCTGCAGCCGGAGCCGCCGAATCACCCGCAGCGGGGCGACCACCCCCGCCGCCACCACCACCACCCGCAAACTGGCGCATCATCGCGGCCCGCTCGGCCGCCGCCTTGGCGAACGCCTGCTTCAGCGAGTCCTGCACCGACGTCGGCAGCGCCGCGAACAGCAGCTCGTTCCGCTTGCGCGCCGCCGCCTGCTGGCGCTGGTTCTCCTCGGTGAGGTCCACCCGCGCGGTGCGCCGCGCCGGGTCGGCCCCGCCCTTGAGCAGCGCCTGCACCGCCTCGGCCCGGTTGGCGGTGGCCGCGAACATCAGCGGCGTCTGCCCCCAGTTCTTCTCCGTGGCGTTGGCGTCGCCCCCCTTCGCCAGCATCGCTTGCACGATGCCAGCGTTCCCCCCCGTGGCCGCCAGGTGCACCGCGGAGGCCCCCGTGGTGGTGCGCGCGTTGGGGTCGGCGCCGGCCGCCAGCAGCTGCCGCGCCACCGACGCGCTGGCCGTGCGCGCCGCGATGTGGAGCGGCGTGTGCGCGCCAATGCGTGTGGTGGCCGACACACTGGCCTTGGCGCGCAGCAGCGCCGCCGCCATCGCCGAGTCCCCGCGCTCGGCCGCCCAGTGCAGCGGCGTCATGCCATCGCCGCTGGCCGCGTTGGGGTCGCCCCCCGCCGCCAGCAGCTGGCGCAGCTCCGCCAGGTCGCCCCGCTGCGCCGCCTGCACCACCTGCTGCGCCGGCACCGCGCGCGAGGTCGGCACCCGCACCGCCGTGCGCGTGTCGCGCGGGGCGCCGCCCTGGCCGTTGGCTGGCGCGTTCCCCTGCGCCGCCGCGTCGGCCGCCAGCACGCCCAGCGCCAGCGCCGCCCCCTGCCACGCCCGGATCATGCCCATGCGCCCGTCCCCCGCGGTCAGGCGTTCACCGACAGCGCGAACGGCGCCACGCTGTCCCCGAACGACGGCGCGTCGATCCCCATCTGGTGCATCAGCGACAGGAACACGTCCGCCATCGGCGTCCCGTCGGGCGCCTTGAGGTGCGCGTTCCCTGGCAGCATCCCGTTGGCCCCGCCCAGCAGGATCAGCGGGCACCGGCGGTGGTTGTGCACGTTCCCGTCGGCCATCGGCGAGCCGTACACGATCAGCGTGCTGTCCAGCAGCGACCCCGCGCCGTCCGACGTCTCCTGCAGCCGCTTCAGGAGGTACGGCAGCATCCCCACGTGGTAGCGGTTGATCAGGTTGAAGTCCAGGATCGCCGACTCGCGGCCGCCGTGGTGCGACGCCGGGTGGAACCCCTTGTTCGTCCCGCTCTCGGGGAAGGTGCGGCTCGACGCGTCGCGCCCCGTCTTGAACGAGAACACGCGCGTCATGTCCGACTGGAACGCCAGCACCTGGATGTCGAACATCAGCCGCATGTGCTCGGCGAAGTCGTCCGGCACCCCCGCGGGCGCCTCGGGGAGCGCGCGCTCCTCGCCGCTGGTGTTCTTCGCCTCCACCGCCTGGATGCGCCGCTCCAGCTCGCGCACGTTCTGCAGGTACTGGTCCACGCGCCGCCGGTCCTCGGGGCCCAGCTGGCGCTGCAGCCCGCGCATCTCCGACACCACCCAGTCCAGGATCGACCCGTTGTCCTTCCGCCGCGCCGAGCGGTCGGCGTTGTTGGACCCCGCGCCGAACAGCAGCTCGAACGCCGTGCGCGGGTTGCGGATCATCGGCAGCGGCTCGCTGGGGGACGCCCAGCTGATCGTGTCGGTGTACGCGCAGGCGTAGTTGTAGTAGCACCCGCCGGCCTGGTCCAGGTTCTCGATGCACAGCTGCATCGACTGGAGCGGCGTGTCCCCCGCCAGCTTCCGCGCCACCACCTGGTCCCACGACGTCCCCACGAACAGGTCGCTCCCCTGCGTCTGCTTGGGGTGGGCCTGCGTCAGGAACACCGCCGACGAGCGGAAGTGGTCGCCGCCGATCTCCGGCGCCTCGAACGCCTCGGCCATGCGCACGTCGGTGTTGCTCACGATCGTGAGGTACTTCCGCCACGGCTCGAGGTCGATGAGCGCCCCGTCGGGGTTGAGCGTGAACTGCCGCCCCACCTCCTTCGGCGCCCACAGGTGCTTCGAGGCGCCCCACGCGCTGCTCCCGGCCGCGCCGTGCACCGACTCGATCGCCACCACGCGCGTGTGCCCCGCGGCCTTCGGCGCCGCCTTGGAGAGGCGGCCGAACACCCGCCCGGCCGGCTCCATCGCGTCGAGGTACGGGAGCGCGATCGAGGCGCTCAGCCCGCGCAGGAAGGTGCGGCGCGGCAGGGTGGTGTGGGTGAGGAACTTCATGGGTGCCTCGGGGTGGGGGTCGGGCGGGGGAGAAAGTCGCGGGAGCTCAGTGCTGGGACGCCTCCGCCGCGGCCGGTTCGGCGCGGGCGGTGCGGAAGGCCTTGCTGTTCACCACCCCCAGCACGTAGGCCGAGAAGCGGTGCTGCTGCGACGCGGCCGCGCGGGTGATCGCGCGCACCGTGGGCTGGTCATGGTCCTCCACGCGCCGCCCCAGCGCGTAGGTCATCAGGTTCTCCGTGAACGCGCGCAGCAGCGGGATCGGCCGCGCCGTGAGCGCCGCGGTCAGCTCGCCGGGGGTGGACACCTGCGTCCCGTCCCACAGCTGCCCGCGCGTGTCCAGCTGCGCCCCGTTCTCGCGGTAGCGATAGCGCCCCGTCACGTCGAAGGCGTCCAGCGCCAGCCCCAGCGGGTCGATGTACTGGTGGCAGCTCTTGCAGGTGGGGTTGCTGCGGTGCAGCTCCATCCGCTCGCGCGTGGTGAGCTGCCGCCCGTCCTTCGCCCCCTCGGTCTGCTCCAGGTCGGGGATGTTGGGCGGCGGCGGCGGCGGCGGGGTCCCCAGCAGCACCTCCATGATCCACTTCCCGCGCAGCACCGGCGAGGTGCGGTTCCCCAGCGAGGTCTGCACCAGGATGCTCCCCTGCCCCAGCACGCCGCGGCGCACCGCGTCGGGGTAGCCCACCTGGCGGAAGTGCTCCCCCGACACGCCGGGGATGCCGTAATGCCGCGCCAGCTGCTCGTTCACGAAGGTGCTGTCGGCGGTGAACGCCCACAGCACGCTGCGATCCTTGCGCACCAGGTCCTCGAAGAACAGCTCCGTCTCCCGCTGCATCGCGGTGGACAGCGTCTGGTCGAAGTCGGGGAAGAGGAACGCGTCGGGGTGCACCTTCTCCAGGTCCTGCAGCCGCAGCCACTGCGCCGCGAAGCGCGTGGCCAGCGCCTCCGCCCGCGGGTCGCGCAGCATCCGCCGCACCTCGGCGTTGAACACCGCGGGCTGCGACAGCTGCCGCGTGCGCGCGAGGTCCAGCAGCCGGCGGTCGGGGATGGTGCTCCACAGGAAGAACGACAGCCGCGACGCGAGCGCCAGGTCGTCCAGCGCGTAGTCGGCGCCCGCCGCCACCTGCGCCGGGGCGCGCTCGAAGCGGAAGACGAAGTGCGGCGACGCCAGCACCGCCTGCACCCCCATCCGCACCCCCGCCTCGAACCCTTCCACCCCCTTGGCCGTGGCCGCGCCGCGGTCGTAGAAGCGCAGCAGCGCCGCGCGGTCGGCCACCGTGAGCGGCCGCCGGTACGCGCGCGTGGCCAGCCCCGTGAGGATCTCCTCGGCGCAGGCGCGGCGCACCGCCACCCCCGCCGACGGCGCCGGGCGGCAGCTGAGCAGCGCCCGCCGCGCGGGGGAGTCGTCGGAGATCCCCGTGACCTTCTCGGGGCCGATGATCATGACCTCCATGAGCGGGGGCGGCTCGGTGGTGCCCGCGGCCCCCGTCCCCGTGGACGCGCGCGACCAGTCGTGCGGCTTGATGAGGTCCTCGTACGGGCCCTCGGCGGTGCGCACGAACGCCACCGACACCGTGCGCTGCCCGGCCTTCACGCGGATCGGCGCCGAGCTGAAGTAGTCGGCCCCGGCCGGGGCGTCAGCCGACTCGCCGTTGCGCGCCAGCCCGCGGTCGTACGGCACCAGCGCCACCCGCTCGCCGTCGATGGAGATGTCGATGTCCTCGGTCCAGCGCCCCACGCCGCCGCCCACGTTGAGGCGGAACACGTACTCGCCGTCGGCGGGGAAGCTGTGCGTCAGCACCATCCCGCCGCGCGTGCCGTAGGGGGTGCCGGGGACGTGGTCCCAGGGGTGCTGCGACTGGAAGGGGGACGTCTTGTACTGCGCCTGCAGCACGCCGGTGGTGCGGTCTCCCACCGCCATGCGGCTGATCGCCGCCGCCGCGTTGAGGTACCCCTCCAGCAGCGTCGGCGACAGCGCCTGCACGTCGGAGACGTTGTCGAAGTTGGCGCTCTTGGTGTCCAGCGGCAGCCAGTCGCCCGCGTTCACGCGCAACCCCAGCAGGTCCTTCACCACGCGCTCGTACTCGGCGCGGTTGAGGCGCTGGAAGGTGCGGCGCCCCGGGTTCACCGGCGCCGCCTGGTCCACCAGCGTCTCCAGCGTCTCCACCAGCGCCTGCAGCGTGTCCCCCGCCGGGCGCCGCGACCCCGGGGGCGGCATCATGGCCGCGCGCAGCTTGCGAATCATCTTCTCGGTCACCGCCGCGTCGGTGGCGGCCCCCTCCACCGTGTAGCCGCGCAGGTCCAGGTTGCCGCGCTTGCTGGTGGGGTTGTGGCACTGCCCGCAGTAGCGCTGCACCGTCTGCGTGAGCGCCCCGGCCGTGATGCCGCGCACCACCACCGTGGCGGGGGTCACCGTGCGGGCGGGGAGCGTCGCGGGGCGCCACGCGGGACGCAACACCGGATGCGTGGCAGGCACCGCGCCGGCGGCCGTCGTCGGGCGGGGCACCGGGCGCGTGCTCCCCGGTGGCGGCACCAGGGCCGACATCGTGAGCAGCGTCATCACCTGTAGGACCGACAGCAGCACCGTCATCCCCGCTCTCCTCGACAGCTGTGGCTCGGAGCCTGCGCGCGCCCGGCGGGAAGGAGGCCGGGACACGAAACGGCGGCGCTCCGCGCGGGAGCGACGCCAGACCGTGATAACTTACACCAGTTTCTACGACGGGAAGGGGAAAAGCGTTGGCGGGACAGCTGGTGGGCCCCCGTATACCGGGGACGACCCGTCATGCACGCGCCGCCATCAGGACAGTTGTTCCAGAAGCCGGGAATGGATCGGGGTGGGCACACCGAACCGGGCCCCCAGCCGCACCACCGCCCCGGGTTGGCTGTCCAGCTCCGACGGGCGTCCGGCCAGCAGGTCTCGCGCCATCGACGTGAAGCCGTCGGCCGGCAGCCCGTCGTAGCGCCGCCACACCTTGGCCACCGCGTCGGCGGGCCACGCCACCCCGGCGGCGCGTCCCACGGCCACCACCTCATCCAGACAGGTGTCCACCTGCGCCCGCAACGCCGGGTCGTCCCGCACCGCGCCGAAGGGGCGCCCCGACGCGGCGCACACCACGCCGATGGGGTCGATGAACAGGAACTTCTCCCACAGGGCCACGGTCATGTCCGGCGGTTGCACCGCGTGGACGCCCGCGCGCCGCAGCCATGCGGCCAGCGGGGCCCGCTGCGCCAATGCGGGATACCCCTCGTTGTCGGACGGGGCGCCGGCGCGGGCGCCGAGCTCCAGCACCGGGGTCACCGCCGTGTGCAACGCCTGGCCGGGGCCCACGGGCTCGGCAATCACCCGGGCCAGCCCCTCCAGCACGTGGGCGGGCCCCAGCGCCTCCACCAGCAGCGCACTGGCCTCCACGCCGTTCTGGGTGGGGATGACGGCCGAGCCGGCTTCCAGCAAGGGGCGCAGGGTGGGCGCCACCGCCGCCACCTGCCCCGCCTTCACACACACCAGCACCACGTCCACCGTGCCCACCTCGGCGGGGTCGCCAGACACCTGGGCCGGGGGGCCCATCGTCCACCCGTCGGGCGCGTCGGGCGGTTGCCCCGCGGGGGGGAGCCACACGTTTCCCTCGAAGCTGGTCAGGCGGATCCCCGACGTGCGCAGCGCGGCCACCCGTTCGGGGCGCACCAGGAAGCGCACGTCGGCCCCCGCAACGGCCAAGCGGGCGCCGAGGGTGATCCCCACGGCGCCCGCCCCCACCACCGCCACGCGCAGGGGCGTGGCGGGGGCGTGTCCCGCATCGGTCACGGCTTGCCCAGCGAGAACCCGGAGATGTGCGCGTCGGTGTTGTGCCCGAAGCGGAAGCCCACCATGCCGTCGGTGGTCTTGAGCTTCCCCTCGCCGATGACCGCGCTCTTGGGGTAGGTGGCCACCGTGGTGCCGTTGATCATGCACATGACCTGGTCGCCCTTCACCGCCATCGCCACCTCCTGCGACACCGGCTTCCCCTTGGCCTCCGCCTTGTTGACCGCGGCGTTGGTCTCCCCCATGCGGCCGTTCAGCTGGAACGGCGCCGGGCCGAAGCCGCGCACGATGAAGCGCCCGTCGCCGTAGGCGGCGCAGTACAGGTACGACGCGGCGTCGGACCCCATGTCATTCCCGGCCATGACGATGCCGTAGGGGTGCGGGTGGCTGTTGAGCTTCGCGTACTCGCGCTCGGAGAAGGTGGCCTTCACGACGTAGTCGCCCTTCCCCACCATCTTGGGGTTCCAGTAGGTGATGGCCGGCCCGGTGGTCACATGCATCCCCGTGCCCATGGTCACCAGCTTGGCGCTGTCCACCGTGAGCCCGGCGGCCGCCTCCTTGGCGTCCACCTTCCCCATCCAGCCGGGGGCGGAGATCCCGCCGCCCTTGACGGCCATCGACTGGTCCTGGGCCGTGGCGGCCAGGGGGGTCATCGCGACCGCGGCCGCGATCGCCAGGAGCGTATTGCGCGTCATCGTCTGATCCTCGAACGGAGTGAGGGGAGGAACGGGGGGAGCACGGAGGGAGAACGGCCTACGGCGCCGCGTCAGCGGCGGGCGCCGGCAGCTGCGGCACGCCCGCCGCGCCGCCCGCGTGAAGCAATCCGGCGGACGCGTAGATCGCAAGCTTGTCGCGGGTGTCGATGATGTCGAGATTCCGCATCGTGAGCTGCCCGATCCGGTCCTGGGGGGAGAAGTACTCCTGCCCCTTTTCCATGGTGAGCCGCTCGGGCTTGTAGGTCAGGTTGGGGCTCTGCGTGTCCATGACGCTGTAGTCATTGCCGCGGCGCAGCTCCAGCGTCACCTCGCCGGTGACGGCGCGCGCCACCCACCGCTGCGCCGACTCGCGCAGCATGAGCGCCTGCGGGTCGAGCCAGCGCCCCTGGTACAGCAGCCGCCCCAGCTTTCGCCCGTTGATGCGGTACTGCTCGATGGTGTCCTCGTTGTGGATCCCCGTCACCAGCCGCTCGTAGGCGATGAACAGCAGCGCCAGCCCGGGGGCCTCGTAGATGCCGCGGCTCTTCGCCTCGATGATGCGGTTCTCGATCTGGTCGCTCATCCCCAGCCCGTGCCGCCCGCCGATGGCGTTGGCCTCGGCGAAGAGCGCCAGCGCGCTCTCGAAGGTGCGGCCGTTGAGCGCCACCGGCATCCCCTCCTCGAAGCGCACGGACACCGTCTCCTTCGCGATGGCGCAGTCGTCGCGCCAGAAGGGGACGCCCATGATGGGGTGCACGATGTGCATCCCCTTGTCGAGGAACTCGAGGTCCTTGGCCTCGTGCGTGGCCCCCAGGATGTTGGAGTCGGTGGAGTACGCCTTCTCCACGGACATCTTGTACTCGAAGCCGGCCGCGATGAGGTATTCGGCCATCTCCGTGCGCCCCCCCAGCTCGTCAATGAAGCGCTGGTCCAGCCACGGCTTGTAGACCTTGAGGGCGGGGTTGGTGAGGAGCCCGTAGCGGTAGAACCGCTCGATGTCGTTCCCCTTGAAGGTGCTCCCGTCCCCCCAGATGTGGACGTCGTCCTCGCGCATGGCGGCCACCAGCATGGTGCCGGTGACGGCGCGCCCCAGCGGGGTGGTGTTGAAGTACGTCTGCCCGGCGGTGCTGATGTGGAAGGCGCCGCACTGCAGCGCCGCCAGCCCCTCGGCCACCAGCTGCGCCCGGCACTCGATCAGCCGCGCCTTCTCGGCGCCGTACGCCATCGCCTTGCGCGGGATGGCCTCGTAGTCGGACTCGTCCGGCTGCCCCAGGTTGGCCGTGTAGGCGTAGGGGACGGCCCCCTTGGCGCGCATCCAGTGGAGCGCCGCGCTGGTGTCGAGGCCGCCGGAAAAGGCGATGCCGACGTTTTCGCCGGCAGGGAGGGACTGGAGGATGGTGGGCACGGCGGGGTGGAATGGGGTGAACCGGGAAAAATAACGGGTTCCGAATCCCCATCTCCCCATCTGCCATCTTCAAACTTCAATCTCCCAAGTCCCAACTCCCATCTCCCCCTTACCCCACCAACTCACCCTCAGTTACACTAAAGTAACATCCCATCCCTCCCCCTCATGCCCTCCCTCACCTCCCGCACCCGCGCCCAGGGCGCCTCCGTGGTGACCACCCTCCCCGCCGAGGTTGTCCGCCGTCTCGGCTTGGAGCCCGGGGCGGAGCTGGAGTGGATTGAAGACGGCATGGGTGGGTTTCGCGTGGTGCCGCACACGGCGGAGTTGGAGGACGCCATGCGCGTGCACGAGCAGGTCATGGCCAAGTACGACGCCGTCTTCCGCGCTTTGGCCAAGTAGCCCCCCGTGGCTCACCCCACGTCTGCGGACGGGGACACGCCGCGCCGGCTCCCGCGTGAGCCGCACTGGTTGACCGAGGAGATCCTGCTGGCCGTTCACGCGCAGCAGGTGGAGCGCTACGGGGGCGCGCATGGTGTGCTGGACCGGAACGTGGTCCTCTCGGCCTTGGCGCGTCCGGTCAACCGGTGGGCCTACGACCCCGACGCCGACCTCGCGGATCTCGCCGCCGCCTATCTGGTCGGGTTTGCCCGCGTGCAGGGGTTCCGCGACGGAAACAAGCGCACCGGGCTGGCCACGGCGCTGGTGTTCCTGGGACTCAACGGCGTGCTGCTGGACGCACCGCCGGAGGAGCTGTATGCGCTCACCATGGCCGTGGCCACCAATCGTGCGGATGACGGCGTGGTTTCGGCGGCCATCCGGGAGTGGCTCCCCCAGGGCGCCGGCGGCTGAGGGGCGCTTCGGCGGCTAAGGGGCGGGCCGACACGGCAGGCCGGCACGGCGCGTCGGCAGGGCGGGTCGGCAAGGCAGGGAGCCGCCGCACATGGGGGGTCCCGGGACGGCCTTCTCTGCCGCAGGCGATTATCCGCGCGAGCGGGATGTTATGCCGCGCATCAAGACGGGAGTCGGCCACTGGGCTGCCGGCGGTAATTTCGGCCTATCCAGTTGCGGCACTGCCATTTGAGATTGACCCGCCCCCCTTGCCGAGCATGGTCTCCATGGGCGCGCTCGCGGCATAACACCACTGGAGATGGAGTGCGCGCGGGCATCCCCCCGGCCCCACTCACCACGCGCCGCGAAACAGGTCCCTACCCCCGCCGCGCCTGGATCGCCTCCAGCACCTCGATATCCGCTTGGTCCTGCGTGCGTCCCGTGCGCTTCGATTCGATCAGCAACCCAAGCGCCAAGGTCGGCACCGGAACCCCGTCCAGCTCGAACACGGCGACCTGCTGCGCGGCCTGCGCCCACGTGACATTCCACGCGCGAGTCAGCACATCAACATTGGGCGTGTCCCCGATCATGGTGACGCCACGACCGAGCAACTCCTCACATTCCCTGCCGTTCCTTCCGCCACGCCGAGAACTCCTCGTAGCTCCCGAACCACCGGGGCTCCTCAATTGCGCCGCCCGGGCGCCCGATCGCCGCCACCTCGTCCGAGGCCGCCTCCGCCTCGCGCACCCGCTCCGCCGCCGTCATTCGCAGGTCGCGGTCCACCTGCGCCATGCGCGAAGCACCCAGCCCGCGGCCGTTGGTCGCAACTGTATCCGGGTCCCCAGGTTCGGCCCCCTCCTCCACCGCAGCCGCATACCGCCGGATCGCCTCGGCCACGATCCAACTCCGCGATCGGTCCTGCTGCGCCGCCAGACGGTCCGCCGCCGCGAGTTCCGTGGCGGGAAGCGTGATGGAAATGCGCGCATAAGGAGAAGTCATACCGGATATTATCTGGTAATACCCAAAGACACCAGTTTACGAATCGCCTCGGCTCACTCCAGCCCGAACCAGAACACCGCCCCATACATGGCCGCCGGCGCCCCCCGTGCTTCGCGACGCTGTTCAGCCGGGTGTCGGAGGGGCTGCCCCGCCGTTGCCCCGCAGCCGTCCCCACGCCTCCCGCGGCGTCACGATGGGGATCGGCGCGTCCGGCGCGACCACCAGGAGGTCCTGATCGCCCGTGACCAGCAGGTCGGCGCCGCCGGCGACGGCCGAGGCGAGCACCCAGGCGTCATCGGGATCGCGGACGGCCAGTGGGAGCAGGGTGGGTGGGGCGGGAACGACCACCTGATCCCGCAGCAGCTCCTCCACCGCGTCTGCCTGGGCCGCAGGAACCCCGAACCGGTGCAGCAGCACGCGTCGAAGCTCCGCCAGGTTGACCTCGCCGGTGAGCACCTCGTGTTCCGTGAGCAGGTGCCGCATGAGGTCGGCACACAGGCCGCGCGTCGCGAACGCACTGATCAGCACGTTCGTGTCGAGGAACACCCTCACGACACGTCGCGAAACACGTCCTCGTCGGTGAGGAGCCCCTGCACCTCCGCCACGGGAAGCAACTCCTGCCGCAGCTGCTCAAACCGAAGCAGGGACAGCTGCCGGCGCAGCGCGTCGCGGACCACCTCGCTCCGGCTCCGTCCAAGCTGCCGGCTGAGGCGGTCCAGCTCGCGCTCCATCTTCCCATCAAGGCGGATGGTGACCGTGGCGGATTTCATGTAAGACAACGTAACACGCCACGGCCACCCAGCAATCCCCTCACATCCGCGTCGCGTCCTTCCCCTCCCGCTTGCTCCGGACAATCTCCGGCACCCCCGCCCCCTTCAGCATCGCGTTCAGCTTGGGGAGCTCCGTGGCGATCAGCTTCTCCAGCTTCGCCACCTCGCCGTCCAGCTTCCCCCCCAGCACGGTGTACACGTCGTACGCCTGCTTCGGCGGGCGCCGCTCGCCGCTGAGGATGAACCCCATCAGCCCCCCCAGCTGGTCGTTCAGCCGGATGGGGAAGTTGAGCGGGTCCTGCCCGCTCTGGTTCCTGGTCTGGTACAGCGAGTCCTCCGACACCGACAGCCTGGCCGCAAACGTCTTGGCCGCGGGCGCGAACGCCGGCACCGCCGCCATCTTCGCGGTGCGGTCCTCCAGGTCGCGCTTGAGGTTCCGCACCTCGATCACCCCCTCGTTGGCCTGCGTGATCCGGTCGCGCACCTGCAGCGCGAAGCGCACCTGCTCCTGCAGGTCGGCCGCGGTCGCGGGGCTCCGCGGGTCGGGGCGCAGCTCGAACTCCTTCGCCACCGGCGCCGCGCTCCCCACGGTCATCACGACCTTGTAGCGCCCCGGCGCCATCGCCGGCCCGGCGCCACTTCCCGCCCAGGTGATCATCCCGCGGAAGGTCACCGCGTTGTCATGCCGCATGGGCATGGTGAAGCGGTTCACCCCCTTCCGGGTCCCCGGCTTGGGCGTCGGCATGGCGCCAAAGCGCCCGCCCCCGGGGCCCCCGGGCGCCGCCGCGGGCGTGCTGTCGTTGCTGGCCGCGCGCGCCACCCGCTTGCCGCTGGCGTCGAACAGCTCGAAGGTCACCACCTGCGAATCCGCCGGCAGCCGGTACGTGAAGGTGGGAGACGCCTGCCCGTTCAGCCGGTACACCGGCACCGGCTGGTACAGGAACGGCGTCGCCGTCGCCGCCGCCGCATCCTTGGCCCAACGCAGCGGCGTGAGGTTCTCCATCACCCAGAACGCCCGCCCGTGCGTGGCAATGGCCAGGTCGTCGTCGCGCAGCATCATGTCGTGCACCGGCACCGGCGGCAGGTTGCGCTGCAGGCTCTCCCACTGCGCCCCGCTGTTGTACGACAACCACACGCCCCGCTCGGTGGCGGCGTACACCATCCCCGGCCGGTGCAGGTCCTCGCGGACGGCGCGGGTGAAGTGGTCCGCCGGGATCCCGTCGGTGATCTTCGTCCACGTTGCGCCGTAGTCGGTGGTGCGGTACAGGTACGGCGTGAAGTCATCCATCTGGTAGCGGTTCCCCGCCACCCACGCGGTCCCCGGCGCGTGCGGGCTCGCCTCGATGATGCTCCACCGCATCCACTCGGGGAGCCCCTTCGGCGTCACGTTCTTCCACGTGAGCCCGCCGTCGCGCGTGACGTGCAGGAGGCCGTCATCGCTCCCCGTCCAGATGAGCCCCTTCACCAGCTTCGACTCGGCGAGCGTGAACACCGTGCCGTAGTACTCCACGCTCGTCTGGTCCTTCGTGATCGGCCCGCCGCTGGCCCCCAGCGTGCGCGGGTCGTTGCGCGTGAGGTCCTTCGAGATGGCCGTCCAGCTCATCCCGCCGTCGCGCGAGCGGAACACCACGTTGGACCCCACGTAGATGGTGTTGGGGTCGTGCGGCGAGTGCACGATGGGGTACGTCCACTGGAAGCGGAACTTCGAGTCGGCCGCGTCGTGCCCCATGGGGTTGAGCGGCCACGGGTCCAGCGCCATGCTCTTGCCGGTGCGGCGGTTGAGCATGTCCATGCTGCCGCCATAGTTGGCGCCGTACAGGATGTCCGGGTCCACCGGGTTGCTGGACACATATCCCGACTCGCCCCCGGCCACCCCGTAGAAGGTGCTGAACGGCGACGCCGGCGCCGCCGGCGCTCCCCCCTCGCCCCCCATCATCGCCATCATCCCCATGCGCCCGCCGGCCGCCTCGGCGCGCACCGGGCCGCAACTGCTGCCGGCATCCTGCTTGGCGCCGCAGACGTGGTAGGGGAAGTGGTTGGTGAGGTGCACGTGGTAGTACTGCCCCGTGGGCGCCGCCACGCGCGTGCTGGTGGTGCCGCCGTCCTTGGTGATGATGAGCCCGTTGTCGTGCGCCACGGCAATGCGCTTGGGATCGGCGGGGTCGATCCAGATGTCGTGGTTGTCCCCGCCGCCGAAGCCGCGCGTGAACGTCTTGCCTCCGTCCTTGGACACCAGCGGGCTCACCTGCGGGCCGTACACCACGTTCGTGTCCTTGGGGTCGGCGTACAGCTTGCTGTAGTACCAGCTGCGCTGGCGCAGGTTGCGGTCGCCGGTCATGAACTGCCAGGTGGCCCCGGCGTCGTCGCTGCGGTACACGCCGCCGTTGGGCTCGTGCTCCACGATGGCCCACAGCCGGCTGGGCTTGGCGGGGGACACCGTGATGCCGATGGCCCCCAGCGGCCCGCTTTGCGGGAGCCCCGGGTTGCGCGTGATCTCCGTCCACGTGTCGCCGCCGTCGGTGCTCTTGAAGATCCCGCTCCCCATGCCGCCGCTCACCAGCTGCCACGGCTTGCGCCCGGCCTGCCAGAAGGTGACGTAGATCGTGCGCGGGTTGGTCGGATCCAGGATCATGTCCGCCACGCCGGTGGAGTCGTTGCGGAACAGGATGTTCTTCCACGTCTTCCCGCCATCGGTGGTGCGGTAGACGCCGCGCTCCTTGTTGGGGCCGAACACGTGCCCCAGCGCGCCCACGTACACGATGTCCGGGTTGTCCGGGTGGATGCGCACGCGCGCGATGTACTGCGTCTCCTTGAGCCCCATGGACTGCCACGTCTTGCCGGCGTCGGTGCTCTTCCACACCCCCTCGCCGTGCGACACGTTGCCGCGGATGGGGGTCTCGCCACCGCCCACCCACACCACGTCGGGGTTGCTCTGCTGCACCGCGATGGCGCCGATGGTGCCGCCGAAGTAGGCGTCGGTCACCGGCACCACCGTCTTGCCGCCATCGGTGGTCTTCCAGACGCCGCCGCCGGTGGTGCCCATGTAGTACTCGTCGGGGCGGGCCGTGGAACCGGCCACCGCCACCATGCGCCCGGCCTGGTTGGGGCCGATGTTGCGCCAGCTGACGGAGAGCCCGGTGTCAGGCGCGGCGCCGCGCGCGCGGGGGGACTGCTGGGCCATCGGGGCCGCGGCAGGGAGCAGGAGGGCCGCCGCAGCGGCCAGCAGGAGGGGGCGGGTGGTAGGCATGCCCCCAATTAATCGCGCGGCGCGGGGGTTTGCTGCGCCGTGCAATGGGACCGGTGGGCCGATCGGTGTCGGAGCACGCGTGAGATCGGCACCCCCTTGGCGGGCCTCTGGATGGGACTTTACCTTATATATTACAACGGGTTACAAATAAGAAGACCATCAAGAAAAACGTTTTTTCCTTGTGGGGATCCATGGCAACAGCGAACTGGGGATTTTACGGCCGGCGTGATGAACTCGCTCGACTCACGGCCATTCTCGGGCGCGAGCGATGGTTTTTCGTCAAGGTGTCCGGTCGCCGCCGGATCGGGAAGACGACGCTGGTGCAGCAGGCCCTGGGGCCGGGACAGCGTGACCGCGTGTTGTATCTCCAGGTGCCCGATTCGGACCCGGCCGGCGTGATCGGCACGGCGCGCGATTTCCTCGGCATGTTTGGCATCGAGGACGAGCGCCCCACCACCCTCCGTGGCCTGGCCAGAAGCATCGGCCGCCTGTGCGAACACGGGTGGATCGTGGCGCTGGACGAGTTCCAGTACTTCAACCGCAAGGCGCTGTTCGAATTCACGTCGCAGTTGCAGTCGGAAGTTGATCGATTGTCGGCGCGTGCGAATGAGGTCCCCGGCGGCCTGCTCATTCTCGGATCGCTGCACACCGAGATGGCGGCGCTGCTGGAGGACCGCCACGCGCCGCTCTACAACCGCGTCACCGACACCATCGAGCTTGAGCACCTGGACATTGCGTCGGTGCTGGAGGTGCTGCAGACCCACGCGGACACCACCCCTGGGCGACTGCTCTTCCTCTGGAACCTCTTCGAAGGGGTGCCCAAGTTCTACCGGGACTGCCACGAGCAGGGGGTGCTGGGTGCCAGCCGGCAGGCGCTGCTGCGACAGATGTTCTTCAGCAGCAGCTCCCCGCTGCGCACGGAGGCCGACCACTGGTTCCTCAAGGAGCTGCGTGGCCGGTACGACCTGCTGCTGAAGCACATTGCGACGCACCCGGGGTGCAGCAATGCCGAATTGGTGGCCCATGTCCGGACGGTGGAACCGGACGGAGAACACCAGGTGGGCGGCTATCTCCGGATCCTCGATGAACGGTATCGCATGGTGGAGCGCCTGCAGCCCGTGTTTGGCAAACCCCGCGCACGCAATGGACGCTTCTACATCCGGGACAACTTCCTGCGCTCGTGGCTGGCGGCGCTGGCCGTGCCCGTGGCGTCCACGAGTTTCCGCCCCGTGGATGGGCTGGTGCAGCAGGCCGATGAGCGGCTGGCCTCGGCCGAAGGGTATGGGCTCGAGCGGCTGGTTGCGTCCTTGTACATGGAGCGGAGTCGCCGCGGGGTTGGCGACTTTCCACTCACGTCCACGGTGCGAGGATGGTGGGATCGCCACGACACCGAGATCGACCTGGTCGCCATCAACGAGGAGGAACGGCGTCTCCGGCTTGGCAGCTGCAAGCGTTCCGCCGATCGTCTGGTGGCCACCTTGGGGCAGGCCAAAGGGCATGTCCAGCGCTTCTGCAACGCCATGCCGCAATTCGCCGGATGGACAGTGGAGCCCGTAGCTGTCGCACCGGAGCTTGAGCCACACCATCGGCGTGCCTGCGAGGCAGCCGGATTCCTTCCGCAGGACCTGCGCGATCTCACGGAGGGGCTCTGAGCGGCGCCTGACGTCCGGCCACTAGCCACCGGAGGCACTCCCGCCTGCGAGCCGCTGGTGCTGTCACCGCACCCCGCAACCTGCACGCTCGCGTCGGCGTTGGATGGCTCGCCCTCCAGGTTCTCTTGCCTCGCCCCTATTCCCTACCCTCTGTCACTCCCTTCAACGAACCCCTACCACCCACCAACCCTCTCCCCTCGCCTTCTTTCCACCACCCGGTACGCCGGCCCGTAGGCCCCCTCGTACGCCGCCGAGTGGTGCACCGCCGGGAACCCCTCCCGCCGCCGTGCGGCGACGTACCCCGCGAACCCCTCCACCCCCGCCAGCGCCCGCTCGGCGCACGCAAACGCCGCGGTATCCCCGCGCGCCGTGTTGGCCGTGGCCACGAACGCCCGCAGCAACGCTTCCGGCGATCCCCCGCGCTCGACATACGGGCGCAGGTGCACCCGCACGAACCGCCCGTCGGGGGGCAGCGGCTCCACCGCCGCGCCGTACCCCGCGCCCCGCCGCGTCCCCGCGCGCACCTCCGCCAGTTCCCGCACCAGCCAGTCGCGCACCCGCGTCGTGTCCCGCACCGCGTGCTCGCTCCCCATGATCCCCTGGTGCGCCAGCTTGTACAGGTCCTGCACCGTCGCCGCCGGGTGCGCCGCGCGATAGCGCCCCACCGCCTCCCGCCACGCCCCCTCGTCACAGCTCACCACCGCCGCAAACGCCATCGCCAGCACCACCACGGATTCACCCCCTAATCACTATCGCCTCGTCCCTCCAACTACTCCCTATCGGTCCTACCACCTATCCGCCCTGCCACCTATCCGCCCTCTCCCCTACCACCTACAACCCACACCCTCCCGCCCGGCAGTACCCCACCCGCCCCCCCACCACCGTCATCTCCACCCTCCCTCCTACCACCTCCCCCCCAAGCACCACAAAATCCGCCCACGTCCCCACCGCAATCGTCCCC
>JAGWYS010000193.1 GCA_018969225.1 Gemmatimonadota bacterium | reverse complement strand
CGGCCCCGGCGCCCGCCGTTGGCCAGGCGCCAGCGGGCGTGACGGCGGGGCGCCCGGCGGAGGCCCCCGTGGGACCAGGGGGCGCCGAGGCAGCCAGCCCCCCCGCCGCCAGCATGACCACGCTGCTGGGTGACCGGCTGAGCACCGGGCTCGCGGGGGCGTCGCGGCTGCTCCTCTCGCTGGTCTCCGGGACGGCGGCGGTGCTGGGCGCCCTCGTGCTGGTGCTCTTCCTGGCCATATACATCGGGGCCGAACCCGAGGTGTACCACGGGTGGATCCTGGCGACGGTGCCGGCGGAGTCGCGGGCGGGGGTGCGCGAGGTGCTGGCGCGGATCGCGACGGTGCTGCGCAAGTGGCTCGTCACGCAACTCATTGCCATGGTGGCCATCGGCAGCGTGAGCCTGGTGGTGCTGCTGTCGCTGCGGGTGAAGGGGGCGGCGGCGCTGGCGTTCATCGCGGGGTTGCTGGAGTTCGTCCCCACGCTGGGGCCGGTGCTCAGCGCCGTCCCCGCCGTGCTCATGGGGTTCGTGGACTCCCCGCAGAAGGCGCTGCTGGTGGCGGTGGCGTACTGGGGGATCCAGTTCCTGGAGAACAACCTCCTGATCCCGTACCTCATGCGGGGGGAGATGGACCTGCCGCCGGCCATCACCCTGGTGGCGCAGGCGCTGATGACCATCCTCTTCGGCTTCCTGGGGCTGATGGTGGCGGTGCCGCTCACCTCGGCGGTGCTGGTGCCGCTGCGGATGCGTGCG
The DNA here is from genome assembly GCA_018969225.1 of Gemmatimonadota bacterium. Lineage (GTDB taxonomy): Bacteria > Gemmatimonadota > Gemmatimonadetes > Gemmatimonadales > Gemmatimonadaceae > Gemmatimonas. The sequence goes on along the minus strand of JAGWYS010000193.1, from coordinate 6,425 downwards.
GAACGGGAGGATGCGCGCGAGCGCGCCCTGCGCGCGGCGGCACGGCAGGACGCGGGCGACGGACGCGATCCGCCATGAGCGCCCGGTGATCGCGCGGCTGCCGGGGGTGTGGCTGGGGTACGACGACAGCGGACGCGGGGTGCCGTTGCTGCTGCTGCACGGCTTTCCCCACGACCGCACCATCTGGACCCCGGTGCGAAGCGGGCTGGCCGGCCGCGCGCGGTGCATCGCCCCCGACCTGCGCGGGTTTGGCGAGTCCACCACGCACGGGCCCTTCTCGATGGACCAGTACGCCGACGACCTGGCGGCGCTCCTCGACCGGCTGCAGCTCCCCTCCGCGGTGGTGGCCGGGATGTCGATGGGCGGCTACGTGGCGATGGCGCTGTGGCGCCGGCACCCGTCCCGGGTGAAGGCGCTGGCCCTGTGCAACACGCGCGCGGACGCCGACGACCAGGCGGGGCGGCGTCGGCGCGATGAGTTGGTGATGCTGGCGCGGCGCGAGGGCGCGCGGGTGGTGGCGGAGCGCCTCCTGCCGGGGATGGTGGGACGCACCACGCGCGAACGGCGCCCCGAGGTGGTGCAGCTGCTGCGCGCCGTGATGTCGCGGCAGCCGGTGGCGGGGATGGTGGGCGCGCTGGAAGCGATGCGCGACCGCCCGGACTCACGCGACACGCTGGAGACGATTAGCGTTCCCACGCTGGTGCTGGCGGGGGACGAGGACGTGCTCACCCCGGTCAGCGAGGCGGAGCGGATGGTGGTGGCGCTCCCGCCGGCGGTGCGGGCGGGGCTGGAGGTGGTGGGCGAGGCCGGACACCTCCCCTGCCTCGAGCGTCCGTCGGCCACCACGCACGCCCTGGCCAACTTCGTGGCCACGCTGGACTCCCCCTGACCCTTCCCGCATGACCGCCCCGATTTCGGCGAGCGAGCAGACCCCGGCGGCCCGACTGGGCGCACGCCTCTTCCGCAACCGCAGCTGGCTGCCGGTGCCCTTCCTGCTGGTGCCCCTGCTGTGGCCCGGCACCCCGTCGCCCACGCTGTGGCTGGTGGGCGGGGCGCTGGTGCTGCTGGGGGAACTGGTGCGGCTGGCCGGCGTGGCTGCCGCGGGCACCGTGACGCGCCGGCGCTCGCGCGAGGTGCAGCGGCTGGTGACCTACGGCGCCTTCGCGTGGTGCCGCAACCCGCTCTACGTGGGGAATTTCCTTGCGTGGATGGGCTTCACGGTCATCTCCGGCGTCCTCTGGTTCCTCCCCGTGGCGGCGGCGCTCTTCGCCGTGGAGTACTCGCTGATCGTGCGGTACGAGGAGGGGGTGCTGGAGTCGATCTTCGGCGCGGAGTACCTGGCGTACAAGGCGCGCACCCCGCGCTGGATCGGGCGTCCCCCGGCCGAGCGCACGGCGGGGCCGCACGACTGGCGGGAAGCGCTGTGGAGCGAGCGTTCGACGCTGCTGCAGTACGTCGCGCTGGCCGCGCTGTTCTGGTGGAAGGGGCGCGGCTGGGGGTGGTGAGCCGCCGAGGGCGGGCCCTCACGGGGCCCGCCCTCGGCGCATCCGCCGCGGTCAGCGGGTGGGGCGTCCCGGCGGGTTGGGGCCGGTGAAGGCCTCCTTGTTCTTGCCCACGTAGCTCTTGAGCTGCACCGGCACGTCTTCCTCGGGGAAGATGGCCGTCACCGGGCACTCCGGCTCGCAGGCGCCGCAGTCGATGCACTCGTCGGGGTGGATGTACAGCTGGTCGGCGCCCTCGTAGATGCAGTCCACGGGGCAGACGTCCACGCACGACTTGTCCTTGACGTTGATGCAGGCTTCAGTGATGACGTAGGGCATGGATCCGGTCTCGGGTCAGGCACGACGGGTGACAGGGTACGCGGAAAGCTACGGCGCCGTGGCGGGTGCGGCCAGCGGGCGCTACTTCAGCCAGGGCGGCAGCTCACCGCGCGGGAGGTCGGGGTTCTCGCGAAAGAGGGTGAAGGTGCGGCCGATGACCTGCACCGCCTCGGCGCCCATGGCCTCCGCCGCGGCGCGCGCCGCCTCCTTGGCGGACAATTCCCCCCCCTTGGCCACCTGGCACTTCACCAGTTCGTGGGTGCGCAGCACGTCGTCCAGGCTGGACAGGAGCGACGGGGAGAGCCCGGCGTGCCCCACGTGCACCTGCACCGCCAGGTGGTGCGCCTCGGCGCGCAACGCCGCGCGCGCCTTGCCGGTCATCGCCATCCAGCGCCTCCGCAACGCCCGGGGGGGCCCGCCGGTCAGCGGCGGTCCCCGTCGAGGGCGAGATAGGGGTAAGGGTTGAGGTACGGGCCGTCCCACCAGCTGCGCCCGCGCCCGCGCGTCATCACCTGGAAGTGCAGGTGCGGCAGGGTGCGAGCGGCGTTGCCCGTCGTCCCAACGTAGCCGATCACCTCCCCCTTGGACACCCGGTCGCCCACCGCCAACCCGCGACGGTAGCGGTCGAGGTGGGCGTAGTAGTACACGAAGCGCCCGGCGGGATCGAAGGCGTAGATGACGATGCCCCCCAGCGCACTGGTGTACATCCGCCCGATGACGCTGTCGTCGGCGGCCACCACCGGCGTTCCCTTGGGAGCCAGCAGGTCGAGTGCCCCGTGGATGCGGCGGCCGCGCCGGGCCGGGTACGTGTTGGTCACGTCGGCCACCGCCATCCCGTGAACCGGCACCATCAGCTGCCGGGCCCAGAGCGCGTCGAGGTCGTCGTCGGTGATGCCCGGCTGCAATGGCTCCGGGTGGCGCGGCGTGGCGGGGAGGTCGCGCCGCGCCGGGCGCGGCACAGGGGCGGGCGTGGGGGGGGCGACGATCTCCCGGGTGGCACCGCCACCGGCGCACGCGCCCAGCAGCGCCAACAGCAGGAGGGGCCGTCCCCGTCGCACCCCTGGACGGGCGCGCCGGCTCACCCGCTCACGTGGGTTGGGTAGCGCCGCGGAAGAAGGGATCGAGGAAGCGCAGCAGGTCTTCCACGGTGTGCACCTGCTCCGCCAGCTGGTCCAGGTCACGCGGGCCGGGGAGCCGCGCTCCGGCCCGGTCGGCAATCACCAGCACCGCGTCCTCAAGGTCCAGCGCCGCCAGCCGGTGGTCGCGCGCGAGGTCGTCCCCGGGGTTCACGATGGTGCTGCCGCGCACATCGCCGTGCCGGTCGGCCAGGAAGCTGAACACCCCGGCCACCAGCGCCTCGGGGAAGCGTCCCTGCAGTTGGTCACGCAGGCGCGTGAGTCCCTGCAATTCCGCCGACACGCGCTCCACCTCCCGCACCCGCCACAGCAGCAGGATGCAGAGGACCAGCAGCGCGAGGACGGCCAGGAGCAGCAGGCGCACGACGGGGGGGCAAAGGTCGGGGTGCAGTGGACTCAGCGGTGACATTGCCACGGCGTGCAGGTTGGCGCAATGCGCGACGGCCGTTGGGGACCATCTGAGCATTCCAGAAACCGATATTTCGTGCACGGTTTCGTTGACGAATTGCAAAGCCGAACTAGATTCTCCCGAATGTCCGACGAGTTGGGGGGGTTGGGCGGCTTCCGGGGCGTGCGCGCCGACCTGCTGGTGGCGCTGCGCAAGGCGCAGCCGCTGACGGCCCAGGCGTTGGGGGAGCGATTCGGGCTCACCGCCAACGCCCTGCGGCGTCACCTCAAGGCGCTGGAAGAGGACGGGCTGGTGCGCTACGCCCGCGACGTGCGGGGGGTGGGCGCCCCGACCTTTCTCTATTCGCTGACCCCGGCCGGGGAAGCGCTGTTTCCGCAGCGGTCCACGGCGGTGCTGGCGCGGGCGCTGGCGGTGCTGCGCCGGGAGCGCGGCAGCGACGCGGTGGCAGGGGTGTTGGGCGCGGAGTGGGACCGCCTGGCGGAGGAGGCGGCGCCGCTGTTGGCGACCCTCCCGCCGGGGGAGCGGTTGGCGCTGGTGGCCGAGTTGCTCACCGCCGAGGGGTACATGGCGGAGGTGGAGCCGGCCCCCCCCGGGGAACCGGGGCCCCTGCTGCGCATTCACAACTGTGCGATGCGCGGGATCGCCGAGTCGTTTCCCGAGGCGTGCGAGGTGGAGGCGGCGGGGGTGGCGCGGCTGGTGGGCGCCCCGGTAGTGCGCGTGGCGCACCGCCGGGACGGCTGCGGGCGGTGCGCCTACGGGGTGGGCGGGGCGGCGGCCGGTGCTGCCGCCCCGGAGCGGGCGCAGGAACGGGAGCGGGACCGGGAGCATCAACCGGCGGGGGCTGCGGCCGCCGCGCACCAGGAGCTGGCATGAGTTCGTCGATCGAGGCGCTCGTCAACCGCGAGTACCAGTACGGCTTCACCACCGACATCGAGACCGAGACGCTCCCCCCGGGGCTCACCGAGGAGACGGTCCGGTTCATCTCGGCCAAGAAGCAGGAGCCCGCGTGGCTGCTGGAGTGGCGCCTCAAGGCGTTCCGCCGCTGGCAGCAGATGACCGAGCCGCGGTGGCCCAACGTGCACTACCCGCCCATCGACTACCAGGCGGCCAGCTACTACTCGGCGCCCAAGTCGGTGAAGCCGCTGGCGTCGCTGGACGAGGTGGACCCCAAGCTGCTGGAGACGTACGCCAAGCTGGGGATCTCGCTCACCGAGCAGAAGCGGCTGGCCGGCGTGGCGGTGGACGCCGTGTTCGACTCGGTGTCGGTGGGCACCACCTTCCGCGAGGAGCTGGCGAAGGAGGGGATCCTGTTCATGTCGTTCGGCGAGGCGGTGCGCGAGCACCCCGAGCTGGTGCGGCGGTACCTGGGGTCGGTGGTGCCGTACAGCGACAACTTCTTCGCGGCGCTCAACAGCGCGGTGTTCTCCGACGGCTCGTTCTGCTACATCCCCAAGGGGGTGCGGTGCCCGCTGGAGCTGTCCACGTACTTCCGCATCAACGCGGCGGAGACGGGGCAGTTCGAGCGCACGCTGATCGTGGCCGACGAGGGGAGCCGCGTGAGCTACCTGGAGGGGTGCACCGCGCCGCGGCGCGACACCAACCAGCTGCACGCGGCCGTGGTGGAGATCGTGGCGCTGGACGGCGCCACGGTGAAGTACAGCACGGTGCAGAACTGGTACGCCGGCGACGAGGACGGGGTGGGGGGCATCTACAACTTCGTCACGAAGCGCGGCAAGGCGATGCGCGACGCCAAGATCTCCTGGACGCAGGTGGAGACGGGGTCGGCGATCACCTGGAAGTACCCCTCGGTGATCCTGCAGGGGGACAACAGCGTGGGCGAGTTCTACTCGGTGGCGGTGGCCAGCAAGCGGCAGCAGGCGGACACCGGCACCAAGATGATCCACCTGGGGCGCAACACGAAGTCCACGATCGTGTCCAAGGGGATCTCGGCCATGCGGGGGCAGAACAGCTACCGCGGGCTGGTGAAGATCGGCCCGAAGGCGGCGGGGGCGCGCAACTACACGCAGTGCGACTCGATGCTGGTGGGGAACCAGTGCGGCGCGCACACCTTCCCGTACGTCGAGGTGGCCAACAACACCGCCACGCTGGAGCACGAGGCGTCCACCTCGAAGATCGGCGAGGACCAGATCTTCTACCTGAAGGCCCGCGGGCTGGACGCCGAGCAGGCGGTGTCGATGATCGTGTCGGGGTTCTGCAAGGAAGTCTTCAAGGAGCTGCCCATGGAGTTCGCGCTCGAGGCCCAGCAGCTGCTGGGGATCACCCTCGAGGGCTCCGTCGGCTGACCGCTCCCCTTTCCCATATTCCTTCCATCCGTTCCATGCTCGAGATCCGCGACCTCCACGCCGCCATTGACGGCAAGCCGATCCTGAAGGGGATCACCCTCACCGTGAACGCCGGCGAGGTGCACGCCGTGATGGGCCCCAACGGCTCCGGGAAGAGCACGCTGGCGCAGGTGCTGGCCGGGCACCCCGCCTACGAGATCACCGGCGGCGAGGTGCTGTACCAGGGGGAGAACCTCCTGGAGATGGACGCCGAGGTGCGCGCGCAGGCGGGCGTGTTCCTGGCGTTCCAGTACCCCATCGAGATCCCCGGCGTGACCAACGCGTACTTCCTGCGCGCGGCGTACAACGCCATCCGGGCGGCGAAGGGGGAGCCGGAGGCGGACCCGATGGAGTTCCTGGACCTGGTGGAGGAGAAGCTGAAGCTGGTGGACATGGACCCGGCGATGCTGCACCGGTCGGTGAACATGGGCTTCTCGGGCGGCGAGAAGAAGCGGAACGAGATCCTGCAGATGGCGGTGCTGCAGCCGGCGCTGGCCATCCTGGACGAGACCGACTCGGGGCTGGACATCGACGCGCTGCGGATCGTGGCGCAGGGGGTCAACGCCCTCAAGCGCCCGGACAACGCCACCATCGTGGTGACGCACTACCAGCGGCTGCTCAACTACATCGTCCCCGACTTCGTGCACGTGCTGGCCGGCGGGCGGATCATCAAGTCGGGGGACAAGGGGCTGGCGCTGGAGCTGGAGGCGCGCGGCTA
>JAGWYS010000192.1 GCA_018969225.1 Gemmatimonadota bacterium | reverse complement strand
GTGAGGTCCCCTTCGGCAAGGCCGCCGGCGGGTGGACGCCCGCGTCGCGCCCCGGACGCCCGGTGCCGGCGCCGCCTGCCCCCGAGGAGGAATCGCAGGATGCGGCGCGGGTCGCCGTGGGCGCGCGCGTGAAGCACGCGCGCTTCGGCACAGGCACCGTGGTGGAACTCGCGGGAACCGGCCGCGACGCCAAGGTGCGGATCGACTTCGATGATGCCGAGGTGGGGCGCAAGACCTTGGTGCTCGCGCAGGCGCGGCTCGAACAGGCCTGGGAATAGGAGCGGACCATGGACGTATCCGACGACGACGTGCGGCATGTGGCGGCGCTGGCGCGGCTGGCGATCCCGGCGGAGGCCATCCCGCAATTCGCCGGCGAGTTGCGGGGCATCCTGGCGCACATGAGCCAGCTGCGTGAGTTCGCGGGGCAGACGGTGGAGGGCGATGGGGCGGGGGGGGGGACGATGCCGCTCAGGGCAGACGAACCGCGTGCCGGTGACCGGCACATGGCCATCGCGACCTTCGCGCCGGATGCGCGCGACGGCTTCTTCGTGGTCCCCCAGGTCGTGGCGCATGCTCCGGCCACCGGCGCGCCCGACGGGGCGGGGGCCGAGGCCGGTGGCACGCGGCCGGAGGAGGACGCCCCCGCATGAACCCGCCCTCGCACCAACCGGCGGTGGCCCGTACCGTGGCCGACGCGTGGGCCCGCTTCGACGTGGTCCACGCGGGACCCGGCGGGCTCAACGCCTTCCTGGCGCAGGACCGAAGCGCCCGGGCGCTCGGGACGGGGGAGGGCCCCCCGCGCCCGCTCGATGGCGTGCCGGTGGCCATCAAGGACAATCTCGCGACGCTTGGGCTGCCCACCACCTGCGGCTCGCGCCTCCTCGAGGGGTATGTCAGCCCGTACGAGGCCACGGCCGTCCGCCGACTGCGCGAGGCGGGGGCGGTGATCGTCGGCAAGACCAATCTCGACGAATTCGGCATGGGCTCCACCACCGAGTTCAGCGCCTTCGGTCCCACGCGCAACCCGCTGGACCGCGAGCGGGTGCCGGGTGGATCCTCGGGGGGCTCGGCGGCCGCCGTGGCTGCCGGCGTGGTGCCCGTGGCGCTTGGCTCCGAGACCGGGGGATCCGTGCGCCAGCCGGCCGCGTGGTGCGGCGTGGTGGGACTCAAGCCCACCTATGGCCGCGTCAGCCGCTACGGCCTGGTGGCCTATGCGTCGTCGCTCGATCATGTGGGGGTGTTTGGCGCCACGGTCGCCGACGCGGCGCGCGGGTTGCAGGCCATCGCGGGGGAGGACCCCGCTGATGCCACCAGCCTCACGACGCCCGTGGCGGACTATCCGGCCGCGGTCGCGTCCGCGTGGGCGACGTCCGGGGGCTCGGATCAGGCGCCGCTGGCCGGCGTGGTCGTCGGCCGTCCGCGCGAATACTTCCCGGAGGGGCTCGACCCCCGGCTGGCCGACTGCTGCGAACGGGCGCTCGCCCGACTGCGCGACCTCGGCGCCACCGTGCGCGACGTGACGTTGCCGCACACGGCGCTGGCCATCCCGGCGTACTACATCATCGCGCCCGCCGAAGCCTCCTCCAACCTGGCCCGGTATGACGGGGTCCGGTACGGCCGGCGCGCCCCGGCGGAGGCGCTCCGCCCCATGTACGAGCGTACGCGCGCGCAGTTCGGGCCGGAGGTCACTCGCCGCATCCTGCTGGGCACCTACGTGCTCAGCGCCGGGTACTACGACGCGTACTACCGCCAGGCACAACGGGCGCGCGCAGCCATCGCCAGCGACTTCGCCCGCCTCTTTGCACAGGGCGTGCAGCTGTTGTTCACCCCCACGGCGCCCACCACGGCGCCGCGGCTCGGCGCGCTGACGGATCCCTACAGCATGTACCTCGGCGATTGCTTCACCGTCCCCGCCAACCTGGCCGGGATTCCGGCGGTGTCGCTCCCGGTGGGGCGGGTGGAGGGGCTCCCCGTCGGCGGGCAACTGATGGCGGCGCATGGCGAGGAAGCGCGCCTGCTTCGAATCGCGGCGTGTCTTGAGCGTGCGCTGGGGGCGGAGGCCCACCAGTGACGGCCCCGCACTGGAGCCAGCGGTGGGAGCTGGTGGTGGGGTTGGAGGTCCATTGCCAGCTCAAGACCGCCACCAAGATCTTCTGCGCCTGTCCCACCACCTTTGGCGCGCCGCCCAACAGCAGCACCTGCCCCGTGTGCCTCGGGCTGCCGGGGGCCTTGCCGGTCCTCAATGCACAGGCGGTCCGGCTCGCGGTGCGCGCCGCGCTCGCCCTCGAGTGCACGGTGCATCCGGTGTCGGTCTTCGCCCGCAAGAACTACTTCTACCCCGACCTCCCCAAGGGATACCAGATCTCGCAGTTCGACCGGCCGCTGGCCACCGACGGCGCGGTGGCCGTGGGCGGCCCCGGGATCGCGGCCGGGCGCGTCATCCGCGTGCATCGCGTGCACATGGAGGAGGACGCGGGGAAGTCCGTGCACGATCGCTTTCCGGCGGCCACCGCCATCGACCTGAACCGGGCGGGGACGCCGCTGGTGGAGATCGTGTCGGAGCCGGACATCCGCTCGGCCGCCGAGGCAGGGAGCTACCTGCGCCGGATGAAGCAGCTCCTCGAGTACGCGGACGTGTCCGACGCCAACATGGAGGAGGGCTCCCTGCGCGTGGACGTCAACCTGTCGCTGCGTCCGCCGGGGAGCAACGTCCTGGGCACCAAGACCGAGGTGAAGAACCTCAACAGCTTCTCGGCGGTGGAGCGCGCCATCGAGCTGGAGGCGGCGCGCCAGGCGGCGCTGCTGGACGGCGGCGGGCGGGTGGAGCAGGCCACGCTGCTGTACGACGACCGGCGACAGGCGGTGCGCCCCGCGCGCGCAAAGGAAGGGAGCCACGACTACCGCTACTTCCCCGAGCCGGACCTGCCACCGCTGCGGCTGGAGGCCGCGTTCGTGGCCGGGCAGGCCGCGGCGCTCCCCGAGCTGCCACCGGCCCGGCGCGAGCGGCTGGCGCGCCAGTACGGGTTGCCGGAGGCGGACATCGAACAGCTCATTGCCACGGCCGCCGCGTGCGATGAATTCGAGCGGCTGGCAGCGGCGTGCGGGGATCCCCGGCGCGCCGCCGTCTGGCTGGTGGGCCCGGTGACCGCCTCCCGCAATCAGGGGGGCTGGCCCGACGGCCAGCATCCGGTGGGGCTGGACAGGTTGGCGGCGCTCATTCGCCTGGAGATCGCCGGCGAGGTGTCCAACACGGCGGCGCGGCAGCTGTTCGTGCGAATGGAGCAGGACCCGGCGGAGCCCGCGGACATCGCGCGGCGCGAGGGGATGCTGCAGGTGCGGGACGCGGGGGCGTTGGCCGGGTGGATCGACGCGGTGCTGGCCGAACACCCGGCGGAGGCGGCGCGCTTCCTCGCCGGCGAGCGCAAGCTGCTGGGGGTCCTGGTTGGACTCGTGATGAAGAAGTCGGGGGGGGCCGCGGATCCCCGCCAGGTCAATCAGCAGCTGTCCGCTCGCGCGGGGTGAACAGGGGCGCCGGGAGCCCGGCGGCGTGGCCCAGTGGCGAGGCGGGGAGGCCGAAGCGTCGATCGGCCGTGAGGGCGGCGCGCACGTCGCCTCCCTCGCGCCGCGCCGCCCGCCGTACGCGCTTGGCCTCGCGCAACGGCTCCTCGCCGGACGGGTCGAACCGGAAGGGTTCGCTGGCGTCCCACCGGCAGAACAGGTCCACGATGTAGTCGAACGAGCGCGCCAGGTAGCGACCCACCTCCGCGTCTGACAGGTCCCACCGGCTCTTCTCGGAAATGAGCTGGAAGATCCGCTGCCAGGAATCGGTGTCGGTCACGTACACCATCCCCCGGAAGATGCGCCGGTTGGTGGGGGTGCCAAACAGGGTGGGGCTCAGGATTCGGTCGAGGTGCCCGTCGGCCACCCCGTGGTCCAGCAGCAGCAGTTCCCGAGCGCGCCGGGGCCACGGGTCCCCCAGGTGCGTGTCGATGCGGCTCTCCCAGTAGCTGTGCCCGATGGCGGCGGTGCTGGCGGTGACCGCCAGCTGGCGCGGCACGAAGAAGTTGTGGGCCACGACATCAGCGGCGAGGTGCGCCAGGTAGCCGAGTGCGAAAGCCCGGAGCGCCGGGGGGCGCGCCTCGTCGTGCACCTCGAGCCCCACCCGCCATGAGTGGCAGTGCCGCCCCACCTCGGCGTACTTCTTGGCAATGCTCGTGTCGGCCGCGATGGATCCGTACAGGAAGTCGGCCGGGTAGGCCGCCAGCAGCTCCGCGATCCCCGTGGGCACCAGCGCCAGGTGGCGGAGCAGGGCATCCCCGAGGAACACGTGGGTGCCCGGCGTCCACGCCCACGCGGCGGACGGCGACGCGGCCACCAGCAGCAGCGCCATCACCCCCACCCCGACCCAGCGCGTCAGGGGCGGGCGCGGACAGCGGTCACGCGTCGGCGGCATCCCGGTTCCGGCGACGCGGACGACGGCGTCGCACCCGCAACCCGGCCAGCCGTCCCAGGAGGACCGCGCCACGCCGCAGGCTGCGCAACGCACGCACCGCCGTCCGCACGCTGCGCTCGAACTCCTCCTGCAACGTGTCCAGGCTGGCCGTGGCCCGCGCCACGCGGGCGCCCACGGCGGCCGAGGCGTCGCGCAGGTCGCTCCCGACGGCTGCGGAGAGCGTGGCCACATCGCGCCGCACGTCCCCGAGCGTCGCGCGCGCGTCCGCGACGATCCCCGTCGCCTCGTCCAGCATCGGCTTCACCCCCGCCGCCAGGCGCTCGGCGGTGTCCGCGAGCCGGTCCATCGCCCGGGCCGTGCGGACCACCAGCCAGGTCGCGGCGCCAAGCAGGGCGGCCAAGGTGGCCAGCACGAGGATCGCGAGCACATCCGTGGCCCACGCCAATCCGTCACGCACGGGAATGGCGTAGGCGACGAGTGTGTCAGCCCTCCCCGCGACGTGGAGGACGGTGTCGATCGGAACGGCGGGCATGGTCGGAATCAAACCCGGGCACGCCGGCCCCGGAAAGGGGGGGGAGGCGGTCGTGCGAGGGGGGCGCTATGCTTCGGCTTTGCGGGCCACCCCAGCCGACCACCCCCGATCGCATGTCCGCCGTCCAATTCGTCGTCGAAGGAGGGCAGCGCCTGCAGGGCACGATTCGCCCCGCTGGCAACAAGAATGCCGCGCTGCCCATCGTGGCGGCGGCACTTCTCACCGAGCACCCGGTTCACCTGCGCAACGTGCCGCGGATCCGCGACATCGAGACGCTGGTCGAGCTCGTGCGCACCACCGGCGCGCGGTGCGAATGGACCGACACCAACGCCCTGACGATCGAGGCGCGCGAGGTGCGGGCCGCGGAACTCGATCCCCAGCTGTGCGCGAGGATCCGGGCGTCGATCCTGTTGGCCGCCCCGCTGCTGGCGCGCTGCGGCCGGGTCGTGCTGGCCCCCCCCGGCGGGGATGTGATCGGGCGTCGCCGTCTGGACACCCACTTTCACGTGCTGCAGGCCTTGGGGGCTCGCTACGACCTGGGGGAGCGGATCCGCTTCGAGGCCGACGCGCTGGTGGGGGCCGACGTCTTCCTGGATGAACCCAGCGTGACGGCCACGGAAAACGCCCTGGTGGCGGCGGTGGCCGCCAGGGGACGCACCGTGCTGCGCAATGCCGCCAGCGAACCCCATGTGCAGGATCTTGCCCGGTTCCTGGTGGCGCTGGGCGCCCGGATCGAGGGGATCGGGTCCAATGTCTACACGGTCGAGGGGGGGCTCCCGCTGGGCGGGGCCACCCACGCCATCGGCCCCGACCACATCGAGGTCGGATCGTACATCGGGCTGGCGGCCGTCACGCGGTCCGAGTTGCGGATAGCCGGGGCCGGCGTGGAGCACCTGCACAGCACGCTCATGGGGTTCGAGCGGCTGGGGATCCGCTGCCGCGTGGACGGCGATGACCTCGTCGTCCCCGCCGAGCAGGAACGGGTGATCCAGCCGGACCTGGGCGGACATGTCCCCAAGCTGGAAGACCAGCCGTGGCCGGCCTTCCCGGCGGATGTGATGTCCATCGCGATCGTCACCGCGACCCAGTGCGAGGGGATGATCCTGATGCACGAGAAGATGTTCGAGTCGCGGCTGTACTTCACGGACAAGCTCGTCGGGATGGGCGCCCGCATCGTGCTCTGCGATCCGCACCGGGCCATCGTGTCGGGGCCCACGCGGCTGCGCGGGGGCACGGTGGAGTCCCCCGACATCCGCGCGGGGATGGCGATGTTGCTGGCGGCACTGTGCGCCGACGGAACCAGCGTCATCAACAACGCGCAGCAGATTGAGCGCGGCTACGAGCGGCTGGAGGAGCGGTTGGGGGCGCTCGGGGCGCGGATCGAACGGCGGGTGCTGAGTGCCCGCTGACGCGCGGCCGGCACGCGACGGGTTGGAGCAGGCGGCGTGGGTGGACGGAATGCCGGCGGGGGTGCTGGCCCTGACCACCACGCGGGACATGGGTTCGTTCGGGCTGGGCGACGCCGAGCCGGTTGGGGCGGTCATGGATCGCTGGCGGGCGCTGCAGCGGGCGCTGGCCGCCGAGGGGATCACCCGGATGGCCAGCGCGCACCAAGTGCATGGGGCCGCCGTGGTCGAGCACGGCGGCGGATGGGATGGGTGGGTGCGGCTGGAGGGGGTGGATGGGCACGTCACGGCCCGCCGCGGAACGGCGCTGGTCGTCACCGTGGCCGACTGCACCCCGGTGCTGGTGGCCCACCCGCGGGGAGCCGTGGCCGCCCTCCACGCCGGGTGGCGGGGGACGGCGTCGGGGATCCTCGAGCGTGGACTTCGCGCCCTGGCACGGCGTGGCTATCCGGCGGCGGAGTGCGAGGTGCACCTGGGCCCCGCCATCTGCGGGGCGTGTTACGAGGTGGGACCCGAGGTGCTGTCCGCGGTGTACGGGCGGACGGTGGCCGGGAAGGGGTGTCTCGATGTCCGGGCTGTCCTGGCCGAGCAGGCGCGGGCGGCCGGCGTGGCGAACGTGACGGTCAGCGGGTGGTGCACCCGGTGCCACGGCGATCGGTTCTTCAGCCACCGCGGTGGCGACACGGGGCGCCAACTGGGGGTGATCGCCCTGCCGGAGGCGTGAATCCCGGTGCTCCGCCGGTCTGCCGCGTGGCAGGGCCGGCACGAGGGGTGGACATTCGGGTGTGGTAATCT
>JAGWYS010000191.1 GCA_018969225.1 Gemmatimonadota bacterium | reverse complement strand
TCGCTCAGGATGAACACGCGCCCGCCCGCCACGCGCCCGTGCACGCGCCCCGCCATCTGCAGCAGCTCGTTGGCCCCCAGGTGCACGCGCGTGAGCACGTTCCGCCCGCGGTCGATCACGTTGGTGAAGCGCGTGTCGTCGATGATCACGGTGTCCAGCCCGGGCACATTGAGCGCGCTCTGCCCCGCCGCCGTCATCGCCAGCACGTACGGCTTGGACACGCTCCCCTCCAGGAAGGGGCGGATCACGCGAATGGGCTCGCCCCCGTGGTAGTGCGCCGCCGCGATCCGCGGCGCGCGCGTGCGCACCCACTCCGCCGCCTCCTCCACCGCCGCCCGCGTGGGGAGGAACAGCGCCACCCCCCGCCGTTCGCGCACCACCGCCTGCAGGAACCGCTCGTCCAGGAACGCCAGCGGCGCGCGCCGCTCCACCCGCACCGTGGCCGCCTTCTCCGCGTCGAACGCCGACACCTGCAGCACAGCGTCGCTCTCCAGGTAGCGCGCATAGAACGTGGGGTCCACCGTGGCCGACAGCCAGATGAAGCGGCACCCCACCCGCTTCCCCAGCGCCAGGCACAGCTCCAGCTCCGCGCTGGTCTGGTGGATCTCGTCCACGATCAGCGTGTCGCGCGCCTGGATGTCGCCGTCCTGGAACCACCGCCGCGCGATTCCGGTGGTGACGATCACCACGTTCCACGACGGCGTCTCGGGGGTGGCCTCGCGCTCGCGGTTCACCACCCCCACGCGCAGCGCCGACGTGCCCAGGATGGTCTCGGCGATGGGGCGAATGGCCAGCGTCTTCCCGGTGCCCGTGCCCGCCACGATGCCGAACCCGCGCCCGCCGGCGGCCAGCGCGCGCAGCTCCGCGCCGTGGTGCCGCTCCAGGTAGGTGTCCAGCGTGAGCCCCACGGCCAGCTCGATCGTCTCGCAGGCCGCCCGCGTGGGGGCGATGACGATGACCCGCCCCGTGGGGGGCTCCGCGGCGGCGAACGCCTCGCGGTCGGGGGGCAGATAACGGTCGCGTGGAGAGCGCACACCGAAAGCTACACCCGCCGGGAACCGGGGACCCGACGACGCCCCGACGGCGCCCCGCCCCCCGGGGTCAGCGCTGGATGAGCTTCACCCGCTCGCCGTTCCGGAAGATCTCCACCCGGTCGGCGCGGCCGTCACGGTTCACGTCGGTCCACACCTGCAGCAGCGTCGCCTGCTGATCAAGGAAGATGGCGCGCCACGGCACCCCGCCACGTCCCTGGTCGGGGATGCGCAGGATGAACTCGTTGGTGCCCAGCCACTGCATGACCTCGGTGTTCGTCCGCCCCTGCAGCACGTCCAGCGCCGCCCGCATCGACGGCAGCACCTGCGGGTAGGCCTGGGCGGCGAACTGCGGCAGGTCGTCGCACCGGCCGTCCTTGTCGCGGTCCAGGCAGGTGGGGGGGCCGAAGCGCTGGTCGTCACACCAGCCGTCCTCGTCGCGGTCCAGGCACGCCGACGATCCGAACCCCGGCGGCCGGACGCCGGGACCCTGGTTGAAGTAGCGGGGATCCCCCACGGGCGCCGGCACCACCGCGCCCCCGGGCGTCACGTACCCGCCGGTGCTCCCCATGGGCCCGGCCGACACCCCGCCACCCCCAACGCCCGCCATCTGGCCCCCTGATGCGGGCGGCGGATCGCCGTGGAGCTGCTCGTCGGTGATGCGCTTGGACTCCCACGCCTCGCGGGCGCCGGGATCCGACGCCGGCAGGTCGGGGGGGATGAGGGGCGCCGCCTTGCGCGTGCCCGGAGCGTACCCCCGGACCGGAACCGTGGAGGCCCCGCGCCCCTTGGCCACCTCGCCATAGATCACCCGGGCGTTGCCGGGGCGGTTGCGCACGGCCGTGGCGCAGTCGGTGGGCGCCGGCTGCTGGGACGCCGGCACGCCGGCCACCCACAAACGGCACATCCCGGCGGGCGGCAGATACCCGCGGGGGACCTCGCCGGTGTCGCCCGCGCCCTCGGCCTCCACACGCAGTGGCGCACCGCCACCGGCCGCCCCCCCGCCCTGCGCGCCCGCCACCTGGCTTCCCGCCAGCAACGCCAGGGTGACCACGGGAAGGAGCTTGCGGAGCGGGATGGACGGCATGGACGGTGACCTCAGGTGAGCACCCGGTTCGCGGGAGACGGCGCGGCGCCGGCGGGGATACGGTCCCCTACCCCCGGAACGGCACCGGGGTCCCCGTGAAGGGACGGCTGGGGCGCGCCGAGGGCAACGGCCCCCTCCCGCCCCGCCGCCCGCGTCCCGCCGTGCCTTACCGGTCGCCGAAGCTGATGCCGATGCGCCGGGCCGTCTGGACGATGTCATGCTCCGGATCCACGCGCTTCGGCTCCCGCAGCACCTCCTCGATGGGCACGGTGACCAGGTGCGGCGACTGGAGCGCCACCATGTGCCCCCACTTGCGGTCGGCGATCGCCTGGACCGCCGCCGCCCCAAAGCGCGTGGCCAGCAGCCGGTCGTACCCCGTGGGCGACCCGCCGCGCTGCAGGTGCCCCAGCACCAGCGAGCGGGTCTCCTTGCCGGTGCGCTGCTGGATGGAAACGCCCAGCCGCTCCGCGATCCCCCCCACGCGCCGGTCCTGCCCGGGGAGCGACTCGCCGATGATCGACGCCTCGCCGCCCTTGGGGCGCGCGCCCTCCGCCACCACCACGATGCTGAACCGCTTCCCGCTCGCGTCGCGGTCCTGGATCTTCTCGCACACCTTGTCCAGCTCCCACTCGATCTCGGGGATGAGGATCACGTCCGCGTCCCCCGCCACCCCGGCGTGGAGCGCGATGAACCCCGCATCGCGCCCCATCACCTCCAGCACCATCACCCGGTCGTGCGACTCCGCGGTGGTGTGCAGCTTGTCCAGCGCCTCCATGGCGGTGGTGACCGCCGTGTCGAAGCCGAAGGTGGTGATGGTGCAGCTCACGTCGTTGTCGATGGTCTTGGGGACGCACACCACGCGCACCCCCTTGGCCCCCAGCTGCTGCGCGATCTTGAGCGAGCCGTCCCCGCCAATGGAGATGATCGCCTCGATCCCCAGGTTGCGGGCGTTCTCCACCAGCTCGTCGGAGCGGTCCACCTGGGTCCAGCTGCCGTCGGGGCGCGGCACCGGGTAGGCGAAGGGGCTCCCGCGGTTGGTGGTGCGCAGGATGGTGCCCCCCAGGCTGGCGATGCCGCGCACGCTCGCCTCGGTCAGGGGGACCACCTCGTCCTCGCCCAGCAGCCCGGCGAAGCCGCGCTTGATGCCCAGCACGTCCCAGCCGCGCGAGCGCGCCGAGAGCACCGCGGCCCGGATGACCGCGTTGAGGCCGGGGGCATCGCCGCCCCCGGTGGAGATCGCAATCCGCATGTCGGTGTGAATCGGTCAGGGTGTCAGGAGTTGCCCCCAAGATAGCGCGGTGCACGGCGTGGCACCGGCAGCGCCATGACCCCGCGCGCCGAACGCCGAGTGGACGCCTGGTCACGCGCGGGCGCATCGTGGCGCATGTCCGCCACGGTGCCGCCCCGCCCGCCACGCCTGCGCCT
The DNA here is from genome assembly GCA_018969225.1 of Gemmatimonadota bacterium. Taxonomy (GTDB): domain Bacteria; phylum Gemmatimonadota; class Gemmatimonadetes; order Gemmatimonadales; family Gemmatimonadaceae; genus Gemmatimonas. The sequence goes on along the minus strand of JAGWYS010000191.1, from coordinate 3,841 downwards.
CCCGGCCCGGCCGCTCGGCACGCGCGCCGGACACACCATGACCGAGCTGGTGACGGTGCTGGGCGTGCTGGGGGTGCTGCTGGCGGTGACGGTCCCGCGGGCGGCCCGCGTGCTGGACCAGGCCGCCGTGCGGGTGGCGCGCCAGGAAGCGGCCCGGCTGGTGGCGGTGGCGCGGGGGCACGCGCAGGCCACCGGGGTCCCCACCGCCGTGACCATCCGGGAGGCGCACGCCACGGTGGTGGTGCACGCCGGCCCCGACACGCTGGCGCGGGGAGGCTGGGGGATGGCGGGGATAAGCCTGGACGCCACGCGCGACTCGCTGGCCTTTGGCCCCGACGGACTGGGGGCCGGGGCGGCCAACCTCCGCCTCGTCCTGCGGCGCGGCGCGGCGGCCGACACCCTGTCGATCTCCCGCCTGGGGCGGGTGCGGGCGGGCGGATGACCGCCCGCGCCCGCTCAGTCGGCCACGGTCCCGAAGTCGAAGCCGGGGACGCTCACCCGCGGGATCTCCTGGCCGATGACCCGCTCGATCGTGCGCACCATGCCGATCTCCTCCCCCGACATGAACGTGTACGCGTCGCCGGTGGCCGCCGCCCGCCCCGTGCGCCCGATGCGGTGCACGTAGTCCTCGGCCTGCTGCGGCACGTCGAAGTTGATCACGTGCGTGATGCCGGAGATGTCGAGCCCGCGCTGCGCGATGTCGGTGGCCACCAGCACGCGCATCGCCCCCGACTTGAAGTCCTCCAGCGCCTGCACCCGCTCCTTCTGCGACTTGTCGGCGTGCATCGCGCCCGCCTCGATGCCGGCCCGCTGCAGGTCGTGCACCACGCGGTCGGCGCCGCTCTTGGTGCGCGTGAACACCAGCACCGTCTCGCTGGGGTGCTCGCGCAGCAGGTGCACCAGCAGGTCGCCCTTGCGATGCCGCGGCACGGGGTACACCGCGTGGGTGACCGTGGTGGCCGCCGACGAGCGGCGCCCCACCTGCACCACCACCGGCTTGCGCAGGTACTTGCGCGCCAGCGCCTCCACCTCGGGGGGCATCGTGGCGCTGAACAGCAGCGTCTGCCGCCACCGCGGGATCTGCTCCACGATGCGGTTGATCTGCGGCGCGAACCCCATGTCCAGCATGCGGTCGGCCTCGTCCAGCACCAGCGTCTCGAGGTAGCTGAAGTCCACGTTGCGCTTCTCGAGGTGGTCCAGCAGCCGCCCGGGGGTGGCCACCACCACGTCCACGCCATTGCGCAGCGCGCGCTCCTGCGGCTCGTACCCCACCCCGCCGTACACGGGAATCACCCCCACGGGGGCGTGCTTCGAGTACTTGCGCACGCTCTCCTCCACCTGCAGGCACAGCTCGCGGGTGGGGGTGAGCACCAGCACCCGCGTACGCCGGGGCCCCCCCAGCAGCCGCTGCACCATCGGGAGGGTGAAGCTGGCGGTCTTGCCGGTGCCGGTTTGCGCCAGGCCGATGAGGTCGCGCCCGGCCAGCGCCAGCGGGATGGCTTCGCGCTGGATGGGGGTGGGCTTCTCGTAGCCGGCGTCGCGTAGGGCGGCCAGCAGCGGGGCGGCGATGCCCAGGTCGGCGAAGGAGGGGACGGGGGGCTCGGTCGCGGCGCCGTCGGCCGGGGCGGAGGTCGCGGGATCGGTCGTGGGCTCAGTCATGTGATGGGCGAAAGCTAATGCGCGGGCGCGCCGCCAGCGCCAGCAGGCACCACCCGGCCGCCCCGGCCACCAGGAGGAACTTGAGCCCGGCGCACGCCGCCGCCGCCCCCGCCCCCCAGCCCGTCGCCCCCCCGTCCACCATGCGCCACAGCAACAGGTTCTCGGCCAGGTCGAGCGGCGCGCACAGCAGCACCGCGCGCTCGAGCGCCGCCCCGCCGCGCGCCACCCTGCCGGCGCGGAGGCGGCGGCGCAGCCCCCCGATGGTGGCCCGGAAGAAGAACGGGTAGGCCAGCAGGAATCCCATGTCCACGCCCAGACTCACCTTGGCGGCCTCCAGCACCCCCGCCGAGCGCCAAGCGGCGAGGATCCGGCCGGCTTCGGCCTTTGTCCCGGCCAGCTCGAACCCCACGATCCCCTGCGGGGTATCGGGGGTGCGCAGCGGCTCGTCCAGCCCGCGCAGTTGCAGCAGCAGGATGAGGGACAGGGTGGCGAGGAACAGCCAGCGGATCATCCCGGGAAGCTAACGGGCCCCTTCCGGGGGCGGGTGCCCCCCTCAACATTTCGTCCCGGTGTTGCGTCAGGTTGGGCACGCGGGCGCTTCGCGGCGGCTTCACGCCCCGCAGGGGTCGGCGTCCACCGGCGTGCCGCGGTGGGACGGCGCCCGCCGTCTCCACCCGTTCGTCTCCTCCAGAGGATCACGTCCATGAAGACCACGCTTCGCCTCTCCCTGGCCGCCGCCCTGCTGGCCGTCTCCCTCCCCGCCGCCGCCTCCGCCCAGGGTGGCATGGGTGGTGGCATGCGCGGCGGCATGGGGGGCGGCGCCAACGCCGCCGAGCGCCAGGCCCAGATGCGCGCCCGCATGTTCGAGGGGATCACCCTCACCCCCGAGCAGAGCGCCAAGATCGACACCATCCAGGCCGCCACCCGCACCAAGCGGATGGAGATGATGCAGAGTGGCGGCGGCGGCGATCGCCAGGCGATGATGCAGATGATGATGGAGATGCAGAACGAGGAGGCCAAGGCCATCAAGGCACTCCTCACCCCCGAGCAGGCGGCCATCTTCGACAAGAACCGCGAGGCCATGATGCAGCGGCGGGGGGGCGGGGTCCGCTAACCCCGCCGCAGGCCGGCCCCGTCGTGCGCGGCGAATTCGTCGACCTCGACGGGGTCCGGCTGTACTGCCACGCCGCCGGCACGCGCGGCCGTGGCGCGCCGCTGGTGTTGCTGCACGGGGCGTTCACCTCCTCCCACCTGTGGGAGGAGGTGGTCCCCCACCTGCCGGACGGGCACCGCATCCTGCTGGTGGACCTGGCCGGTCACGGGCGTTCCGATGCGCCCGCATCGCACACCCCCACCGTGGCGGAGCACGCCGCCCTGGTGGGGGCGTTGCTGTCGGTGTTCGGCGTGGAAGGCGCCACCTGCGTGGGTCACGAGCTGGGCGGCGCCGTCGCGCTGCGCCTGGTGCGGGAGCACCCCACGCGGGTGTCCCGGGCGGTGGCGGTCGCCCCCGCGTTCATGGGTTCACCGCCAGCCGCACGACGCCTCCCCCCCCACCTGCGGCGCCTCGCCTGGCTGCGCCCGCTGTTCATGCGGCTGCCGCCCGGGTGGCTGGCCTCGGCGCTCCACGCGGCGCTCCTGCCAGGGTTTGTGGACCGGTCGCAGGGCGCGCGCACCCTCGACCAGCACCTGCTCCCCTTTCGCACCACCGCCGGCCGGCGCGCCGCCGCCGCCCAACTGGCGGCGCTCGCCACCGCATCGCCCGACGCCGCGCCGAGTGGGATCCCGCTCTCGCTGGTGGTGGGGGCGGATGACCGCTGGGGACGGCGGGTCGCGGCGGCCGTGGCCCGTGATCGACGGGCAGCGGGGGCACCCCCGATGCCCGTGGAGGTGGTGCCCGGGGTGGGGGCCATGCTCCCCCACGAGGCGCCCGACACGCTGGCGGCGCTGGTGGCGCGCGCCCTGACCGCCGGAGACCACACGGCTGCGAGCGGCTAGCGCGTCGGCAGCCGCCGACCGCTCACAGCTTGCGGACTTCCTCCGCCGCCTCCACGGCGTGCCCCATCGCGCGCGACAGCGCGCGCGCCTCCTGCGTGGCGGAGGACAGGTCGGCCAGCGCCGACCCCATCCCCATGGTGCGCAGCTTGACGAGGTCCAGGCGCAGCGTGCGCAACGCCAGCGCGGC
>JAGWYS010000190.1 GCA_018969225.1 Gemmatimonadota bacterium | reverse complement strand
GCGCGGCGGTCCACGTTGGCGTCGGCCGCGGCCTGCTCGGGCGCCATGTACGCCGGGGTGCCCAGCGAGATGCCGGCCGAGGTGATGGGGCCGCTGGTGTTTGGCGCCTGTTCCGATGCGGTGCGCGCGGCGGTCACCGCCTTGGCGATGCCGAAGTCGGTGACCACCGCGGCGTCGTCGGCCAGCAGGATGTTGTCGGGCTTGATGTCGCGGTGCACCACGCCGCGATCGTGCGCGTAGGCGAGGGCACGCGCCACGTCCCGCAGGATCCCCACGGCCTCGCCCTCGCTCATCGGCCCCTTGGCCAGCCGCGCCCGCAGCGAGTCCCCCTCCACGAACGGCATCGAGAACCACGGCACGCCGTCCACCGAGCCCGACGCGTGCACCCCCACGATGTTCGGATGCTGCAGCGCCGCCACCAGCTGGATCTCGCGGTCGAACCGCTCGGCGGAGAGCGAGGCCGCCAGCTCCGGCGCCAGCGTCTTGAGCACCACGCGGCGATTGAGGGCCACCTCGTGCGCCACAAACACGCGTGCCATGCCGCCACCGGTGAGCTCGCGCTCAAGGGTGAAGCGGGTCCCCAAAGCGACGGCGAGCCGGATGCGCAGCGGGTCGGGAGCGGACATGTCAGAATCAGGAAAACAGAAACACTGTGCGAGGACTCCCCGCGGCGCCAAACATGCGCCAACGGCGCGCGGGACGCCATGGCAGCGCATGCCTCAGCGCCCAGCCGTGTCGGCGACATCACGCGATGCCTGCGATGCCTGCGATGCCTGCGATGTCCGCGATGCCCGCGATGCCCGCGATGCCCGCGATGTCCGCGATGCGACGGCCCGTCGCATCGGCGGGGCCGACAGCGCTTACCGCGTGTCGAGGTCCGCAGGCTCCGTCAGCACCGCCTCGAGCGCCCGGCGATACGTGGTGGGATCCACCGCAGGATAGCGATAAAGCGATGCCGCCGTCTCGTCGTACGCCGCCCGCAGCCCCGCCGGCGTGACCAGCCCCGCCGCCAGCATGGCCCGCACGTCGGCCAGGTCGCGCGTGTGGCCGCGTTCGATCTTGGCCAGCGCCTGCGCCGTCAGGTCGTAGTGGCACACCGTGACCGGCCCCAGGCGCGCCACCACCGGGCTGCGCGCCTCCCACCCGGGAGCGACCGGGATGAACTGGTCGGGCGCCGCCAACTCGATGTTGAGCGACAGGCGTTCCTTGAGGGCGGGAAGCGCGCGCAGCAGGGCGTCGCTCTCCGGGCGGATCACCAGGTCCACGTCGCGGGTGCTGTCGCGCCACCCCACCAGGACGGCCGTGGTGCCCCCCACCAGGTAGACCGTGGTGGGCGCATCGGCGACGGCGGCCAATGCCCCCAGTAGCTGCTGGATGCGCGCCCGCGTGGCTAGCTCGCGCATGGCCTCAGCAGGTGCGCCGCCGCGCGCGCAAAGCTCACCAGGCGCCGCACCAGGGCGTTGTAGCGGCCGTGCGCGCCGTCGCCGTGCCGGCTGGCCAGTCGCGCGAACAGCCGCTCCTCGGGGTCCGGGAATGGCGGCGGCACGGGAATGCCCAGCAGCCGCAGCCGCGGTTCGGCGATGGAGACGAGAAGGGCCTTGTCGCTTTCGAGGCCGGCAGCCAGGTCGGCCAGCCCCACCGTGACCAGCTCCACCCCAGGCAGCGCGGGGGAGGCGGTGGCCCAGGGGGCGTGCGCAGCGGCCTCGATCTGGCGTCGGGATGCCTGCGCGGCGTCCCAGGTGGCCGCGCGCTTCGCTTCACGCTTGGCCTCCCGCGCCGCCACCATGGCGCGTGCCTGCTCGGGGGTGAGGGTGCGGCGGCTGCGGGTGCCGCCGCGCCGACCGATCTCGGCGAGAAACTGGCGGGCGGCCGCGTCCATCGTAGTATCATAAGGAGCTTACGATCCGAATTCAACACGCCACCCGCGCCTCGCCCCGGCTCGCTCCCTCCCACCGCCCCATGAAAACCCAGTACTACACCGCCGCCTCGCTGGACGGCTTCCTGGCCACCCCCGACGACTCCGTGGACTGGCTCATGGCGCTGGGGGACGACGAGGCCTCCACCTTCCCGGCGTTCATCGCCGAGGTGGGCGCCATTGCCATGGGGGCCAACACGTACGCGTGGATCCTGCGGCACGCCGACGAGGCGATCGCGCTCACCGGGGCGGCGTGGCCGTACGCCCAGCCCACGTGGGTGTTCACGCACCGCGACCTGCCGGTGGTGCCGGGGGCCGACGTGCGCTTCGTGCGGGGGGACGTGCGAGCGGTGCACAACGCCATGTGCGCGGCGGCGGGCCCGCGCCATCGCTGGATTGCCGGCGGGGGCGACCTGGCCGGGCAGTTCCTGGATGCGGGGCTGCTGGACGAACTGATCGTGAGTGTGGCGCCGGTGACGCTGGGGGCGGGGAAGCCGCTGCTGCCGCGGCTGGTGACGGCGCCGCCGCTGCAGCTGCAGGGGGTGGCGCGCGTGGGGGCGCACTTCGCGGAGCTGCGGTATGCGGTGGGGCGGGGCGCGAGCGACTCCTCCACGCAGCCCCCGGCGTAGGGCACGATTCCTCGCGCCACGCGGGCGCGCCTACCGCGCCCGCGCCTCTCGCGCTTCCAGCGCCGCGATGCGCCGCCGCACGTCGGCCACCTGCGGTTGCAGCTCAGGGTCGGCGTCGCGCCACAGCTGCGCGAAGGCGCGGTAGCGGCGGATCGCCTCCGGCAGGTCGCCGCGCGCCTCAGCCAGCTCGCCCAAGAGGCGCAAGGCAAGGGGGAGTGCAAGGGGATCAGGCGAGCTCTGGCCTTCCACGAAGGCCGCCAGATAGGCTGCCGCGCTGTCGCGCTGCCCCATGCGGTCCAAGGTGAAGCCGATCCGATTGGCACTATACCCCGTCCACGCCGGCTCCAATCGTCCGGAATCCGCAGACGCCGCGCGTCGGAACGCCGCCAGCGCCTGCTCATGGCGCCCTTCGGCCAGCGCGATCTCTCCCTCGGCGTTGTGCCAGAGGCTCCAGGTCGCCAGGCGTTCTTCCGGCGTCAGGGCCCGCAGGTACGCGGCCAGCAGGGGCCTCGCCACGTCTGCGCGCCCCAGCACGGCATAGGCGGAGGCCAACGCCGCGTCGTGGCGATCCACGGCGGGGACGGAACGCCTCGCGATCGAGCGGCGCACGGAGTCCAGCCGAGCCACGCCTTCGCCGATCGCGCCCCGGTGCACGGCGCTGGCCACGATCACCTCAAGCTCGGCGTTCACCGGATCGCCGGGATTCCAGACCGTGCTTTGGAGCTGGGCGGCAATTCGCGCCTGCCGGGCAAATGACGCCAGCTGTCCCCGCGCGCCGGACAGGCGGGCCGAGAACGCCGCCTGCGAGGAACGCGCGGCGGGGTTGTCCGACCCGCGCTCCCGGCGCAGGAAGGCATCGTATCCGTCGGCCCCACCGAAGCGCCACGCCATCAAGCCCTCAAGGTCGGCCGTCATCGCCGCCCCCGGCGCCTCGCGGGCAAGGGTGGCCAGGGTGCCCCGCGCCGCCGCTTCCTCGCCACGCGCGATCTGGGCGGACAGCAGGTTCACGTAGGCCTGGTACGGTGACGGACGTCCCCGCAGGGAGTCCTGACGGAGGGCCGCCATCGACACCGATTCGGCCTCGGTGTTGCGCCCGAGGATCCGCAGCGCCAGTGAGCCGCTGGCGGGCGAGAGGGCGTGTGCCAAGTAGGCGTCCGCCGCGCGCCGGGAGGCGACTCGCGTCAGGTACGTCGCTTCGATCAGCAGCCGCTCGCTCCCTGCCACCCGGTCGCGCAGGCGATAGGCTTCGCGCGCATAGCGCAAATCCTCGGAGGCGGGGCGCCCCAGGTTGAAGGCATAGGCCGACGCCTTGCGCCAGGCGCTGGCAAAGCTGCTGTCCAGCCGCACCGCCTCTTGCAGCGCCAAAAGCCCGCCGGCAAAGTCTCCTTGCACGTCCCCCAACCGCGCCCCGCGGCTGTAGGCCTGCAGGGCGGGGAGGGAGGCCGTGGTCACCTGCTCCAGCGGTGGCGTGCGGTTCACGGCCCGCAGCGACTCCCCCACGCGCTCGCGCAACCGACGCGCCAGCCAGTCGATGTCGCGAATGAGCTCCCCGGGCCCCGACACGGCGCGTTGCAGCGGCACCAGCACGCTGTCAGAGGCGGGATCCACCAGCTGCACCGACACCACGAAGCCGGTGCCGGCGGCCGCCACCTGGCCGGTGACCAGTAGCGGGATGCCCGCGCGCTGCGCCACCTCGCGCGCCACCCTGCGCGACAGCGGTGTGGCCGGATCCTGCTGCATGCGGTGAAGCGCCGCCCCCACCTCGCTTGGCGAGACGAGCCGCAGCGCCTCGGAACTTTGCAGCCCGCTGCGCATGGCCTGCGTGAGGGCCTCCCCCAGCGCCGCGTTGGCGTCCGGCATGGCGAAGTCCGCCACCAGTACCCGGGCGTCCGCCGGGATGGCCACCGCCCGGGCCCGGATGATCCCCGCCGCACCCGCGGCCAGCGCCGTCACGGTGCCGATGACGACCCACCCTGCCCGCCGCGTGCGGCGCCAGGTGGCGTAGGGGCTGGCCTTGATCGCCAGCCCCGCCAGCGTGGTCTGCGTGAGGGTACCGCCGGGGGTCCAAGTGGGCGTCGCCAGCTGCGCCTTCCGTGCCGTGCGCTTGATCCACCAGGTGGCCAGCACCGCCGGCAGCCCCAGCGCCGCGGCGCCGGTGGCCCACGCCACGGTGAAGTCGGGGAGCCCGATGCCCACCACGGCGGCGCGGGCCAACACGTAGGTGGCGCCGAGCGTGGCCGCCCACGCCACCAGTGCGGGCGCCAGCCCGCTGGGGGCGCCCGCCGGCTCGCCAACGCCTCCCAGCTGCTCCAGCGCGCGCAGCACGTCGCGCGCGCTGGCCGGGCGCTGGGCGGGGTCCTTGGCCAGGCAGCGGGCCACCAGCGCGGCGTAGCCGCGCGATACCCCGGCGGCGGTCGGGATGGCCGGGGGCGGTGTGAGGAGGTGCGCGCGGAGCAGCTCCGCCGCGCTGCCCCCCGTGAAGGGCGGGTGCCCCGTCACCAGCTCGTAGGCCACGCACCCCAGCGCGTAGAGGTCGGCGCGGCGGTCCACGTTGGTGTCGGCGGCGGCCTGCTCGGGGGCCATGTAGGCGGGGGTGCCCAGGGAGATGCCGGCGGAGGTGATCGCCGCGCCTGTCGCCGGCGTAGCCTCCGCCTGCGTGCGTGCCGCGGTCACGGCCTTGGCGATGCCGAAGTCGGTGACGACGGCGGCGTCGCCGGAGAGCAGGATGTTGTCGGGCTTGATGTCGCGGTGGACGACGCCGCGGTCGTGCGCGTACGCGAGGGCCCGGGCCACGTCCCGCAGGATCCCGACGGCCTCACTCTCACCCACCGGTCCACCGGCCAGCCGTGCGCGCAGGGAATCGCCCTCCACGAACGGCATCGCGAACCAGGGCACGCCGTCCACCGCGCCTGACGTGAGCACGCCCACGATGTTGGCCTGCTGGAGCGCGGCCACCAGCTGGATCTCCCGGTCGAAGCGCTCGGTCGACAGCGAAGCCGCCACCTCCGGCGCCAGCGTCTTGATGACCACGCGGCGGTTGAGGGCGGCCTCGTGGGCCACGAACACGCGCGCCATCCCCCCGCCGGTGAGCTCGCGCTCCAGCGTGAAGCGGTCGCCGAGGGCGGCACTGAGCCGTGGGCGCAGGAGGTCGGTCGCCATCACCGTCCCCGCGCCTCACGCGCTTCCAGCGCCGCGATCCGCCGGCGCACGTCGGCCACCTGCGGTTGCAACTCGGGATCCGCGTCGCGCCACAGCTGCGCGAAGGCGCGGTAGCGGCGGATGGCCTCCGGCAGGTCGCCGCGCGCCTCGGCCAGCTCGCCCAGGCGGCGCAGGGCGATGGGGAGCGTCAGCGGACCGTCAATGGGCAGGTCGCCGTCCGCCAACCGTGCGAAATACGCCGCCGCGCTGTCGCTGCGGCCGCCGCGATCAAAGGCGCGTCCCATCGCGGCGTCCACTCGGCCGCTCCATGCCGGCTCCACCTTGCCCGAGTCCGATCCGCCCGCCTTTCGAAAGGCGGTGATGGCGTCTGCAACGCGTCCCTCCGCCAGCGCGACCTCCCCCTCGGCCAGCCGCCACCGGGCCCATGCGTACAGCCGCTGGTCGGCGTCGAGGGCGCCCAGGTAGTTCGCCAGCAGCGGTCGAGCCAGGTCGGGGCGCCCCAGTTGCGCGTACGCGATGGCGAGTTCGGGATCACGTCGATCCATTGGGGCCAGCTCCCGTTGCGGATCGGCACGGCGCAGGGAGTCCAGTTGCCGGACGCCCTGCGCCGGCTGGGCGCGGTGCACTGCCGTCGCCGCCACCATCCCGACGGCGTGCTGCAGGGTGTAGATCGACCGAATCGCGGTCGGCGGATTTGCCTCCGCCTGCCGTGCGGCCACCGCATAGGCCCGCAACCGCCCGCGCAACCCGATGGCGACCGCCTGCATTTCCACCCGTGCCACCGCGGTCTGCGGGTTGGTGCTCCCCGCGAGGTCCCGCAGGTACGCCTCAAGGCTGTCCGCTCCGCCTGCTCGCCAAGCCACCAGCCTGCCGGTGAATTGCGTCAGGAACGCGTCCGGGGCAACGCGCCGCAGCTCCGCCAGGGTGCGCCGGGCCTCGGCGAGCCGTCCCATGCCCGCCTGCGCGGTTGCCAGATTCAGATAGGTCGAGTAGGAGGATGGCTGGCCGGCGGCCGAATCGGCCCGCAGCTTGGCCAAGGCCAGCGAAGCCGCTTCCTCGTTGCGCCCGAGTTCGCGCAACACGCGCAACAGGTGAATCGCCACGGCCTGCGGGCGCTCCATCGACGGCGGCGCGTCCGCCAGGGCCCGGGAATTGGTGAAGCTGGCGTAGAAGCCCTCGATGTCCACGCGTTCACCGGGGGTTCCGCGGTTTCGGCGCCGGTAGGCCTCCCGGGTGAAGCGGACGACCTCCGTCCCTGGCCGACCGGATACCCAACCGTAGGTGGCCGCAAAGCGCCAGGCACTGGCGAAGGTGGAGTCAAGCCGGATGGCGTCCACCAGCAGCGGCACCGCATCCGCGAACCGGCCCTGCCGTTCCGCCAACCCCACCGCGTGGCTGAAGGCCCGCAGCGCGGGAAGGGAGGCGGTGGTCACCTCCGCCAAAGGTGGGGCCGCGCCCACCGTGCGGTAGGAATCGCCCGCCCGTTCCCGCAGGCGTCGCGCCAGCCAGTCGATCGCCCCCAGCAAGTCGTCCGCGCCGCGGGCGCCACGCTGCACCGTGGCCAGCACCGCTCCCGATCCCGCCGACTCGAGCGTCGTGGTGACCAGAAAACCGCTGCCTGCCGCGGACACGCGACCGGTGATGACCAGCGGGATCCCGGCCCGTTGCGCGACCTCACGCGCCACCGTCGCCGAGAGCGCCGTGCCGGGATCGCGGGCCATCCGC
>JAGWYS010000006.1 GCA_018969225.1 Gemmatimonadota bacterium | reverse complement strand
TGGTGACGGCTACGGCGCTGGTGCTGCTGACGGTCCTTGGTGCGGTGGCCGCCCGGGTGGGGGGGGCGTCGATGGGGCGCGGCGCGTTCCGGGTGGCGTTCTGGGGGGCGCTGGCCATGGCGGCGTCAGCCGGCGTGGGGCGGCTGTTCGGCACGCAGGTGTCGTGACTTGTCCCTGTGTCTCACGCGTCATACACTGGCTCCATGGACAGCGTCAGCGTGCGTGACCTGCGCAACAACGGCGGGCGGGTGCTGCGACGGGTCGCCGGCGGCGAAACGCTGACAGTGACCATGGACGGCGAGCCCATCGCCGAGTTGCGGCCGGTGCCCGGCCGTGCCATTCCGGCGACCACGCTGCTCACGCGGTGGCGTCACTTGCCGCCTGTCGAACACCGAAAGCTGCGCACCGACCTGTATCGCGTGCTGGATGCGTCGTTGTGACTGCGCGCGTGCGCCATGCGCGAGGGATTCTGGACACGAGCACGGTCCTCAAGCTGCGCCAGCTTGACGATCCGTGCCTGCTGCCTGACGAACCCCTGATCACGACGATCACCTTGGCCGAGTTGACCGTGGGGCCGCTGGTGGCGGATTCGGATGCCGAACGCGCGGCGCGGCAGGCGCACCTCCAGCAGGCCGAATCGGACTTCGATCCCCTCCCGTTCGATGCCGCGGCCGCCCGCGCCTTCGGACGCGTCGCCGCCGCGCTGCGCCAGTCGGGGCGCAAGCCCGCCGCCCGCGCCTACGACGCCATGATTGCCGCCACGGCGCTGGCGCACGCCCTGCCGGTGTACACGTGCAATCCGGACGATTTCATGGGGATCGACGGACTCGACGTGGTGCCGGTGCCGCTGCCGTCACCACGCTGACGGCGCCCCCGCGCCACCACACGTAACCCGTCAGGACACCGGCCCACACGCGCCGAAGACATCGGCTCCACTGGCGTCGCCATGAGCCAACCGGCGGTGTGCGGGTGTGACCGAATGCGCGGGATGGCGTAGGGTGGAGCCGTGGCCCCCTTCTCCGAACACCCAACAAAAAATGACCGGTCTTGCACAACACATACACCGGACATATCGTTCGGACGTAGGCCATGACGTACTCCCTGCCGGGCGTTCCGGATCCGTGGAAAATCAAGATCTTTGCACGCGAGCGACTGGAGACACCACACGTCTCCATCATCTGCCGAACCAAGCGCTGGCGGTTCAGCCTGCGTGACGTCGGGTTCATGGATCCGAAGCCGTCGCCCGCCGAAGTGCCCACGGCGGTGATCGCGTGCATCCACACCCACCTTGGACTGCTGTGCGAGCAGTGGGATGCGCTTCACGGACACCTGAATCCGGTCCGCGGAAGGTCCCGCCCGCCTGGCCACGGTCGATGATGCGGGATACCAGGCGGGAACCATGTCCCTGAACCGACCCATGACGTCGACCGCCGCCGACTCGATCATCCTCCTCGATCCCGACCGTCACCTGCGTGACACGTTCAAGCAGGCGAACAGCTTGTGGATTGTGCAGACCGCAGAGCAGGCCGCGGAGGCATACCAGCGAAACACCTCGCGCGCACCGTGGATTGCCGATGGTGAAGAGCGGGCCATGCGCCTGCTTGCCCAGGTGCTCTGGCCCGCCATGCGTCCCCCGTCGCGTGTCCGACGTCGATTGTTGGTGCTCTCGAGCACGCCTCTCCCCCAGTCGAATGCTCGGCGGGAGATCCTGACGGGACTCTTCGACCGGGTTGTCTTCGCCCTGACGCCGCCCTCGGCTGCACCACCCGCATGCGCCGACTCCAGTACCGAAACATCGGCCATCCATGCCTACCTGCCACCCGACGAGATTGCCGCGGTGCTGACGGAAGCGCATCCCGGCGATTACGTCATTGGCGGCATGGTTGACCCGACGGATCGCATCGTCGTGCTCTATCGCGGTACGCTGGAACCTTTGGTCGTCCCCTACGCCTTCTTCCAGGCGACGGGGAATGGGGTGTGCCCGCAGTTTGAGGCGTTCGGGATTGCCGACCACGGGCAGTCGGTGCGGTTCGGCGATTACGAGGCGTCCGTCGATGCCGTGTTGTACGCCTGCGATGCCGACTATCGGCGCCGCACCAAGCGCGCCGAACGCACGGAGGGCACGAGCTTCGGCAGCGCGTTTCGCCGACTTCGCCTGCTGAAGGGGCTGCACCAACACGACTTCGCACCCGTGGCCGAACGGACAATCCGTCGGATCGAGCAGGATCAGATCCAACGGGTGCACGGGGCTACGCGCGAGCGGATCGAAGCGTGCCTGGGGGTGCCCTACGAGGAGATTGGCACGTACTAGGCTGGGGGCTCCTTCTCACACCGCCCTCGACGCTTGCCACCCACCCCCAGGCGCCGCACACTCAAGGCCATGCTCCCCTCCTCGGCCTTCCTCCCGGCGATCCTGACCCTCCTGGGCGCCCTCGCCACCGCCACGCCCTCCCGCGCGCAGCCCGGGCCGGCCGCCCCGGACACCAGCTACCTGCGGGCGCACTACGCCAAGCGCGAAGTGCAGATCCCCATGCGCGACGGCGTGCGGCTGTTCACCGCCATCTACACGCCCAAGGACCGGCCGGGCGCCTTTCCCCTCCTGCTCTCGCGCACCCCCTACAGCGTCGCCCCCTACGGCGACGCGAACTTCCCCCGCATGCTGGGGCCGGGCCCCCGGTTCGCCGAAGCGGGGTACATCTTCGTGCAGCAGGACGTGCGCGGCCGCTATCGCTCGGAGGGGACCTTCGAGCACATGACGCCGCATCGCGCCTCGAAGCGTTCGGCGCGCGACGTGGACGAAAGCACCGACACGTACGACACCATCGACTGGCTGCTGAAAAACGTCTCCGCCAACAACGGGCGCGTGGGGCTGTGGGGGATCTCGTACGGCGGGTTCTTCGCCACCGCGGGAATGATCAACGCACACCCGGCGCTCAAGGCGGTCTCACCGCAGGCACCGCAAACGGACTGGTTCCTGGGGGACGACACGCACCACCACGGCGCGTTCCTGCTGGCCTCCACGTTCAACTTCATGGCGCAGTGCGGGATGCGCGGCACGGGCCCGTCGATGCAGTGCGGGACGCCGTTCGACTTCGGCACCACCGACGGGGTGAAGTTCTTCCTGGAGATGGGCGCCCTGGGCGAGGCCGAGGCGAAGTACTTCAAGGGGCGGTCGCCGGGGTGGAGCGACATGATGCGCCACGGCACCTACGACGCCTTCTGGCAGGCGCGCGCCATCCTGCCGCACGTGAAGAAGATCACCCCGGCGGTGCTGGTGGTGGGCGGCGTGTACGACCCCAACAACTACTTTGGCGCGCTGGAGCTATTCAAGGCGCTGGGAAGGCAGAGCCCCGCCACCGACCGCGCGATCGTGATCGGCCCGTGGCTGCACGGGCAGTGGGCGCGCGATTCGGCGCGCTTTGCCGGCCAGCTGCAGTTCGGTCAGCGCACCGCCGACTTCTACCAGCAGGAGGTGGTCCTGCCGTTCTTCGAGGCCACCCTCAAGGGGACGGGGCGGTGGACGCATCCCAAGGCGTGGGCCTTCGAGACCGGGCGCAACCAATGGCGCACTTTCGACCAGTGGCCCCCGGCGGGTGGGGCCGAGCGCAACCTCTATCTGGGCGCGGGGCGCACGCTCACTGAGGGCGCGCCCACCGACGCGGGCGCGCGCGGCGTTGACGAATGGGTGTCGGACCCGGCCAACCCCGTCCCCTTCGTGGCCCGCGGCGGGACGGACATGGAGCCCGACTACATGGCGCGCGACCAGCGCTTCAGCGCCACCCGCGCTGACGTGGTGGCGTATCGCGGGGACCCGCTCACCGAGGACGTGACCGTGGCCGGGCCCATCCGCCCCACGCTGTTCGTCTCCACCACGGGTACCGACGGGGACTGGGTGGTGAAGCTGATTGACGAACACCCCGACGGGTTCCAGGAGCTGGTGCGCGGCGACGTGATGCGGGCCAAGTTCCGGGAGAGCGTGACCACGCCCACGCCGCTGGTGCCGGGGCAGGTGACGCGCCTGGCGTTTGCCATGCCCGACGTGTTCCACACCTTCCGCCGCGGGCATCGGATGCTGGTGCAGGTGCAGGGGAGCTGGTTCCCGCTGGTGGACCGCAACCCGCAGGTGTTCACCGACATCTACCAGGCCAGGGCCAGCGACTACCGCGCGGCCACGCAGCGGGTGCATCGGGGGCCGGGGCAGGAATCGCGGCTGACGTTCCGGGTGGTGCGGTGAACCCAACGCCCATCACCACCCACCGGATCTTCACCACCCCCTTCGGCGCCGTCTACCCGGCCTATGTGGCCAAGGTGGAGCGGAAGGGGCGCACGCGTGAGGAGCTGGACCGCGTGATCTGCTGGCTGACCGGATACGACCAGGCCGAGATGCACCGGCACGTGGACGCCCGGACCACCATCCAAGACTTCTTCGCGCAGGCGCCCGCGATGCACCCCAACCGGGCGCAGATCACCGGGGTGGTGTGCGGCGTCCGCGTGGAAGCGGTGGAGGACCCGTTGATGCGGGCCATCCGGCAGCTGGACAAGCTCGTGGACGAGCTGGCCAAGGGGAAGGCGATGGAGAAGGTGCTGCGGGGATAGCCGCGGCCAGGGCGGGCCGCGGGTCTGCGTCCGCATGACGGGAGCGGTTACGCTCCCGGCTGGCTGGCCAGCACGTGCCGGCGGAAGTTGTCCAGGATGGCCTGCCACCCCTCGCGCTGCTGCTCCTCCGAGTGGACCTCCTCGGCGTCAAAGGTCACCCGCACGGTGACCCCCTCCGCGCCGTCGGTGAATGTCACCTGGCACGTCCGATCGCCAAACGCGTACGCGAGGGCGTGCGGCGCCTCGACCCTGGTGTACTGCCCCGCAAAGTCGAAGCCGAACGACCCGTCCTTGGCCTCCATGCGCGAGGAGAAGGTGCCCCCCACCCGCAGGTCCACCGTGGACGCCGTGGTGTGCCAATCCGGCGAGGCGGCGTTCCACGCCTTGATGTCCTCAGGGGTGGTGTAACGCCGCCACACCTCCGCAATGGGGGCGGCGATGACGGTGGAGACGGTGATCGGCATGGAGGCTCCAACGAAAGAGGCGGGGGATGGGCGGGGCTCAGCTCCCGCCGCGGTTACTTCGCGTACAGCAGCGCCGCCGGAATGGGGTTCCCCGGCGTCTCGGCTTCCCAGTAGATCGTCACCACGTACCAGCGGGTGCCGTCGTAGAACAGCTGGAAGGAGTTCACGCCGCGCGCGAACGGGGCCGGGTCGCTGAGGGTGCGCTTGGAGTCGTAGGCGCTCATGAGGTGCACCACGTTGCCATAGCGCTCCAGCTTGCGGCCGATCTCGCGCTCGAAGAACCCGTCGCGCTCGAGGCCGGGGCCGGCCATGGCGATGTACTCTTCCGCCGTCCACGTGCGCAGCACCCCCTTGCCGTCGGGGCCCTTGCCGGTGGGGATGAGGCGCGCGCCGGGCGCCAACAGCGACCGGAAGCGGTTCCAGTCGCGCGGCTGGCCGGCGGGACCGGAGATGACGTCGTAGATGGCCCGCATGATGGCGTCGATGCTTTCGACATCGGCGGGGCGTGCGGCCGGCGCCGAGGGAGCCGCAGCGCGGGAGGCGGTCGGCTGCGCAGTGGCGAGGGCGGGGAGGGACAGCAGCGCGGCAGCGGACAGCGCGCGCGCGAGGGGACGGGAGGTGGGCATGGGGCGGTTCGGGGTGGGGGGAAAGCTGAGGGGGGTGCCGTACCAACCGTACGCTACGCCAGTTGCAACCCGGCCGCGCAGAAGGGTGCAAAGTCCGCGGTGTTGTTCGTGGCCAATGCGGCATCCGCCACCAGGGCCGTGGCCGCGATCATCGCGTCCACGCGCGTGCTGCGTCTCCGGCCGGCGTCGTTGAACAGGGTGGCCGCCAGCCCCGCCTGAGGTTCGGCGAAGGGGATGACCTCGTGCAGGAAGGCGCGCATGGTCTCCACCTGGCGCGCCGAGACCGGTCCGCAGAGGAACTCGAACCAGACGACGGCAGGGGCCACCAGCCGCGTGCCGGTGGCGGTCCACTCGCGCAGGCGGTCCCCCTCCGGGCTGCCAGGGACGAGTCCCAGGAGGAGGTAGTTGGTGTCGAGGCAGGTCACGTCGTGCGCCATTCGCGCCGCGCGTGGCGGGCTTCCGCCAGGTAGTCCTGGGCCGCCTCGCCGGTGACCCCACCGCCGGCCGCGAAGAGCGCGTCGAGCATGGCGACCGGATCGGGCTTTGGCGGCGCGTCGGCCTGCGCCACCACCCGTCGGATGACCTCCGCCTGCGACACGCCCCACTGGTCCGCGAGGGCGCGGATCCGGGTGACGGTGGTCTCGTCGAGGGCGAAGGTAGTGCGGTGGGTCATGGTAGCCATACCATATAACATACCATACCTCAGGAATTCCGCAACCCCAGCCGCGTTCCCACGACCCGATGTGCCGCGTGCGGGTGTGACGCGCCCAGTATCGGCGCCTACCATGGCGCCAGGCCACCCCACGCAGATCTTGACGAAACCACTCTATATGCCATACTTGTTGCCATACACAAACCTAATTCCGATCAAACTCGCGGCTCCCCATACCGAGAACCGCCTGATATCCGGCAAACCCGGAGCCCCCATGGCACCATCAACCACGTCCCACACGCCAATCCGCCGACGCGCTTCGGCCGCCGATCCCCTGAAAAAGGTCACCATCCGCCTGCACACCCGCGTAGCCGACGCGGTTCGCTCGGCCGTGGACGCCGGCGACGCCCCCAGCGCGGACGCCTTCATCGAGGACGCCATCGTGGCCGCCCTTCGCGAACAGCGCCGGGCTCGCCTGTACGCCGCCTACGCCCAGGCCGCACAGGACCCGGACTTCGTGGCGGACATGACCGACACCACCCGTGCGTTCGACGCCGTACTGGCCGACCGCACCGATGCCAACGCCTGACCGCCATGGCCTACAGGGGACCGGTCCGGCGTTGGGACCTGTACTGGGTGGACCTGGAACCGCACGTGGGCAGCGAACAGGGGGGCGAACGGCGCCCGGCCCTGGTGGTCTCCAATGACGGCGTGAACGCGCAGCTCGACGTGGTCACGGTGCTGTCCGCCACCAAGCCCGACGGCAAGCGACGGAAGCCCTATCCCTTCGAGGTGCTCCTCCCCCCCGGCTCCATCACCGCGGACCACGGGAGCATTGTCATGCCCCAGCAGATTCGCACGATCTCGAAAAAGCGCCTGCTGGAGAAAATCGGGCAGCTCACGAACCTGGCCGCGCAAACCACCATCGAGAACCGCTTGCTGGAACACCTCGGCATCCAATTCGAGGCAGAAGGACTGACCGACAGCGCCGGACCCCGATGACCCGCCGCACCGCCCCCGGGTTCACACGTTCAAGTAACTCCACTCCTTCGTGAACGGCATCCGGCTCATCAGCACCGCCCGGTCCTTGAGCACCACCAGCCGGTCGCTGGGGTTGATGCCGACTCCGTTCCTTTCGTCGTAGAGCCCGGGCTCGACGGAGAAGGTCATCCCTTCCTCGATGACCGAGTGATCGCCGAGTGCGAGGAACGGCGGCTGGTGCCCCACGAAGTTCTGCCCCTGGCCGTGGCCCGGGCGGTGGTAGATGCACTCCTGCATCCCCTGCTTGATCTGGTAGGCGTGCACCTTGTAGGCGATGTCGGAGCAGACGGCCCCCGGCTTGGTCTCCTCCACGATCATCTGCACCGTGTCGGCCACCACCTGCCACATGCGGTCGTGCGCGGCGTTGGAGGGTTGCAGGATGTAGTTGCGGTATCCCTCGCCGCCGTAGCCCCCCAGCAGGATGTCGCAGTTGACGTACACCGGCTGCCCCTTGCGGATGGGGGCGTGGAAGAACTGGTTGGGGTGCGGATAGGCGGTGGCCACGCCGGTGCGCACATAGTTGCCGGTGACTTCCATCCCCACGGCGCTGTGCGGCCGCCCGTCGCGCTTGACGTCGCGCATCATGAGGTTGATGCCGTACTGCGACAGCGCCTGTCCCACCTGGTAGTCGGTGGTCTTCGTGCCATGCTCCAGCAGGTAGTCGCGCGCGAAGCAGTGCACCAGGTCGAAGTACCGATACGCACGCTGCGTGAGGGCGATCTCCTCTGGGGTCTTGATGACCTGCATCCGCAGGCACAGGTCGCTGACGTCCACGGCCTTGGCGGAGGGCAGCACGCGATCGAAGGTGCGCTGCGCCGACGGGGTGAGCTCGCGGTCGAGCCCGATGGTGACGTCCCCCAGCCCCTTGGCGGCCAGCTTCCCCAGCACCCACGCCCACAGGTCCACGCGCGCGCCCTTCGACAGCTCCCCCCGGTTGGGGAAGCCGCCCTCGGCGTGCGGATAGCAGAAGTAGTAGTCGTTCTCGGTGCACCACCACGACGTGATGAGGTCGCGGTCGATGGCCGGCGAGAACCAGTAGACGGTGTCGGTCTCGCGCGTGGGCATGAGCGCCCAGGTGGTGCGCTCGCCGCTGCCGCGGAAGCAGCCGGTGAAGTACACCAGGTTCACGTCGCTCTGCAGCAGCAGCACGTCCACGCCGCGCGCGCGCCTGCTCGCGCAGCCGCTGCGATTGCCGCTGGTACCACGCCAGCGGCAGCCGGTCCACCCCCACCGGCGCCGGCACGGGGTGGTGCGGGTTCTCCACGAGCAACCGCTCCGAATCACCGCGCGGGAGCAGAGCCGCCTGCGCGGCCAGCGACTCGGCGGCGGCGGCGCTGGCGGCCAGCCCCAGGCCGATCTGGCGGACGAAATCGCGGCGGGAGGCGGTCATGGGGGCGTGGCGGGAGGAGGGTGAGGGCGCGGCGGGGTGCGGTGCCGCCCCCATTCTCCCGCCCGCGCGGGGCGGCCGCAAGCGGGAGGGCATGGCGGAGGTGCTGCTGCGGTCCTGGCCGCTGCCAGCCCTCGCGGTTGAGGAACACGCGGGCCGCGATACTATTCGCGCACCCATCGCTTCGGAGACTGTTCATGGCGCAGGACGCCGCCCGCCCGTCGCTCCTCGCCACCCTGCGCGAGGCGCTGCGCGGCGGCACGCACGACTACACGCAGGGGCCGATCGGGCGGGCGATCCTCCTCCTCGCGGTCCCGATGGTGGTGGAGATGCTCATGGAGAGCCTCTTCGCCGTGGCCGACGTGTACTTCGTGGGGCGGCTGGGGGCCGCGGCGGTGGCCACGATCGGCCTCACCGAGGCGCTCATGATGGTGCTGTACACCCTCGCGATGGGGCTCAGCATCGGCGCCACGGCCACGGTGGCGCGCCGCATCGGGGAGCAGGACCCCGACGGCGCCGCGCGCGCGGCGGTGCAGGTGCTGCTGCTGGGGGTGGTCCTGTCCGTGGTGATCGGCGCGGCGGGCGCGTGGTTCGCCCCCGACTTGCTGTCGCTCATGGGGGCCGACGCCGCCACGCTCGCGGTGGGGACCCCCTTCACGCGGGTGTCGCTGGGGATGAGCGCCACGGTGATCCTGCTGTTCCTGGTGAACGCGGTGTTCCGCGGCGCCGGCGACCCGGCGGTGGCGATGCGCACGCTGATCCTGGGGAACTCGCTCAACATCGCGCTCGCCCCGGCGCTGCTGTTCGGCTGGGGCCCCTTCCCCGAGCTGGGGCTGGTGGGGGCGGCGTGGGCCACGGCGATCGGGCGCGGCACGGGGCTGGCCTGGGCGCTCTGGTCGCTGGCACGCGGCACGGGGCACCTGGCGGTGCGGCGCCGACACCTGGCGGTGGAACCGACCACGCTGTGGAACATCGCCCGCCTCAGCGGCTGGGGGACGGTGCAGACGGCGCTGGCCACCATGAGCTGGACGGGGCTGGCGCGCCTCACCGCGGGGTTTGGCGCCACGGCGATGGCGGGGTACACGATCGCCATCCGCATTTTGCTGTTCGCGCTGATGCCGGCGTACGGCGTGGGCGCCGCCGCCGCCACGATGGTGGGGCAGGCGCTGGGCGCCGACAACCCCGACCGCGCCGCGCGCAGCGTGTGGGTGGCGGCGGGCGTGACGGTGTCGCTGCTGACGCTCACCGGCGTGGTGTTCTGGCTGTTCGCCACGCCGCTGGTGGCGGCGTTCACCACCGACCCGGCGGTGGTGCGCGTGGCGGAGCGGGCGCTGCGCATCATGGCGCTGGGGTTCCCCGCCTACGCGCTGGGGATGACGCTGGAGCAGGGGTTCAATGGCGCCGGCGACACGCGCACCCCCACGCTCATGAACGTGGCGTGCTTCTGGGCGATCCAGCTGCCGGCCGCGTGGTGGCTGTCGCGCCACACGCCGCTGGGGGTGGAGGGGACCTTCTGGGCGGTGGCGGTGGCGTACACCGCCCTGAGCCTGGTGAGCTTCACGATGTTCCGGCGCGGCGGGTGGCGCACGCGTCGGGTGTGACGGCGGTGTCATGACCGGCGGGTCGGTGCCCGCCGTTCACGCCACACGCGGCGACCCTACGCCAGCACCCCCCGCCGCTCGTCGAGGAACCGCTCCACCGCCGCCACCAGCGCGTCACACTCGGCGTCGCCGATGGGGAGCGACAGCGTCATCATGCCGCGCCGCGCCAGCCAGATGCCGCGGGCCAACAGGTCGAAGAAGAACAGCTCCGTCAGCAGCGGATTGCCGCGGGCCACGTCAGCCACCGACCGGATGGGACCGCGGCACCCGTGCACGGCCAGCATCGACCCGCGCCCGGTAAACTGCAGCGGCGCGTTGGCGCGCGCACAGGCGTCGTTGAGGCGCGCGCGCAGCGCCTCGCCCCGGGCGTTGAGCGCGTTGGCGGCCTCGGGGGTGTACACCTGGGTGAGCCCGGCCAGCCCGGCGTGCATGGTGAGCACGTTGTTGTTGAAGGTGCCCGCATGCGGCAGCGCATTGGGGCGGCGCGGGTCGAAGAGGTCCATGACGTCGGCGCGCCCGCCGAAGGCGCCGAAGGACATCCCCCCACCCACGTACTTCCCCAGCGTCGTCAGGTCGGGGCGCACCCCCAGCGCCGCCTGCAGCCCGCCGGGGGCCAGCCGCGAGGTCATCACCTCGTCGAAGACGAGCAGCGCCCCCGCGCGGGCGCTCTCCTCCCGCAGCATGGCCAGGAACTCCGGGTCCGCGGTGATGCACCCCGCGCTCCCCTGCATGGGCTCCACGAGCACGGCCGCCAGCTGCGCCCCGTGCTCGGCCAGCAGCGCGCGCGTCCCCTCCAGGTCGTTGTAGCGCCCCAGCACCACGTCGAAGGGGACGTTGATGGCGGAGGGCCCGGTCACGTACCCCACCACGGCGCCGTGGTACCCCCCGGTGAAGGCCAGCACCCGCGGGCGCCCGGTGAAGACGCGGGCCACCGACAGCGCCAGCACGTTGGCCTCGGTCCCCGAGTTGGTGAAGCGCACGCGCTCGAGCCCGAAGCGGTCGCACACGGCGCGGGCAAAGCGCGCTTCGGCCATGTTGCTGGCGCCGTAGGTGACGCCGCGGTCCAGCGCGCCGTCGATGGCGGCGCGGATGACGGGGTGCGAATGCCCGTAGATCCCCGCGGTGTACTCCCCCAGGAAGTCCACGTATTCGTGCCCGTCGGCGTCCCACAGCCGGCACCCCTCGGCTCGCGTCATCGCCAGGGGGAAGGGGGCGTAGAAGAGCACGGTGCGGGTGTTCCCCCCGGGCATCACCGCGGTGGCATCGGCGTAGCGGGCGGCGCTGAGCGGGTTGGCGGCACCGTACGCCGCGCGCGCCTCGGCCAAGGCGTCGGCCAGCGAGGCGGGAGCGATCACGGAAGCGGTCATGGCCACATGGGGTGAAGGGAAAAGTTGACGGCGAGGGCTATCCCGCCAGCTGCGCCGCAAAGGTGGCCGCGTCGATGTTGCCACCGCACACCACGAGCCCCACGCGCCGCCCCCACAGCCGCTCGCGCAGCGGGTGGAGCAGGGCGGCCAGCGCCGCCGCCCCCGCGGGCTCCACCACCAGCTTGGCGGCGCGGAAGGTGAGGCGCATGGCGTCGCGGATCTGCTCGTCGCTCACCAGCACGACCTCGTCGGCAAAGGCGCGGTTCATGGCAAAGGAGTACGGCTCGCAGCGAGGCGCGCCCAGCGAGTCGGCGATGGTGCGCACGGCGTCCAGCGCCTGCGGCTCCCCGGTGGCAAAGCTGCGCGCCATGGTGTCGGCCCCCTCGGGCTCCACCACGAACACCCGGGTGTCCGGTGACAGCCGCTTGACGGCACACGCCACCCCGGCGGCCAGCCCGCCGCCGCCGGCCGCCACCACCACGGCGTCCAGCTCGCTCCCCTGCGCCCGCACCTGGTCGATGAACTCGAGCCCCACGGTGGCGGTGCCCAGCGCCGTGAGCGGCCCCTCATACGGGTGCACGAAGGTGCGCCCCTGCTCGGCCACGATCTCGCGCACCCGGTCGAACGCCTGGTGCACGGTGTCCACCAGCTCCACGGACGCCCCCAGCTCGCGGCAGACGGCGATGCGATAGGCGTTGGCGGTGCGGGGCATCACCACGGAGGCGGTGGTCCCCAGCGTGCGCGCGGAGTACGCCAGCGAGATGGCGTGGTTCCCCGCCGACACGCCGGTGACGCCGCGCGCGAGCGCGGCGGCGTCCAGCTGGCGCATGACGGTGAGCGCGCCGCGCGGCTTGAAGGAACCGGTGCGCTGGAACAGCTCCTCCTTGAGCCATACGGCGGTGTCCCCCAGCCGCTCGGCCACAAGGTGGTCCACCAGCCGGCGCACGGGGGTGGTGACCACGAGGTCGCCCAGCGCGGCGCGGTTGGCGCGGATGGCCTGCTCGGTGGGGTAGGCGGTGTCAGTCATGGCAAAGCCGGGGCGGGACGATCACGGAAGCCGGGCGAGATCCACCAGCTGCACGGTCTGCGAGGCGAAGTTGGTGAGCACGAGGGTGCGTCCGTCGGGGTGGAGGCGGAGCTCGCGCGGGAAGGCGCCGGCGGGGATCTCGCCCACCTTGGCGCGGTCACCCTCGCCCACCCGCGCGGCGTCGATGACGGAGACCGATTGGCGGTCGTTGGCGTTGAAGGCGAAGCGGTTGGAGTTGGTGACCAGCACGCGGCGCCCGTCGGGGGTGACGGCGACGCCCACCGGCGCGGTCCCCACGGGGATGCGCCCCAGCAGCGGCGAGGCGGTGTCCCCCGGCGCGGCCAGCGCGCGGGCGTCGAACACCAGCAGCGCGTTCTCGGCGCGCGCGCTCACGTAGGCGCGCGTCCCGTCGGGGGAGAGCACGAGGCGCACGGGGTTGCACCCGGCGCGCACGGTGCGGACCACGCTGCGGGCCGGGTCGGTGCGCGCCAGCGCCACGTCCACCACGAGCACGGCCCCCTCCACTTGCGCGGGGGGATCGGCGGGATCGAGGGAGCCGAGCCTGCGGCACACCACGGGCCACGAGCGGGTGTCAGGGACCCGCTGGCTGGTGGTGAAGAGCCACCGCCCGTCGGGGGAGAAGGTGAGGGCGATGGGGAGGTCGCCGGTGGGGATGGCGCCCAGCACGCTGGCGGCCGCGCCACCGGGGGTGCGCGCCCGGCTGAAGTCCACCACGGTGATGCTGCGCGCGCGCTCGTCGGCCAGCAGCAGCAGCGCGTCGTCGGGGGAGATGGCGGCGTACACGCGCCCTGCCCCCGGCTTGTCGGGGATGCGGCCGATGAGCGCCTCGTCGCCGCGCACAAGCGCGTCCACGCGGAAGAGCGAGGCGCCGGCGTCGTGCGTGGCCACCAGCACGGCGCCGTCGCGCGACAGCGCCATCCCCGCGGGGGGCTGCGGAGTGGGGACCACGCGCTGCAGGCGCAGCGCGCCGCCGGTGACGGCCAGCACGGCCACGCCGGCCACCTGCCCGGGGGTCGCCGGGTTGAGCGACACGAAGAGGTGGCAGCCGTCGGCGCTGGGGAGCGCCTGGAAGGGGCGCCCAGGGACGCTGGTGAGGGAATCGGCGCCCACCAGGGTGCACGCGGGGGCCTGGCGCGCGTGCGCGCGGGGCGACGCGTCCAGCGCGAGGAGGAGCAGCGGCAGCGGCGCGAGCCGTGCAGGGCGCAGGCGCATGCGAAGGTAACCGAGGAGACGACGGGGTGCGGTGAGCCTACGGCGCGCCCGCCACCCTCGCAAGCACGGCGTTCGGCCGCACCTGCGGCTTCGCCGCCGCTCGCCGTCACGGGCGCCCCGCCGTATACTCGACAGGTCCTGACGCATCCTGGTCGCACGGCGCACCCCGACGCGATGTGCTCGCGTTGGCCACCTCTTGCATGGCAGGGCGGGCGATGGCGCTCCCACTGTTCGGGTCCGGGCCCACGGGGCCGTTGTTCCCCCAACGCGGTGCGTGGCGCGCCGCAGGCACCGTCCTCATGATTGTCGGCGCTGCGGCGTGTGCCAGCGGCGGGGGTGCGCCGGGGTCGACCCCCCAATCGTCGACGCCCCGGGCCGTGTCCGACGTCCCCGCCGCGCGGCGGGCGATCCTCACCGACGGGAAGGGGGTGACGTACTCCTCCGCGCCCCCGGAGCAGTCGCGGCGGATGGCGATGGCGCCAGCCACGGTGCTGGCCGCGGTACGGCAGGCGTACGAGGGCTTCATGATCCCGGTGACGCTGGACGACCGGGTGGGGCGGCGCGTGGGGAACCCCGACTTCTACCGCGTGCGGCAGTTCCTGGGGCGCCCGATGGTGGAGCTGCTGGACTGCGGCAGCGGGATGACGGGGCCCAACGCGGCGACGTTCCGCATCTACATGGCGCTGGTGACACGGGTGACGGACGCCCCCGGGGGCACAAGCGACGTGAGCGTGCAGCTGTCGGCGACGGCCAAGGACCTCACCAGCGGGACGAGCTCGGACCTGCTGCCATGCGGCAGCAGCGGCAAGATCGAGCAGCGGCTGCTGGACGAGATCGAGAAGCGCGCGCGGGGGGGGTGAGGGGGCGTTGCCAAGGCCCTGCGTGCGTTGTCCGGGTGTGACGTTCCCCGACACGCGGCGCATGGTGGGTCCATGACGACGTCGCCACGCGTGGCCCGGCAAGACGGGGGTTCTTTTTTGATGTACATCTTGATGTACATTTCGGCTATGTCCCGACGCTATTCCATCGCTGAAGCCCGGGCCCGGCTGTCGGACCTGGTGAACCAGGCCGAAGCCGGGCAGGCGGTCGAGTTGACGCGGCGAGGCCAACCGATCGCCGTGCTGCTGTCGGTGGCGGAGGTGGCGCGGCTTCGCGCCGAGCGGGCCCGGTTTGCCGATGCGTATCGCGACTTTCTGGCGCAGCATCCGCTCGACCAGGTTGGCATTGAGGGGGCGGTGTTCGCGCGGGCTCGCGATCGCACGCCTGGACGCGACGTCAGCCTGTGACGCTGCAGTACCTGCTTGACACGTCCGTCGTGTCGGCACCCGTCGCCCCGACTCCGGCTCCATCCATCGTGAAGCGGCTTGCCGCCGACGGCCACCTGTGCGCCATTGCCGCACCCGTCTGGCATGAGCTCACCTACGGGTGCGCGCGCCTTGAGCGCGGCCGACGCCGGGATGCGCTGGAGCGCTACCTGCATGACGTGGTGCTGGCGGCTTTTCCCGTGCTGCCGTACGATGAGGTTGCAGCCCGTTGGCATGGGCGCGAACGCGCTCGCCTGGAGGCTGCCGGTCGACCCGCCCCCTTCGTGGACGGACAGATCGCCGCCATCGCCTTCACACGGGGACTCACCCTGGTCACCCAGAACGTGCGGGACTTCGCACGATTTGCGGAGCTGGAGGTGGAGCAATGGAGCGGGCGTCGCTAGCACCTCGCCGCGCGCGGGGGGGTTAGATTGCCGCCTCGGGCCGATGCCGGCCTGGTGCCAACCCTTCCGCTTCGTCATCGCATGCGTCTCCTGACCGTTTCCTTCCTGCTGCTGGCCGGTGCGCCGGCGCTCCTGTCGGCCCAGGCGGGCGCGCGCCGCGCCGCCCCCAGCACGCGCGCCACGGCGGAGGTGGCGCTGACCTTCGCCGACACCGCGGCGCAGCGCGCGGCGGGGAAGCCGGCGCTCATCCGCCTGGACTACGGCCAGCCGCACCTGCGCGGCCGGCACATCAACACGGACAGCCTGGTGCCGCTGGGCACGGTGTGGCGGCTGGGCGCCAACGCGGCCACGCTGTTCACCACCGACGTGCCGCTGACGCTGGGCGGGGTGGCGGTGCCGGCCGGTCGCTACGTGGCGCAGATGCTGCCGGCCAAGAGCGGCTGGACGCTGATCCTGCAGGCGGAGACCACCGGTGCCGCGCAGGTGAACGTCACCCCGTACGACGCGGCAAAGGACGCGGCGCGCATCCCGATGCGCAGCAGCGTGCTGGCGACGCCGCTGGAGAGCCTCAGCATGTGGCTGGTGCCGTCCACCGCGCCCGGCGCCCAGCGCGGCGAGCTGCGCATCGGGTGGGACACGGTGCTGCTGACGGCGGAGTGGATGGTGCGCTGAGGGCGCGCCTCACCCCGGCATGCCCGCTGCCATGACCGCCACCATCCTGCACGAGCTGGCCGCCTACAACCAGTGGGCGCATGCGCGATTCCTCGACCGCCTGGGGCGCGAGCCGGAGGCGGTGCTGGACGCCCCCGCGCCCAGCAGTTTCCCGTCGCTGCGCCTCACGCTGCTGCACATCCGGAACGCCGAGTGTGCCTGGCACTGCCGCATTGCCGGGGAGCCGGTGCGCTGGCCGGCGGAGGAGAGCACGGACATTGGCACGCTGGCCACGCACACGGGGCGACTGCACGACCTCGTGATGGGCATGGACGAGGGCGCGCTGCACGGGGAGCGGGTGTACCAGGACCTCAAGGGGAACGCGCACCGCAGCACCGTGTGGCGCATGCTGCTGCACTGCTTCAACCACAGCACCCAGCACCGGGGGCAACTGATCACGCAGATGCGGCAGCTGGGGCTGGATGACGTGCCGGCCAACGACCTCGTGGTGTTCCAGCGCAGCCGTCAGGGGTGACGCGCGTCCGCCCGCGCGGCGGCGTCGGGAAGACCCCGCGGGCGTTGCGCGGGTGCGCGCGGGTCCCGGCCATGGGGTAGCGTGGTGGCATGGTCCTGCCCGCTCATTCGCCTTGCAGTAATCACGTGCCGCGTTACTATTGACGTGATTGTCTCGTTCCGCGATCGCGATACCGAGGCGCTCGCCGCAGGACGGGGCACCTGGCGCTTTGCCGCCGTTGCCACGGTGGCTCGCCGCAAGCTCCGCCAACTGGACATCGCCGGACGGCTCGAGGACCTGCGGGTACCTCCGGGCAACCGTCTGGAGGCGCTGATCGGGGACCGTGCCGGCCAGCACAGCATACGCATCAACGATCAGTATCGCCCTTGCTTCCGGTGGACACCTGCCGGACCAGCCGATGTGGAAATTGTCGACTACCACTGACGGAGCTCGCCCATGCCCGCGCCGAAGCCCGTAACCCCCGGCGAGCTGCTCCGGGAGGAGTTCCTGATCCCCATGGGGATCTCGCAGTATCGCCTGGCCAAGGAGATTGGCGTGCCCGCCCAGCGCATCGGCGAGATCGTGGCAGGGCGGCGCACCATCACCGCGGACACCGACCTGCGCCTGTGCCGATTCTTCGGGCTTTCCAACGGCTACTGGCTGCGGGCCCAGGCCGCCCATGACACCGAGGTGGCCGCCAAGGCGCTGGCGCCGGTGCTCCGTCGCATCAAGCCCTGGGCAGGCAGCGCCGCGTAGCCCGGTGCTGCCCCCCCAGCGTCCGTCGTCTGCAGCATGCGCCCACTCGTTGCGCGTCAACCTCTTGGGCTGAAGGCTACCGCCCCCTACCGCTGCTCCCACGGCTTGCACCGCGCTTGCGCGGGGGGCGTCCCCGGCGGCACGGGGGGCGCGTCGGTGACGTCCATGAGCTCCACGTCGAACACGAGCATGGAGCGCGCCGGGATGGTGGGCGGGCGCCCCTCCTCGCCGTAGGCGACCTGATAGGGGAGGAAGAGGCGACGGCGCCCGCCGACCTTCATCCCCTCGAAGCCCGCGTCCCACCCCGCGATGACCTGCCGCGCCCCCTGCCGGAAGACGAGCGGGGTGCGCGGCTTCCCGTTGGGCATGGTGTCACGCGAGGAGTCGAACTTGGTGCCGGTGGTGAGCCACCCGGTGTAATGCGCGTACAGGCAGGCGTTGGGGCGGGCGTCCTTGCCGGTGCCGACGGCGACGTCCACGGCGCGCACGGCGTACAGGGTGCGGAGGTCGCCAGGCGCCGGGGGGAGGGAGGCGGCGATGGGGGGGAGCCCGGAGCGGCAGGCGGTGCAGAGCAGGAGGGCGACGAGGAATAGGCGGGGCATGGGAGGTGTTGGGTGATAGTTGGTGGGGATGGGGGAAATTGTGCCCTTGGCGCGGCGTCTGCCCGCCGGCGGTGGCCAATTCCGGATAGCTTCCGGCAGGGTTTTCCGTTCCCTCTCTCACTGCCCCCATGCATGCACCTGTGGCGCGACCGGTGACCTGCCCCCTGTGCGAGGCGATGTGCGGGCTCCTTGTGGAGACGGACGGGGGGCGGGTGACGTCCATCCGCGGCGACGCGGACGATCCGTTCAGCCGCGGGCACCTGTGCCCGAAGGCGGTGGCGCTCCAGGACCTCCACGAGGATCCCGACCGGCTGCGCCAGCCGCTGGTGAAGCGGGACGGGCGTTTCGTGCCGGTGTCGTGGGGTGAGGCGCTGGACGTGGCGGCGCGCGGGCTGCGCGCGGTGCAGCGGCGGCACGGGCGCGACGCGGTGGCCACCTATGCGGGGAACCCCACGGTGCACTCCGTGGGGGCGTCGCTGTTCCTCCCCTTCCTGCTCCGGGCGCTGGGGACGCGGAACCGCTACTCGGCCACCAGCGTGGACCAACTGCCGCACCACGTGGCGGCGGCCACGATGTTCGGCCACCCGCTGCTGATCCCGATCCCCGACCTGGACCGCACGCAGCACCTGGTGATCATTGGCGCCAACCCGCTGGCCTCCAACGGCTCGCTGATGACCGCCCCCGACGTGGCGCGCCGCCTCAAGGCCATTCGCGCGCGCGGCGGGCGCGTGGTGGTGGTGGACCCGCGGCGCACCGAGACGGCGCAGGCGGCCGACGCCCACCACTTCGTGCGCCCCGGCACCGACGCCTTCCTGCTGCTGGCCATGCTGCACGTGGTGCTGGCCGAGGGGTTGGAGCGCCCCAGCCGGGCGCGCGACCTGGCGGTGGAGCTGGACGTGCTGCGCGAGGTGGCGGCGGGGTGGACCCCCGAGCGGGTGGCGCCGGCCACGGGGATGTCGGCCGACGCGATCGCCACGCTGGCGCGCGACTTTGCCGCCGCGCCTTCCGCGGCGCTGTACGGGCGCGTGGGGGTGAGCATGCAGGAGTTCGGCGCGGTGAGCACGTGGCTCATCACCGCGCTCAACCTGCTCACCGGCCGCCTGGACGAGCCGGGCGGGGTGATGTTCACCACGCCGGCGGTGGACCCGGTGGGGGCCAAGGGGGGGTACGCCCCCGACCGGATCGGGCGGTGGCACAGCCGCGTGCGCGGGCTCCCGGAGTTCATGGGGGAGCTGCCGGTGGCGGCGCTGGCGGAGGAGATCGAGACACCCGGGGCCGGGCAGGTGCGCGCGCTGGTGACGCACGCGGGGAACCCGGTGCTGTCCACTCCCAACGGCGGGCGGCTGGAGCGCGCGCTGGGGCAGCTGGAGTGCATGGTGAGCGTGGACTTCTACCTGAACGAGACCACGCGGCACGCGCACGTGATCCTCCCGCCGGTGGGGCCGCTGGAGCGGGAGCACTACGACGTGGTGTTCAACGCGCTGGCCGTGCGGAACGTGGCCAAGTGGGCGCCACCGCTGTTTGCGCCGCCCGCGGGTGCGATGCCCGACTGGCAGATCCTGAGCGCGCTCACCGAGCGGCTGCAGCGCGGGTGGCGCTGGCGCGCCATCAAGCAGCGCATGGCCACGCGCGCGATGCGCCGCATGGGGGTGAAGGGGATCCTGTCGCACGAGCTGGCGAAGGGGCCGTACGCGCGCCGCACGCCGGGGGACGGCCCGCCGCTGACGATGGCGGTGCTGGAGGCGCAGCCGCACGGCGTGGACCTGGGGGCGTTGGTGCCGATGCTCCCCGGGCGGTTGCGCACGGCCAGTGGCAAGATCCACGCGGCGCCGGCGGCGATCGTGGCCGACCTGCCGCGCGTGGCGCGGGGGTTGGAGCGCGCGCTGGACGCGGTGCGGGGGCAGCCGCCGGGGACGCTGCTGCTGGTGGGGCGCCGCGAGCTGCGGAGCAACAACAGCTGGATGCACAACAGCGCGCGGCTGGTGCGCGGGAAGCCGCGGTGCACGCTGCTGATGCACCCGCGCGACGCGGCGGCGTGCGGCGTGGCCGACGGCGCGGTGGCGCGCGTGACGTCGCGCGTGGGAGCCGTGGAGGCGCCGGTGGTGGTCACCGACGCGATGATGCCCGGGGTGGTGAGCCTGCCGCACGGGTGGGGGCACGGGCGCGCGGGGGTGCAGCTGCGCACGGCGGCGGCGGTGCCCGGGGTGAGCATCAACGACCTCACCGACGACGCGCGGGTGGACGCGCTGTGCGGCGTGGCCGGCTTCAGCGGCACGCCGGTGACGGTGGCGCGGGCGGGTGATGAGGGGGCAGACGGACCGGTAGGCTGACCCGAGGGCGCGCGTGCCCGAGCCGGGATGAGCGCTAGCGTCCCCCCTTGGCCTTCCACTCCGTGTACGCGTCGGGGAGGCAGGTGGCGCAGGGGCGGTAGCCCGCCGCCACGGCCGTGGCTTCGTCGGCGAAGAACACGCGCTGCTGCTCGTAGCTGCGCCCGGTGCCGAGCGCCCGTCGCGCGGCCTTGCAGTCGAGCCGGCCGTAGGTGCGGTTCTTCCGGTGGCCGCCAAGCGTGCCCGGCGTGGCGCTGGACACCGTGCTGCCGTCGGCGGCGATCAGGCGATAGAGGCGGGGCGCAGTCATGCGCGTAATCTACGGTAACGGCTCCACGACGTGGTTCCCTGGTCACCGCCGTCGTGGTTCATTGCTTTGCATGCGCGCCTCCCTCCTGCTCCTCGCCGCCGTCGCCCTGGGCTCGGCGTGCCGTGCCCCCCTCCCCCGCCGCGCCGACCCGCCGCGCAAGGCGGTGGTGATCCTGCTGGACGGGATCCCCGCCGACGTGATTGAGCGGGTGGAGACGCCGGCGCTGGACGCGATCGCGGCGGTTGGGGGGTACGCGCGCGCGCACGTGGGTGGCGAGCGGGGCGGGCGCACGGAGACGCCCACGGTGTCGGCCCCCGGGTACATGAGCTTCCTCACGGGCACCTGGGCCGACAAGCACCGCGTGCGGGGGAACAGCAACCTGGCCCCCAACTACGACCACTGGAACCTGTTTCGCATCGTGGAGACCGCCGACTCGACGCGCACCACGGCGGTGTTCTCCACGTGGCTGGACAACCGCACGGTGCTCATTGGCGAAGGGCGTCCGGGGGCGGGGGCGTTCCGCATCGACCATGCGGTGGACGGACTTGAGCACGACACGGTGGCGTTTCCGCACGATGCGGCGTCTCGGCACATCCTGGCGATTGACGAGCGGGTGACGGACGAGGCGGCGCGATATATCGCCGAGCGGGGCCCCGACCTGAGCTGGGTGTACCTGCAGCACACCGACGACGCGGGGCATGCGCACGGGGATCACGAGGCGTTTCATGCGGCCGTGCGGCAGGCGGACGCCATGGTGGGGCGGATCTGGCGCGCGGTGCGGCAGCGGGAGGCGCTGGGGGAGCGGTGGATGGTGGTGGTGACCACCGACCATGGCCGCGACGCCGAGACGGGGAAGGGGCACGGCGGGCAGTCGCCGCGCGAGCGGACCACGTGGATCGTGACCAACCAGCGGCCGCTGACGCCGCGCTTCCTGGCGGGGGAGGCGGCGATCGTGGACATCGCGCCGTCGGTGCTGCGGCACCTGCGGATCGCCGCGCCGCCCGTGGTGGCGCGGGGGATGGAGGGGGAGGCGTTCGTGCGGTAGGGGAACTGCCCAGGTGCCAGCGGTCAGGACCGATAGGCGGGAGGGATAGGGACGAGGTGGTGGGTGTTGGCTACGACCCATGACCTCGTCCCTGTGCCTATTCGCTATCGGAACCAATCCCTGGCTCCCAGGCAGTTTCGTCCCCAGTCGCCTCGTGCCATCGGCTGCGCTTCAGCCGCGGCGTCGCCACGTAGATCGTGTGCCACGGCCCCGAGGTCGCGTGCGCCCGCACCCGGTGCGTGGCCACCCGCATCCCGGCCCCTTCCACCGCGCCCGCAAAGCGGGGGTCGTCGGCCACCGACCAGTAGGCGATGGTGCCGCCGTCGCACAGCGCCGCCTTGGTGGCCTGGATGCCGCGTGCGGCGTACAGCGGCGCGTTGTCGCGCAGCAGCATCCCGTCGGGGCCGTTGTCGGTGTCCAGCATGATGGCGTGAAAGTGCCCGGGGTGGGTCCGCAGCAGCGCCGTCACGTCACCCTCCACCACCCGCACCCGCGGGTCCTGCAGCGCCTCCACCGAGATCCCGTATGCCGGGTCGGCGTTCCAGGCGATCACCTCGGGCAGCAGCTCCGCCACCCACACCTGGGCGTCCTGCGGCAGCACCCGCAGCGCGGCCCGCAGCGTGAACCCCAGCCCCAGCCCGCCGATGAGCACGCGCACCCCCTCGGTGCCGGCATGGGGCGCGCACGCCAGCTCGGCCAGCGCGTCCTCCGAATGGTGCCGGCGGGTGGACATCAGCTCCACCCCGTCGGCCCGGATGAGATAGGCGCCGTCATGGCGGAACAGCTCCAGGACGGAGCCGGTGGGGGTGCGCGCGGCGGCCAGGCGCTCAAGCGGTTTCATAGCAAGGAATATGGCAGGACCTGGGGGCGAGCGCGGCGAGGCCGATGTGGGGAGGTCTCCCCGGGCGCGCGCCCTCCTTTCCCCCCTAACCAACCGCCCCCTCCCGCGCGCACATTCCCGGCGTCACCCATCCGCCAGGACTCCGCATGCTCCAACTGACCGTCAACGGCTCGCCGCGCTCCTTCGACGGCGACCCCACGATGCCGCTGCTCTGGTTCCTCCGCGACGAGCTGGGGCTCACGGGCACCCACTACGGCTGCGGCATCGCCCAGTGCGGCGCCTGCACGGTGCACGTGAACGGGGCGCCGGTGCGCGCCTGCCAACGCCGCATGGCCACGCTGGCGGGCGCCGCGGTCACCACCATCGAGGGGCTGCACGCCACCGGCGAGCATCCGCTGCAGGTGGCGTGGCGCCGGGTTGGGGTGCCGCAGTGCGGCTTCTGCCAGAGCGGGCAGATCATGCAGGCGGCCACGCTGCTGGCCCGCACCACGCAGCCCACCGACGCGGACATCGAGGCGGCCATGAACGGCCATCTCTGCCGCTGCGGCACCTACCCGCGCATCCGTGCGGCCATCAAGCAGGCCGCCGAGCAGATGCGCGCGGCGCAGCCCTGGGAGGAGGCGCCGTGAGCCCGCGCACGCGACTTCCCTGGCTGGGCACCCCGGGCGCCGCTCCGGAGGGCGCGCCGCCAGCCCTGGCTGCCGACGAGGCGCGCCGCGACTTCCTCAAGCTGCTGGGCATGGGCGGGCTGGTGCTGTCGGCCGGCGCCTTGGGCGTGCGTCGGCTGGATGCGCAGGCGCTGGCCGGGGTGGCCCCCGCCGAGCCGTGGGACGCGCACGCGTACATCCGGCTTGGTGAAGACGACCTGGTGACGATCCTCTGCCATCGCTCGGAGATGGGACAGGGGATCCGCACCACCATGCCGATGATCATCGCCGACGAGATGGAGGCCGACTGGAGCCGCTGCCGGGTGGAGCAGGCGCTGGGCGACGAGAAGCGATACGGCAGCCAGAACACCGACGGCTCCACCAGCATCCGCGATTTCCTGGACAAGTACCGTGAAGCGGGGGCCACGGCGCGCGCGCTCCTTGAGGACGCCGCGGCGAAGCAGTGGGGGGTGCCGGTGGCGCAGGTGAAGGCGCAGAACGGCGAGGTGGTGCACGAGCGCAGCGGGCGCCGCGCGCGCTTTGGCGCGCTGGTGGCCACCGCGCGCGCGCTCCCCTTGCCGGCGGCCGGGCGGGTGCGGGTGAAGGCTCCCGCCGAGCGGCGGTGGGAAGGGAAGGCCATGCCGGGGATTGACCTGGTGCCGATGACCACGGGCACGGCCGTCTATGGTGGTGACGTGCGGCTGCCCGGGATGAAGGTGGCGGTGATTGCGCGTCCGCCGGTGTGGGGGGGGACCATCGCCACGCTCGACGACAGCGCGGCCAAGGCGGTCCCCGGGGTGGAGCGCATCATTCGCCTGCCGGATGGCGCGGTGCCCGGCGGCTTCATGCCGCTGGGCGGGGTGGCGGTGGTGGCGGCCAACACCTGGGCAGCCATCCGCGGGCGTGATGCGCTGCGCATCACCTGGAACGCCGGTCCCAACGCCGCCTATGACAGCGCGGCGTACAAGGCGCAGCTGATGGCCGAGGTGCGCAAGCCCGGGCAGGCGGGGCGGAATGTGGGGGATGCTCCGCGGGCGCTGGCGGCCGCCGCCAACACCGTGAGCGCCGAGTACTGGATGCCGCACCTGGCGCATGCGCCGATGGAGCCGGTGGCGGCCATCGCCCGCGTGCAGGACGGCATGGTGGAGGCGTGGGCCCCCACGCAGAGCCCGATGGACGCACGCAAGGCGGTGGCCGAGTACCTGAAGATGGACGTGGACAAGGTGCGGGTGCACGTGACGCTGCTGGGGGGCGCCTTTGGGCGGAAGTCCAAGCCCGACTTCCTGTGCGAGGCCGCGTGGCTGGCGCGCGACGTGGGGGCGCCGGTGCGGGTGCAGTGGACGCGCGAGGACGACCTGCGGAACGGCTACCTGCACTCGTGCGCCGCGCACCGGCTGGAGGCGGCGCTGGATGGCGCGGGGAAGGTGACGGCGTGGCTGCACCGCAGCGCGTACCCGGCCATTGGCGCCACCTTTGCCCCCGGCGTGAAGGGGGCCGAGCCCGACGAGCTGACCAACGGCGCCAGCGACGTGCCGTGGGAGGTGCCCAACCTGCGGGTGGAGGTGGGGGAGGCGCCGGCGCACACGCGCATCGGGTGGTACCGCAGCGTGAACGCCATTCACCACGGCTTTGCGATCGGGTCGTTCGTGGATGAGCTGGCGCGCGCGGCCAAGCACGACAGCGCCGCGTTCCTGCTGGACCTCATTGGCAGGCCGCGCACGGTGGACCTGTCCGCTGCCGGGCTGGTGAAGCCGGCCAGCAACTACGGCGCCAGCTGGGCGGACCATCCGCTGGACACCGCCCGCGCGCGGCGCGTGGTGGAGCTGGCGGTGGAGCGGAGCGGGTGGCGTGACGGCGCGCTGCCGCGCGGGCGCGGGCGGGGGATCGCGATGCACCGCAGCTTCCTCACCTATGTGGCGGTGGTGGCCGAGGTGGAGGTGCTGCCGGACGGGACGGTGCTGTGCCCGCGGGCCACCATGGCTGTGGACGCCGGCTTCATTGCCAACCCCGACCGGGCGCGCGCGCAGATGGAGGGGGCGTTCATCATGGCCATGAGCAACGTGGTGCACAGCCAGGTGACCTTTGCCGGCGGTCGCGTCACCCAGTCGAACTTCCGCGACTACGAGCTCACGCGGCTGCGCGCGGCGCCCCGGCAGATTGACGTGGTGCTGGTGCCCGGCGAAGGGAAGCCCGGGGGGATTGGCGAGCCCGGGGTGCCCCCCAGCTGCGGCGCGATTGCCAACGCGATTGCCGCGGCCACGGGGGTGCGGGTGCGGTCGCTGCCGGTGGGGAAGCAGCTGGCGGGGTGGTCCACGCGCGCGGGATGAGGGGGGCGGGGGCCGCTTGACGGGGCTCTGGCGCACGCCGGTTGTCGGCGTTGATTTCCCTCCATGACCCGCCGCCTCCCGCTTCCGCGCCGCCGCCTTCGCGCGGCCTGCTTCCTCGCTGCGTCCGCCAGCGCGTGTGCCGGCGTGTTCGCCGGCGCCGCCGCCCGCCCCCTCCAGGCGCAGGCACCAGCGCAGGCACAAGCCCAGGCACCGGCGCCCCCGCCCGTCCCCGCGCCGCTTCCGCGCGCGTGGGCCGCCATCCGCGAGGCCGACCTCAAACGCGACCTGTTCGCCATGGCGGCGCCCGAGATGCGGGGGCGCGAGGGGGGGACGATCGACGAATTGCGCGCGTCCATGTGGGTGGCCGAGCAGTATGCCCGCCTGGGGCTCACACCCATGGGGGAAAACGGGAGCTGGTTCCAGTGGTTCACCATCGTCCGGACGCGCGTCTCCCCCACCGCCAGCTCGGCGACGGTGGGCGGACGCGCCCTGTCGGTGTTCGGCGACCTGGTGGCCAACGCGGTGGTCCCCGTGGAGGCGTCGGGGGCGGCGCTGTGGCTGGCCGACGCGGCGGACACCACGGTGGACGTGCGCGGACGCATCGTGGCCACGCCGGTGGTTGCGCCGCCGCCGGCGTTGGTGCGCACCACCAGCTACCCCACGCGCGTGCGGTATGCGGAGGCGGCGGTGCAGGCGACGATGCGCACCCTGGCGCGCCGCGGGGCGGCGGCGGTGCTCATTGTGGCGAGCGATTCGGTCGATGCCGCGTTCGATGCCATCTCGGTGCAGCGGGCGCGCGGCAACTACGACGTGGACCGCGCCACGCCGCGCGCCGCGGGGGCGTCGGATCGCGTGGCGCCGCTCCCGCAGGCGGGGACGGGCCCCACGCCGTCGTTCCTGGTGCGCGCGTCCATGCGGGAGGCGCTGCGCCAGGGGGCGCCGGTGGCGCTCTCGATCCGCCTGGAGCGGTTCGAGGTGCCGTCGGTGAACGTGATTGGCGGGCTGCGCGGGACGGATCCCAAGCTGCGCGACGAGTGGGTGCTGTACAGCTCGCACCAGGACGCCAACGGCGTGCGGCTGCTGGAAGGGCAGGACTCCGTGCTGGCCGGCGCGGACGACAACGCCTCGGTCTCGGTGGCGGAGTTCGCGGCGGCGCGCGCGCTGGTGGCCCAGCGCCCCAAGCGCTCCGTCCTCTGGGTGCACCACGGCGCCGAGGAGCGCGGGCTGCTGGGTTCCCGCTACCACTCGGCGCATCCGGTGGTGCCGCTCGCGCAGGTCGTGGCGGTGCTCAACGGCGACATGATCGGGCGCAACCACCCCGACACCGCGGCGCTGCTGGGGTCGCAGCCGCCGCATCGCGGGTCGACCGACCTGGTGAACTGGGCGCTGGCCGCGAACGCAAAGACCGGGAAGTTCGTGCTGGACACGCTGTGGGACCGCCCCACCCACCCCGAGGGGTGGTACTTCCGCAGCGACCACCTGCCGTACGCCCGCCTGGGGGTGCCGGGGCTGATGTACACGACCAACCTGCACCCGGACTACCACACCGCGTTCGACCTTCCCGAGCGCATCGATTACGCCAAGCTGCTGCGCATGACGCGGTGGTTGTACCTCACCGGGTGGTACGCGGCCAATGCGCCCAAGCGTCCGGCGGTGGACCCGGGTTTCCGGCTGGAACGGTAGCGACCCTTCGCCGCGCGCCGATCGCCGCGGGTTCCCGCGGGATCAGCGCCCGCCCGACACGCTGCGCCATGTCGGGCAGTGCGGCCCCAGGTCGCCGCGGGTGCGCGGGGGGAGCGTGTCGGTGCGCGGGAGCGTGTCGGCGACGGCCATGAGCTCCAGGTCGAAGATCAGGTCGGCGTTGGGCGGGATGTACGGCAGGCGCCCCACGGCCCCGTACCCCAGTTGCGACGGGACGAACAGGCGGCGCTTCCCCCCCACCTTCATGCCGTCCAGCCCTCCCGCGTCCCACCCCGGGCGCACCTGCCGCGCGCCGTAGGCAAAGCTGATGGGCTCGCGCCGCTGGCCGTCGGGGAGCGTGTCGTGCGACGAGTCGAATTGGCTGCCGTCGGTGAGCCAGCCGGTGTAGTGCAGGTACAGGCACTTGGCCGGTTCCACCGCCGCGCCGCGCCCTTCGGCCACCTCGAGGGCGCGCAGCGCGTACAGCACGCGCGGCGTGCCGCCGGCCGGGGGGATGGCGGCCGGCAACCGCGGCGACGGCGCGCAGGCGCCCGCGACCAGGGCGGCGAAGGCCGCAACGGGGACCAGCGATGCAGGGCGCATGGGGGTGACGGTGCGAGAGAGAGTGTGCGTGCGAGCCCGGGCGGAAGTGCCGCGGGGGTCGCCCTGCTGGTGCCACTTATGAGCCGCTGTTGGGCCACTACTACGCCGCTACGGCGCCACTAATGCGCTACTACTGCGCCGCGATGCCGGCGCGCCCGCCGCGCAGCACGTACTTCTGGATCTTGCCGGTGGCCGTCTTGGGGAGCTCGGCCACCAGGGTGAACCCCTTGGGGACCTTGAACCCCGCCAGCTGTTCGCGGGCGAAGTCGCGCAGCGCCTCGTCGGTGGCGGCGGCGCCGGGGCGCAGCACCACGAAGGCGTGCGGCACCTCCCCCCACTGCTGGTGCGGCACCCCCACCACGGCCACCTCCAGCACCGCCGGGTGACGGAGGAGCACCCCCTCCACTTCGATGGACGAGATGTTCTCGCCGCCGCTGATGATGACGTCCTTGAGGCGGTCGCGGATCTCCACGTAGCCGTCGGGGTGCACCACGGCGGCGTCCCCCGAGTGGAACCACCCGCCCGCGAGGGCCCGGGCGGTGGCCTCGGGATCGTTGTAGTACCCCGCCATCACCACGTTGCCGCGCACCACGATCTCCCCCACGGTGGCGCCGTCGCGCGGCACGGGGACGCCGCGGTCATCCACCACCTGCACCTCGCCGGCAGTGATGAGCTCCACCCCCTGCCGCGCCTTGCGCCGCGCGCGCTCGGCCGGCGCGAGCCCCTGGTCCTCCGGGCGCGGCTCGCAGACGGTCATCAGCGGGGAGGTCTCGGTGAGGCCGTACACGTGGGTGATGGTCCACCCCAGCTCCTCCTCCACCCGCTCGATGGTGGCGGCGGCGGGGGGCGCGCCGGCGGTGAGCACCCGCACGCCACGCGGGGCCCCCGCGCGCAGCTCGGCGGGGGCGTTGGCCACGGTGATGAGCACCGTGGGGGCGGCGCACAGCACGGTGACGCGCTCGCGCGCGCCGGTGCCGAACACGCCGGCGGCGTCCACCTTGCGCAGGCACACGTGCGTTCCCCCCACGGCGGTCACGATCCAGGTGAAGGTCCACCCGTTGGCGTGGAACATGGGGAGCGTCCACAGGTACCGGTCGGCGCTGGTCATGGGGTGGTGGACCAGCGTGCCCACGGCGTTCACCCACACGTTGCGATGCGTGACCATGACCCCCTTGGGGCGCGAGGTGGTCCCGCTGGTGTAGTTGATGGCGATGAGGTCGCCCTCGGCGACGGCGGGGCGCGCCACGTCGGTGCCGGCCGTCGCCAGCAGCGCCTCGTACGAGGCGAACCCGTCCGCCTCCCCCTCCAGCGCCACGAGGTGCTCGACATGCGGCAGCTCATGGCGGATGGCCGCCACCTGCGCCAGGTAGTCCTCGTGCACGCACACCACGCGACTGCCGCTGTGGGTGATCATGTACGCCCAGTCGGACGGCAGCAGGCGGTAGTTGAGGGGCACGATGACCGCGCCGATCTGGGGCACCGCGTAGTACCCCTCCAGGTGCGCGTGCGTGTTGGGGGCGATGTACGCCACCCGATCGCCGGGCCCCACCCCCAGGCGCTGCAGCGCGTGCGACCAGCGGTCGACCCGCTCGAAGAACTGCGCGTAGGTGAAGCGGCGGTCGCCGTCGACCACCGCCTCGCGGTGCGCATGGATGGCGCGCGCGCGACGGGCGAACTCGAGGGGGGAAAGGGGTGTGTCCATGGGTGGTGCGGGACGGGCGGGACGGGGGCGGTCAGTCGATCTGCCGCTCCCCCGACCCCATGAGCAGGTAGACGATGGCGCCCACCACCGAGATGGCCGCCGTGACGAGGAAGGGGGCGGCGTAGCCGCCGGTGCGCTCCACCAGCCACCCGGTGACGTACACGCCGACGATGCCGGGGATGGTCCCCGCCGTGTTGCTGATCCCCCAGATGACGTCGGCGTAGCGCGGGGCGATGTCGAGGCTGTTGGCACCGAAGCCGGCCATGCAGCAGGCCAGCGCCGCCGCGGCGGCACACATGAGCACGGAGGCCATCCCGGCCGAGGGGACGAGCGGCATCAGCGACAGGCAGGCGGCCCCCCCGAGCAGGCCGAAGCATTGCAGCCGCCGGCGCACGCTAGTGGCGGACACCCCGGCCTTGAGCTGGCGATCGGCCCAGGCGCCCGCCACGTTGGCCATGAGGAACGAGGCCAGCCACGGGGCGGCCGACAGCAGCCCGGCGTTGGCCAGCGACACGTTGAACGTGGTCTTGAAGTACGACGGCAGCCACGCCAGCAGCACGTACAGCGACCAGTTGTGGCAGAAGTGGTTGACGACGATGGCCCACACGGCGGGGGCGCGGAGGATGCGCCCCCACGGGATGCTGCGGGGCGCCTCGTCGCCGGCATCGGGGAGCGCGGCGTCGCGCCCCTCGCGCACCAGCCCGTACCACCCCACCGCCCACACGAACCCCAGGGCGCCGAAGGCGTAGAAGACCATGGGCCAGCCATGGTCGCGGATGATCCAGGCGGTGACCGGGAGCGCGAAGACCGTGCCCATGGCCACCCCGCTGCTGACGAGCGCCACGGCGCGGGTGCGGCGCTCGGGGTGCACCCACCGCCCCAGCATGTTGAAGGAGCCCGGGAACACCGCGGCCTCGCCGATGCCCAGCGCGATGCGCGCCGCGATGAGCGCGGGGAGGGAGATGCGCGCGGCGAGGGGGGTGAGCAGGGTGAAGAGCGACCACCAGACCACGGCCGCCCCCAGCACGCGCCGCCCGCCGTAGCGGTTGGCGAGCGACCCGGCGCCCACCTGCAGCAGGAGGTAGCCCACGAAGAACGACGACAGCACCAGCCCCTTCACCGACTCGGTCCACCCCAGCTCCTGCTGCATGGGGATGGCGGCCACCGACAGGTTGCTGCGGTCGAGGTACGAGATGAACACCGCCGCGAAGCAGAGGAGCACGACCGTCTGGTACGCCGGCCAGCGCGGGGGGGCGGGGGACACCGGGGAGGCGCTCACGTCAGGGGGTCCGCCGGGTGAGGGTGACGTCGGCGTGGCGTGTGAGGCGACCCGGGTCGAAGGGCTGCCCGCGCAGCGTGGTGCCAAAGAAGGCCAGCACGGCGTCGTTCATGATGGCGTGCATGCGCGCGGGCTCGATGCCGCCGAGCATCCCCACCTTGGCGGGGAGGGGGGAGAACCAGCCGAAGTCGGTGAAGTCGATGTGCTGCGTGCGGGCCACCGTCATGGACCAGGCCGAGGCCGTGGCGCGCTGGAAGAACAGCGTGTGCATCTCGCGGTTGGGGGCGCCGGTGACGAAGAAGAAGGGGCGCGGCATGGGGG
This sequence comes from Gemmatimonadota bacterium, assembly GCA_018969225.1. Lineage (GTDB taxonomy): Bacteria > Gemmatimonadota > Gemmatimonadetes > Gemmatimonadales > Gemmatimonadaceae > Gemmatimonas. Next base: position 7,849 of record JAGWYS010000006.1, on the reverse strand, counting down.
TGTCGGTGGCCTCGCCGAAGGTGAGGCCGTCCAGGTTCATCCCCCCGGCGCACCGCGCGTCGAGGGTGCAGAAGTTCGCCGCCGTGGCGCCGCCGAAGGACATCCCGAAGATCCCGACGCGGTCGGTGATCAGGCGCCCGGGGAAGAGCGAGTCGGGGGCGCCCGGGGTGCCGCGGCGCGCCAGCTCGTCAAGGACGAGGCGGGTGTCGGCGGTCCAGCGGTCCATCGAGGGGCGGAGGTCGCGGACGGCGTGCGCGTCGCGGATGACCTGCACCAGGGCGGCGGTGTCGCGCTCGGTCCCCAGACGCGCGAAGGTGGCCATGACGCGCGCGCTGTCGGCGCCGCCGGGCATGGGCGGCTCGGGGGCGGGAACGGCCAGGCGGCCGTCGGGGAGGCGGGTGGCCAGCGACTCCCACGGGTGCAGGATGCTGACCACCACGTACCCGTGCGACGCGAGCGCCTCCATCTGCACGGTGTTCTGCCCCTCGAACCCGATGCCGTAGCCGTGGGAGAAGACCACCACCGGCCAGCGCGCCTCGCGGGCGCTGAGCGGGGCGGCGGGGTGGCTGTGCGTGGCGGTGGCGCCGAGGTGGTCGAGCACGAAGCGGGGCAGCCCCAGGGCGCCGGCGAAGGCGCGCGCCCGGTCGCGCGACAGGAGCGGCTGCGCGGGGCCGACGGCCGAGTCGGCGGGGTACCAGACGCGCACCGGGAGCACGCGCCGGTCGTTGGGCTCGGGGGTGAGCTCCTCGGCGCGGGCGCTGTCCACCAGCACCAGCTCGCGCGTGCCGATGGCGTAGGGGCCGTCGGGGGCGGGGAGCGTCACGAGGGGGAAGGCCCAGGCCAGCAGCCCGCCGGCGGCCAGCGCCGCCACCCCGGTGATGCCGGCCAGGCGTCGCATCCACACCGATCCTTGCCGACGGGGGTTGGCCCCCCATGCGGTGAGCAGCGCGAGTCCGTAGACGGGGATGAAGAAGGGGCGGAAGGCCACCGCCAGGTGCGCGCCCGCCACCAGCAGCGTGGCCATGGGGAGGTGGCGCGGGAGGGCGGCCAGGGGGGTGCGCGGGAGGAACACCGCGAGCGCCGCGATGGCGACCACCAGAAGCGCGACGATATCGAAGGGGCGCATGACGGCGGGCGAGTGGGGACGGAGACGGGTCGGGGGAGGGTGGGGCGGGGCGGTCGGTGCGCCGGGGGGGCTGGTATACCGGCGAGTATACGGCGCGGACAGCCCGCGCGATATTGCGGACATGTCCGGCGTGCGCGCCCCCTTCCTGGCACCGCTGCTGGCGCTGGCCGCCTTCGAGCTGCGCGCCCAGCGGCGGGAGTTCCTGGCGTGGCTGGCGGCGCTGGTGTTCCTGCTGCTGCCGCTGGGGTACGGTGCCAGCGGCGTGGTGGAGCTGGTGGGGAACCGCGGGGGCGTGCCGCGCGCCGCGCCGTGGGCGGTGGCGCAGGCGATGGCGGGGCTCACCGCCTTCGGCCAGGTGATCACCGCGATGATTGCCGCCACCACCGTGCTGCGCGACGTGGCGGGGCGCACGCAGGGGCTGCTGCTGGCCACGCCGGTGCCGTGGCCCGCCTACCTGCTGGGGCGCTTCGTGGGGACGCTGACGGTGCTGCTGGCGGTGTACGCGCTGATCCCCGTGGGACTGGCGGCGGGGTTCGCGCTGGGGGACCGCGCCACCGTGGGGGCGTGGAGCCCTGCGGACCTCCTGGCTCCCTTCGGGGTGCTGGTGCTCCCCACGGTGGTGCTGGTGGCGGCGCTGTTCTTTGCCGCCGGCGCGCGGTCGGGGGGCTTTGCCGTGATCCTGCTGGTGGGGATCGGGCTGGTGGGGCTGTGGCAGACGGGGCTGGGGCTGGTGGCGCGCGGGGAGCCGGCGGGGATGTGGCTGGATCCCTTCGGCAACGCCGCGCTCACGCAGCTCACCGCCGGGTGGAGCGAGACCGAGCGTGCGTCGCGCCCGTTGCCATGGACCGGGGGGCTGCTGTGGCACCGCGCCGCGTGGCTGCTGGTGGCGCTGGGGGTGCTGGCGTGGACCGTGCGCACGTGGCGCCCGGTGCTGGGGGGCGAGCGGCTGGCGGAGGCGCGCCCGGCGCGGGTGCGCGCGCCCGTGGTGTCGGTCCCGTTGTCACCACCGTCGCCATCGCCGGCGACGCGGGGGATGCCCTCGGCGTGGCACCAGGGGGCGACCGAGTGGCGCTTCGGGTGGCGGTGGGTGGTGCGGGAGCGGGGGTTTGCGGCGCTGGTGATCCTGGCCGTGCTGAACGCGCTGGCCAACGGCTGGTCCGTGGCGGGGGACGCGCCGGCGCTGCTGCGCGGGCTGGAGTTCCATGCGCGGCTGTTCGGCATCCTGGTGGCCACCATCTACGCGGGGGAGCTGGTGTGGCGCGACCGCGACCTGCGCATCGACGGGGTGATGCGCGCGCTGCCGGGAGCGCCGTGGGTGCGGCTGGCCGGGCGCACCGCGGGGGTGCTGACGGGGCTGCTGCTGCTCCCCGCGGCGCTGTGGCTGCTGGCCGTGGCGCTGCCGTTGCTGCGGGGAGGCGTGTCGGCACCGGGGTGTGCGGCGCGATGGCTGTTCGGGGTGTCGGCGCCGCTGTTTGCGGGGCTGCTGGCGGGTTCGCTGGCGGTGCAGCTGATGGTGCGCCACAAGACGGCGGCGCACCTGCTGGTGATTGGCGCGTGGGTGACGGCGATCGCGCTGGGGGCGCGCGCGCTGGCGGCGCCGTGGGGGGGGTACGGGGCGTGCTAACCGGCGCGGGGGTCCGGTGACGGTGGCAGCGCCGAGATCAGGTCCGTGCGCGCGAAGTCGTCGCCCTTGAACAGCAGCGGCACGCCGCGCGCCTTGGCCAGCGCGTAGCTGAACACGTCGCCGAAGTTGAGCGCGGCGGGGTGGCCGCTGCCGCGCCCGTAGGTCACGAACGCCTCGTATGCGATCTCCATCTCGTTCGCGTCGGGGGAGCAGAGCTGGAACACCGGCTGCCGCAGGAGGTCGTCCAGCAGGATCACCCCCGCCTGCCCCTTGCGGCCGTGCACCACCATGCGCGCCTCCACCACGGAGACGACGCTCACGAGGGTGCGGCGTGCCGACCGCACGCATCCCAGAAACGCCGCGCGCTCGGGTTCCCCGAAGGCGATGGCCAGCAGCGCCGAGGTGTCCGCGGCGATCATGCGGGGAGTCCGGCCTCGTCCCACACGACGGGATTGAAGGCGTCCGGACGGTCGGGGAGCCGGTCCAGCTGGGCGAGGAGCGCGTCCATCCGGTCGCCCTGCGCGCCCGCCTGATCCAGGGCGAGCTCGGCGGCCAGACAGTCCACGGCGCGCTCCACGAGGGCGGTCTTGGACATGCCGATGGCACGGGCGAGGCGTTCCACCTTGTCCACGACGACGGGATTGGCGATTTGGAGGGGCATGAAATAATGATATATTGATCATCAATATACATCAATCAGCGGCATCGATCTCTGACGGTTATCCCCCCCAACGCACACGGGCGCCCCCTCGCGAGGGCGCCCGCGTGTTCCTGCGGGGGGTATCCCCCGGAGCGGCCGCTACTTTGTGGCCGCCGCCAGGCGGCGGATCTCCCCGGCCATGGTGCGCACCCGCGCCGCGTCCTTGGCGCCCTTGGCATCGGCGTCCACCTGACGGGCCAGCGCGGTGAGCGCGGTGGCGCGCGCCACCCCCCCCTTCATCTCCGCCACGTCCAGCGCCGCGGCGATGGCCGTGGTGCGCTCGGCGGCCAGCCCCTGGTTGCGCACCAGCTGGTCGAGGTACGACCGCACCACCACGAAGGCGGGGGGCCAGGTCATCTTCGGCTGGCTCTGCGGGTTGTACTCGGTGAACTGCACCAGCTTGGCCGCCGCGATCTCGTTGGCCGAGAGGTGCTCGCTGGGGGTGAGCTCGAGGATGTCCAGCCCGCGGTCCAGCTCGGAGGAGACGATGAGGCCGTTCCAGTAGTACGCCCCCCACGACCCGCCGATGGTGAGCCCGCCGCCGCGCGTGGCCAGCGTGTTCCCTTCGGCGCCCGCCGGCACGTCCACCGGGCGCGGCGGGTTGATGGAGCCGCGGTCGAAGTAGCCGATCTCGAAGGCGTTGTCGGGATCGGTGAAGTCCATGATGTTCACGCCCCCCTGATACCACCCCTGCACGTACAGGTCGCGCCCCGGCACGGGGATGAGTCCGCCGTTGTGCGACACGCAGTTCTCCTCGGCCGCCTGCGCCGCCGGCAGCTTGAAGTACGCGCGCTGCTTCTGCCGCTTCTTCGCGTCCAGCGTGATGACCGTGTTCCCCCCCAGCTCGATCATGCTGGAGGCCTGGCACATGGGGCCGGTGCCGCCCCCCCACTCGTCGGTCTGGATGAGCTTCGTGCCGTCGTTGCTGAACGCCGCCGTGTGCCGCCCCTGGAAGTTGTTGCTGTCGGCCAGCGCGTCGATGCGGAACGGCTTCTCGGGGTTGGAGATGTCCACCAGGATGGAGTGGGTGGAGCAGGAGGCCGCGAGGAGCCCCTTGGACGGGTAGGCGGTCACGTCATGGCAGTTGCGCGGCCCCGTGGGCATCTCCGGGTTGGGGGCGGGGCGCGTGCGCGCGGCGCCCGCGCGACGCGGGTCCACCGGGGCGCAGAACTTCTTGCACTCCCCGCCGCCGTCCAGCCCGGAGAAGATGCGCGCGCCGGGGATCACGCGCGCGTTCTCGGGGCGGTTCAGCTCCACCTTGATGATGTCCAGCTGGAACAGCGAGTTGGCGGGATCGTCGGGGTCGGTGCCGTTCTTGCACCCCGCCAGCTCCGTCTCCGGGCGCGCCGCCTGCTGCCCCGACACGTACAGGTAGATGACATTCGGGTCCGTGGGGCTGGGGACCACGGTGTGCGTATGCGAGCCCTTGCAGGTCTGCACGTTCTTCACCAGCCGCGGCGCCTTGGGGTTGCTCACGTCGAAGATGCGCACGCCGGCCATGTGATCCTTGGGGTCCTGCACGCCGCCGTCGCCGCAGTCGTTGCGGTTGCCCGCCCCCTCGGCGGAAAGGAACAACAGGGTGCCCCAGATGGTGGGGTCGCCCTGCGAGGTGATGCAGCGGGTGGCCGATGCCAGCACCGGCTTGGCGGGGTCGGTGACGTCCCAGATGGTGAAGCCGGCGAAGTTGGCCTGGTAGATGTAGTGGGTGCCGAAGGCCAGGTCGGAGTTCACGAAGGTGAGCCCGCGCGCCGTGTCGAACGCCGCCGGCTTGGGGGTGAAGGACACCTTCCGCATGTTGCTGATGGCCTCGCCCGCGTCGAAGCGCCCGGGCTTGAGGGTGGTGCGGGGGTCCTTGTTGGTGGGGTACGACTGGCCGTGCAGCGCAGCCGGCGCCAGCGCCGAGGCTGCAAGGAGGATCAGGCCGCGCAGGACGCGCATCGTGTCAGACTCCGGTGGTGGGGGTGGGGCGGGAACGCGACAGGGAACGCGCCGGCGGTCAGCCGGGGGGGAGCTGGGCGAGCAGGCGGCGCATGATGCCGATCTCGGCGGTCTGCGCGGTGACGACGTCGTTGGCGAAGACGTTGGCGTCCACCTCCTGGCCGGCGCCGGGCACCTTGAACAGGTCCTCCACCATTTTAAGCGCGCCCGCGTGGTGCTTGATCATCCCCACCAGGAAGAGGCGGTCGAAGGCGGTGCCGCGCGCGGCCGCCAGCGCGGCCATCTCCGCGTCGTCCAGCATGCCGTCCATGCGCATGCCGCGCCAGGAGCTGGTGTCGGGGGCGAACTGCCCGTGGCGGCGCAGCCAATCCTGCATGATGAGGATCTCGGGGATCTGCGACTGGTCGATCTTGCGCGACAGCTTGAGCACCTGCGGGTTGGCGCCGTTGGACTCGGCCAGGCGCGACATGACGATGGCCTGCGCATGGTGCGCGATCATCCCCTGCATGAACTGGACGTCGGCCTTGGTGTAGCCGGCCCCGGGGGGGATGACGATCTCGGGGCCCATCATGTGGTGCGCGTGGTCACCATGCTGGGCCGCCGCGGGGGATGCGGCGACGGCCAGCAGGGTGAGGGCCGCGAGGGCGAAGCGGGTGGGGCGGCGGGTCATGGCGAGGGCGCTCGGGAGACGGCGGGGCGCACCGACCAACGGGGCGGTCGGGGAGCCCGGCGCGGACCATGAGACGATACGGTGCGGGGAGCCGGAGCACCAGACAACCGCGGGGCACTCCACACGGTGCTCGAGCGGGCGCTGCGGCTTGCCGCGTCCCCCGACGGCAACGCAGCTTGGACATCGCGGCCGCCATGCCGCGCCCCGCCGTGTTGCCACTTCGCCGAGGTCCCGATGGTCCGCACGCCCCTGGTTCGATGGGACACGTCCCTCGCCGTCGCCTTGGCGGTGTCCTTGGTGATGGCGCGCCCGCTGGCAGCCCAGCCCGCCTCTGCGTCACCGTCCACCGCACCGTTCGCGGCGCTTGATTCGCTGTTCGCCCCATTTTCCGCGGGGGTGTCCCCGGGATGCGTCGTCGGCGCGTCCCGGCGGGACAGCACGCTGCTGGCGCGGAGCTACGGCTACGCCGACCTGGAGCGGCAGGCGCCGCTCTCGCCGCGCTCGGTGTTCTATGCGGCGTCGGTATCCAAGCAGTTCCAGGCGCTGGCGGTGCTGCTGCTGGAGCAGGACGGACGGCTGCGCCTGGACGACCCGGTGCGCCGCTACGTGCCCGAGCTCCCCGCGCACGCCTCGGCGATCACGCTGCGGCAGCTACTGAACCACACGAGCGGGCTGCGCGACTACCTCATGCTGGCCAGCCTGGCGGGGCGGCCGTCGGACTTCGTGATCACCGAGCGCGCCGTGCTGGACGCGCTGGCGCGGCAGCGGCAGCTCAACTTCGCCCCCGGCAGCGAGCACCTGTACTCCAACTCGGGGTACGTGCTGCTGTCGCTGGTGGTGCAGCGGGTGACGGGGCAGCGGTTGGACGACTTCGCGCGCGCGCGGATCTTCACGCCGCTGGGGATGGGGCAGACGCGCTTCCAGCATGACCACACTGCGCTGGTCCCAGGCCGGGCCAACGGGCATGTGCGCGAAGGGGGCGCGTGGCACCTGGCCAACAGCCTGCTGGACGTGGTGGGGGACGGCGGGCTGTACACCTCGGTGGAGGACCTGCTGCGGTGGGCGACGGCGTTTGACCGCCCCGACTTCGCGCCGCTGCTGCGCCGCATGGGGACGCCCGATTCGCTGGCTGACGGCCGTCCCATTGCCAACGGCTACGGCATGGGGTTGTCGCGCAGCACCTACCGTGGCGTGACGGTGGTGGCGCACGGCGGGGCGCTGGCGGGGTATCGCACGCACTTCCTGCGCCTCCCCGACGAGGGGCTGGCGGTGGCGGTGCTGTGCAACACGGCCACCGCCAATCCGTCGCGACTGGCGCTGCAGGTGATGGAGCGGGTCACTCGGCAGCCGCTGGGCCCCGCCACTGCCGCCCCGGTGGCGTCGGGCGCCGCGCAGGCGCCGGCCGAGGCGCCGCAGCGGGTGCCCGCCACGCTGGCGCGTGCCCTGGCGGGGACCTTCCACAGCACCGAGCTGGATGCGCGGTATCGGCTGGCGGCGGCCGGGGACACGCTCACGCTGTCCGTGGGGGACAATCCGCCCTTTCCGCTGCTGTTGCTGGGGGCGGACCGGGTGGGGGCCCGCGGACTGGAGCTGGAGCCGGTGCGGGATGCCGCCGGGCGCGTGACGGGGCTGCGGCTGGGGGCGGGGCGGGTGCGGGGGATGGTGTTGGGGCGGGAGCCCGACGCGGCGGGGCGGTGAGGATAGCTTTCGCCGGGTGGTTGTGCCCCTGATCTCCTCTTTCCCTTCCCCTCCCCCATGCCCCTCAAGGACACCCCCGACTACCAGGACGCC